>CAZKDJ010000151.1:0-10278 GCA_964551295.1 uncultured Anaerolineales bacterium | reverse complement strand
AAGCGCCCCACCACACCCCCCCAAAACCTCTTCCAAGGCATTGGAATATGCTACATCAAGGATGTGGGTAATGACCAGCAAGGTCAAGCCACCCGCCATAGAAGGGTGTGCATGGCCAGCAGAGAACCGCTGACCAGCAACGTGACCTCGGGCACAAAGACGCGCGCGCAGCGAACGTGCCGCCGGTAGAAGCGCAGCCCGTGAACGCCGCCCGCGTGCAGATTGCGCGGGAACAGGCTGAATTGACGGCGGCTCAACGGCCAGAGCCACATGATGCCGTCGTCGGTCCCCCAACTGTCGAGGATCAGGTGCCCTAAGGATAATACCCCAAAGAACACGCTCTCCCGCGACATGCCTGCCAGCCACAGCGCCGCGGTCAAGATGAGGTAAAAAAGCGGCGTGTGGGTGACGAACTCGTGATGGCGAAGCTTGCTTTTGGAGGGCTGGTATCGGTTCAGCGCCAATACTGCCAGACCGTCCAGATCCGGCATCAGGCCCACGAGGGCCGCAAGACCCAAAGTAACCGGTGCTGCCTCGTTGTTAAACGCGCAACGCTCGATGACGTATGCTGCCACGATGCTTGCGCCTGCGTGACCACTAGGTGTCATATTCCACGCGTATCTCCTTCAAAGATTCCTCCTCTTACGCGTGTTCGTGGTTGTTCCCAAGTACTATTTCGATATGTTCGTCGTGCGCTTTAGCGTACTTCTTGAGCGGGCACGGGGACCCTAAACCATGTTGAGACGCTCCGCCTCGCTCGGCTGGTCGTCCATGTTGCCGTCGGCTTCTGAGAGCAGCGGCAACACGATGGTGAACGTGCTGCCATGGCCTATGTCGCTCTTCACCTGGATCTCGCCGTTCATGATCTCGGTCAATTGTTTGACGATGGCGAGTCCCAGTCCGGCTCCCCGTTCCACGGTGTCGGATGCCTCGCCCACCAGTGCTTTTTGGAAGGGATCGAATATCTGGGCCTGGGCCTTCTTGGAGATGCCGCACCCGGTGTCTTGGACCTGGAGCGCCCAGTGGCTCGCATCGGGTATATAGACGCGGATATCTACCTGCCCTTTTTCTGTGAACTTTATTGCGTTGCTCGCCAGGTTAACCAGGATCTGGTACAATCGCAATCTGTCGCCGTAGAACGTATCCGGCATGTCGTCGGCGATGTGAGTGCGCAACTGGATCTCCTCGTTTTGTGCCAAGGGAGCCATCACGCCTTGGACGTTGTTCAACAGTTCTGGCATGTTGAATGGGGCGATAAAGATCGGCAGCGAACCAGCCTCTATCCGCGCCTGATCCAGTAGGTTGTTGGCCAATCTCAGCATCTGGCCGGCGTTGGTGACGATGCGGTTCACCGCATAACGCTGTTTGCCCGTAAGCGGGCCGTGAATCTTGTTCTGCAATATCTCGGCATAGCCCAGGATGGCGCCCACGGGCGTGCGTAGTTCGTGTGAGGCGATGGCTACAAAGTTCCTCCGCACGCGCTCGATTTCTGCCTCGTGGGTGAAATCGCGCAGCACTGCCACCATGCCCGTCACCCGGTCGTTGGCGTCAGTGACCGGCGATATGCTCACGTCGTAAATCCTGTTTCCCCACTGCAGCCGGAACGTGGACCTCGTTTTTTCTTCCAGGTAGGCCTTGAACCGTTCCTGATCCTCGGCGCTCACACCATTCGCTAGCAGTGCATCGATATCTTGGCCGACGACCCCGACCGCGAGGTGCTCTGCTTTGGAGACGATGGCTGGATTGGCTGCGGCGATCTTTCCATCCAGATCAAAGACGACCACGCCGTCGGCGATGCCCTCCAGGATGGCCAGGTTCTTGCTCGCTTCAGACCGCGCGCGGCGTAGCGCCCTCTCCAGGTTGCGTGCCGCAATCCAAGAGACGAACGCCACGCTAAAGAATGCCAGCATCGCAAACACGTTCGGGATGATCCCTGGTGTACGCAGCGCGATGACGAGAATCGACAGGCTGCTTACGCCGGCCGCGATAAAGCTGGCATAGGGGGGCAGCAGGACGCTGGCCATGACGATGACGATGGCAAAGTTGATCAAGCTGCGTCCGTTGGCCACCTCTTCCGGCGTGTCGCCCAGAATGATGAGCATCAGGGAGAAGGATAGCAAGAGCGCGCTGGCCGCCCAGCCGACAGCGTACCGGTTGATCGCGTAGAGGGTGACCGTTCCACCCAACGCCACCAACAGGACGACGAAAAGCTTGAACATGGGGTCGGGACTATTGGGCAGGGCGATGATGGCGACTAGGGCTGTCACCAAGCCGATAAACGTGATGAGCACCATGCTCAACAGCAGCACGTTGAGCAGTTTTCTGCGCCGGGCATCGTCCGGGTCGGTCGCCGGGACGTCGAGCAATCTCGTGATGAGATTTTTCCCTTTCATTCGCTCATTCGTTCACATACGTCAGCCAGCCGTGCGGGTCTTTGTCGCCCCGGGTGACGGCAAAGAACTCGTCCTGGATGCTCTTGGTGATCGGGCCACGGGAGCCCGATCCGACGGCCAGGCCGTCCACGTTCTTGATGGGCGTGACCTCGGCCGCCGTGCCGGTAAAAAAGATCTCGGCGGCGGCGTAGAGCATCTCGCGCGGGATGTTCTGCTCTTTTACCGTGTAGCCCAGGTCGTCGGCGATCTGCATCACGTAACGGCGGGTGATGCCGCCCAGGATCGAGGCCGAGAGGGGCGGCGTGTAAATGATGCCGTCATAGATCACGAAAATGTTCTCGCCGCTGCCCTCGCTGACAAAGCCAAAGATATCGAGCACGATACCTTCCGTGACGCCCCGGTCGCGGGCCTCCATCACCACCAACTGCGAGTTGGTGTACTGCCCGCCGATCTTGGCCATGGCCATCCCGACGTCGGGCGCGGTGCGCCGCCACGAGCTAACCGCCACGTCGACGCCCTGCTCG
The DNA here is from genome assembly GCA_964551295.1 of uncultured Anaerolineales bacterium. Classification (GTDB taxonomy): domain Bacteria; phylum Chloroflexota; class Anaerolineae; order B4-G1; family B4-G1; genus JAFGED01. The sequence goes on along the minus strand of CAZKDJ010000151.1, from coordinate 7,361 downwards.
ATGGCCTCTGGCCCTAGGTAGGCGCCCCATTCCCAGGTAGCGATGATGACATCCAGAGGACAGGCCAGCGGGTAGACGCCCAGCACCTCGTAGCCCCGGAAGGCCAGCGGGCGGATGTAGCAGGCCTCGTGCCCATTGTGCCGCACGGTCTCCTTGATCGCCTCCGCGATTTCCTCTTTGCTGAAGGGCATCTCCATGCGGCTCACTTTGGCGGAAAAGAATAGCCGGTCGACGTGGGGCTTGAGCCCTAAAATCGCCGGACCCTTGGGTGTGCTGTAGGCGCGGATGCCCTCAAAGACGCTGGAGCCGTAGTGCAGCACGTGGGAAAGGACGTGCACTTTGGCCTCGTTCCAGGGGACGAACTCGCCGTTGAACCAGATCGACTGGGCCTTGGGGATTGGCATGAGTCACCTCCTGATGAGTTGTGAGAAACGCTTATGAAAAAACGCCTCTTCGCACAGGGACGAAGGGCGCTCGGCGGTACCATCCATAGTTGGAGGTGTTCCGCTTCAAAGGCGGACCTCCCGTTCCCGATCTAGACGGGGGCCATCTGGCTTTGTAATAAAAAAGTGGACCCGGAGGGATTCGAACCCTCGACCCCCACAATGCCATTGTGGTGCGCTCCCAGCTGCGCTACGGGCCCATGGGAAACCGTTGTTAGGGCGATGCTGGTGGAGCTGAGGGGATTCGAACCCCTGGCCTCTACAGTGCGATTGTAGCGCTCTCCCAGCTGAGCTACAGCCCCGCAGTCGTAGCTATTCTACCTGAGAATCGAGAGATGTCAAGGCTTTGACACACTTCTGCGCCATGCTATACTCAGGGGGCAATGTACCAAGTGTCGGGAGGTAGCAAGGAACCCGGAACTCGCAACCTGAAACCGGCCCTCATCCTCGTCGCCGTCAGTGACCTGTTGGTTTTGGCGCTGCTGGCCTGCGGCACGGCAACACCGCCAGCGCTACCTTCAACGATCCCGTCGCCCATAGAGGAGCCCACATCCGCGTTTGGTTTCTTGCAACCGGCCAGTCCAGCCGATTATCCCGCTGCCATCCAAAAGTACCTGAACGCTGGGGGCGGCGTGGCGACGCTGGAGGGAACGCTGGCAGAGTGGGGGGCTTTGCCGCCAGAAGCTCCCGATCAGGTAGTCGCAGTTGACCTGACCGGCGATGATAGGGCAGAGATCATCGTCGCTCTGTGGCACGCCGGCGAGACGGTGGCGCCTGCAGGCGATTTGCTCATCTTTGGCCAGCAGGATGGGAGCTATGTACTCTTGTACCAGGAGGGCTACGATCCCTCCGGCCTGGCCGTGCGTCTGCTCCAGGTGCTTGACGCAAACGGCGATGGTCGCCGGGACGTGATCTACACCCTGGGCACGTGCGGCGCGCACACCTGTTTCGACTTCTTGGAGGTTCTGAGTTGGCAGGGGACCGCCTTTGCCAGCCTGATGGGCGGCCGGTTGGGTATGCCCTACCCCACCTACGCCGTCACGCCGGGCCGCATTGACGCCGAAAGTGGTCGCGTCGCTTCGGTGGGGGCAGAGCCACAGCGCGACTACTCGGAGGTGTGGGAGTGGAACGGCAGCGTGTTCACCGTCACCCAGCAGATTTGGGTGCCGCCCGTCTACCGCTATCACGCGCTGCTCGACGGCGACTATGCTTTGTCTGCCGAGGATTACCCGGCCGCCGTCGCCGCCTACGAGCGGGTGATTGGCGACGACGCGCTGCAGGAGTGGGGGGCGGTATCGGGCGTGGTCGACCCTGGTGTGGAGCGAAAGCAGTTGGCCGCCTTTGCCCGCTGGCGGCTGGTATTGGTCCAATTACAGGCAGGTAATCCGGGCAGCGCGCAAGTGGCGTACGACCAGTTGCAGACCGAGCATCCTGCCGGCGCTATTGGTCACGACGTTGCGGCGCTGGCGGAGGTCTTTTGGAGCGCTTACGCGGTGGATGGCAGCGTCGTGGATGGCTGCCTGGCGCTCTTCGCTGCGGCCAAGGAGGACACCTCCGTCCACGATTTCTTCAACGTCAACTATGGCTATGCCAACCCGCGCTGGGAGGCAGTGGATATCTGCCCGTTCGTCGAGTGAACGTGTGTAGAAAAAACCCGGTTTCTTGCTATTCACCCAGCAGCGCTTCCAACTCTGCCAGCGTCGTGATGTGGGCGATCTGGCTGACGAAGGTGTATAGATCGGGGCTGCGGGCGCGGAACTCGAGCACCGTCGGCCCGATGGGGTCCTCTCCCGCGGCTCCCGGCGCGTCGGCGTAGGAGCCGTGAAAGGCAAAGTAGGCCTGGTTGAGCTTGCGCAGGACGTATCCTTGGGCTGCAAACATCTGCCGCTGTTTCTCCATGTAGGCCTCTGCCTCTTCGATCTTGCCGTCTGCCAGTAGCTCATCCACCCGGATGCGCGTCTCGCGCATCTCCTGGCGGAAATCAAACTCTGGTGGCTCCGGCGGTGGGGTTTCCTCCTGTTGCTCGTCTTCCTCCGCTGGCGCTGGGAGGGATGGCAGCTCCGGCGGCGGGAGTTCCGGATAGTAGCGTGTGATCACCTCGTACCCGATTTCCTTGCCCGCGATGGAGGCTGTGGTCTCGTTGATGGTGCGCGTTTCACCCGATGCCAGGTAATTCCACCCCAACGGCCGCAGGGTCAGGTAGTGGTGCGTCCATTCGTGGGCAGTTACCTCGGCCACCCAGGGCAGCCAATTGCTCTCCAGCAGCATCGAGGGGTAGGCAGCCATGCCGCCGATATTGGTTACCAGCGACGAGACGTTGAGTTCCGCGTCGATCTGTGCCTCGATGGTCTCCCGCTGAGCCGTATCTAGTCCGTGGCGCAGGCCGAAGCTGAAGGCGTTCTCGATGCGGTCGCGGGGGGATACCACGAGCAGGGAGGGCAGGGGGGTGAAGTGGGCGCTGATGGGCGGAAACTCCTGTCCCAGTGTGCCAAATCCTGCATCGACCAAGACCGTGGCGACCTGCTCTTCCAGGATCGCTTCGGCGATTGGCTGGCGGATGCGTTGTTCCGCCCGCAGTTCGGCCAGCCTGGCGCGCAGCTCGGCCGATTCGGCGTCGGGGTCGCTTGTATTCGGGTCTGTGTAGATGAGATCGATCTCCCACTCGATCTTTTGGATCTCTTCGACCAAGTTCATATAGTCGATGACGTAATCGTGGCGCGCCTCCTCGTCCATGTAGCGCTGCGGCGCCGACAGGCTGTGAACGGTCTTCCCCCACAGCGCGTCCGCCTCCCAACTGACAAAGTCGAACCTGTCTGTGGATACCCGGCGTTTGATTCGGGTATCGAGCAGACCGGGCGGGGGGCCTTCGCCGATCAGCAACGCCATCAGAACTGCAAGCAGGAGCAGCAATCGCCAGTGCTGCCCGGGCCAGTTCAAGAGATTTTTGATACGCTTGATCAATTTTTGAGTAGATGCCATGTCGTTGTGTCCACCATTGCCACACCTGCGAATGGTATGGCTTGCCATTCTGCTACCGTTGGCCAGCGGTTCTCCAGTCGGGCGATAAAAAGCGCACAGACCAGGCCGTGTGAGGCTATGGCCAACATCTTTCCAGGATGCGTCGCCACCACACCTTTGATGCAGCGGGTGATGCGTTCGGCTGCCTTTGTGGCTGGTTCCATACCTTTTATGCTGATTTCTGGGGTAGAGAAAAAGCCCTTGATGGTGTTCTCATAATCGGGTATCCAACTAGGGCGACGCACTTCGCGTAGACAGTCGACAGTCTCCAGAGGAATGGACCAGCGACGGGCGGCAGGTTCGACTGTCTGCCGGGCTTTGAGCTCCGGGCTGGAAAAGACCGTCTCTACTTCACGCCAAAAGCTCTGTTGTGCCAGGATATCCGCCTCGCTTTGTCCCACATCGGAAAGGGGCCAAGGATTTGCATCCTTCACTATTCGGACGCGAGCATGACGAATGAGGTATAACGGTGCCATTCATCCTTCTAGGGTAATTACTCAGCCTACCCTCCCGCAGGCTCGAGAATGACTGCAAAACAGGCCGGATCAAGTATTGCGGTGCGCTTTCGGCCCAGAAATTGCGCCCAAACCTGCGAGAGGGTGAGCAGATACCTTCTAGGTACAATTGAAGAAATTGTAGCAGATGGGGCACTCTTTGGCAAGACCCCGGGACAGCATAAATTCCCTCAACTTTACGTTTGCATAAAATCTGCGCTGTGGGTATAATGCCTCTATTCCGAAAGTGGGGAGTGTATAAGGAGGACGTTTGTATGAGCCTGAAAGCGATGCGAAGGATATTGTCGTTTTTGCTGGTGCTGGTCTGTGCGGCCTGCGGCCCGGCCTTGGTCACATCTGAGCCCGTGACTCCTGTGCCTCCGGGCAGTACCCCCGCGATGGAGGTAGCAACTTCTCCTTCAGGTGCCACTGCGCTGCCTGATTCAGAGGCTCCCTTAGCTGCACTGGTCAACGGGCAGCCGATCTATTTGGCCGACTATGAACGGGCGCTGGGTCAGTACGAGGCCGATCTACCGTTGCGGGGGATCGATCCCACGAGCCCGGAGGGGCAGGCCGACTTGGCCCGGGCGCGCTCCTGGATACTGGATTTTATGATCACCGAGGAGTTGATCGTGCAGGCGGCGGAGGAGGCAGGTGTCGCCGTCTCTGATGCGGAAGTGGATGCCGTCATGGCCGAGATGATTGTCGAGAACGGAGGCGAGGAAGCGTTCCACGCCAAGTTGGAGGAGTGGGGGGAGACCTATGAGGTCCATTGGGAGAAGGAGCGCCGAGGGCTGATCGTGATGCAGATGAGCCAGCGCGTGGCCGATAGTGTGCCGACGGTGGCCGAGCACGTCCATGCTCGGCACATCTTGGTGGACACACAGGAAGAAGCGGAGCGCCTCCACGACCAGCTTGAGGGCGGCGCCGACTTTGCTACATTGGCCCGGACGTATTCTCAAGACCCCAACACGCGTGAGGCCGAGGGTGATCTTGGTTGGTTCCCGCGGGGCATTCTGACCGTACCCAAAGTCGAGGAGGTCGCCTTCTCTCTGTCTTCGGGACAGTATAGCGAGGTGGTGCCCAGCTTGCTCGGCTATCACATCGTGCAGGTCGTCGAGCGCGACCCGGCGCGCGAGGTCAGCCCCGACAACATGCATCTGCTACAGGAACGTGTGCTACAGGAGTGGGTCGAAGGTCTGAGGACACAGGCCGACATTCAAATCTTTGTCGACACGGCTCCCTGACGAGTTCTCTCAAATGGGTAGTGAGGAGATGGCAAGATGACAAACACCCAAAGAGATCGGATTCTCAATATCTTGACCTATGTGGTGCTCGTGACGACATTGTGTTTGGTGATCTACTATGCCCTCATCGGTTTTGGGGCTAATTCCCTGAATCCCTTTCCTCCTCCCACATCCACGCCGATACCGACCAGAACCCCGACCCCGACCCCACCCATCGCCACTTGGACGCCCACGAACACGCCGACCATCACGCCTATTCCTGGACCCACGAACACGCGTACGCCTACACTGACACCCTCGATTCTGCCGTCCGGCATGCCGACGTTCACTTTTCCACCCACAAACACCCCCACGCCGCGCGTCACGCGGTCCCCGCATCCCTTCGTCTGCGATGTGGACTATCGTGTGCCTGAATACGGCTTGTGGACCGGTGTTGCCGGCCAAATAGAGGATCTGGATGGCGAGCCCTTGCCCGGTTATTACGTCATCGTGGAGGGGCCGGGGAATCCTCCGGCCGTTCAAGCAGGGGCGGATGCCCGTATAAACAGCATCTATAACAGTGAAGCAGCGTGGGAGTTCGCCTTTAACCCCACTGCCTATCAGTCGATGGAAATCAGGGTGCAGTTGTGCAAACCCAATCCTGATCCCAGCCAGCCGTGTATAGCCATTTCCAATCAGGTGATTGCCAAGTTGGGTGGCTATGCCAGCAGTTCGCTGGGATATGTGACTTGCATCAAGAATTGGGAAGAGTATGAGTGATTGGAGTCATTCCAGGGTGACCAGAGGTGGCGTATGGCACATAAACGAGTGACGACGGGGATCAAGGGCTTGGATGAGATGCTGGGAGGAGGGTTCATACCCGGCTCGATGGTGCTCGTGCGCGGTGCGCCGGGCACGGGCAAGACTTCGCTGGCACTCGAGTTCCTCATCCACGGCACGACGAAGCATAATGAGCCCGGCTTGTTGATATCCTTCGAGGAGTTTCCCAGCTCTCTGCACCGGGATGCCGAGTCGCTGGGTTGGAACCTGCGGGGTTTGGTGGCAGAGGAAAAGCTGCATCTGGTGTTCACCTCGCCCGAGGTGTTTTTGGCCAGTTTGGAGTCACCAGGCAGCCGCCTCAATCAGTTGATTCTTGAATCGAACATCAAGCGCCTGGTGCTTGACAGCGTGTCTCACTTTGACCGTCTGACCGACAACGTGCACGAACTGCGCGGTATGTACACCTCGGTAGTGAATGGCCTGAGGCGGGAGGGGATCACGGCAATCCTGCTGGGCGAGAAGGGCCGGGTCGATTATCGGTACGCGTTCAAGGGCGGGCTGTCGTTTCTCGTCGATTGCATCGTCCTCCTGCGCTACGTAGAGATTGAGAGCTCGATGCAGCGCGCGTTGGTGGTTCTCAAGGTGCGTGGTTCTGACCACGCCAAGGAGATCCGCCGCTACGAGATCGCCGCCGGTGGTTTGAAGGTCCTGGGCGTTTTCGAGGGCCGCGAGGGGATTCTCAGTGGGATGCCTTACCGGGCATTGTCCTGACTGGCTGCTAGCAGTCAGCAGTCGGCGGCCAGCGATTGGGCTGGCCGCTGTTTGTTATCGGTAGTACAAATTGCCAATTTGTCCCACGTCGAGTTGCAATTGTACCAAGAGACAGTGATGCTACAACTTTCGACCGAAGAGCAGGCCATGCTCGCTGGCGAACTGGGCCCCGGCTTGCAGAAGGCGATGGAGATCGTCGTCGCGCTGGGGCGGATTTACGGCGCGCGGCGGCTGGTCGAGGTGGGCTCGGTGCAGGTGGCGGGGGTCAGCTACCGCAATCTGGGGGAGGCCGGGCTCGAGTTCTTGAGCCAGTGGGCCGACCAGGGTGTGCGGGTGCTCGTACCGACGACGCTGAACCCGGCCGGGATGGACCTGCGCGCCTGGCGGGAGTTGGGGTTTTCGCAGGATTTCGCTGGGCGTCAACTGGCGGTGATCGAGGCCTTTGAGCGGTTCGGTGTGCGCACGACGTGTACGTGTACGCCCTACCTGGTTGGCAACGTGCCGCGCCTGGGCGAGCACGTGGCCTGGGCCGAGTCGTCGGCGGTGAGCTATGCCAACTCGGTGCTGGGAGCGCGCACCAACCGCGAGGGCGGGCCGAGCGCGCTGGCGGCGGCGATCACCGGCCGCAC
>CAZKDJ010000150.1:0-10335 GCA_964551295.1 uncultured Anaerolineales bacterium | reverse complement strand
CGGGCGAGGTGATGCCGTCCGGCTGGCAGCCCGGCGACCCGACGCTCAAGCCCGGACCGGACCTGGCAGGGAATGTTTGGAAGGTTTGGAAACCGTAGCGCCCGCCGACTTCGAGGTCAGCGTGACCGATCCCCCAATCGGTAAGTGATTCCAAGAGGGCAGTTCGTTCAAATCGCGTAACCTTGCAGGATTTTACCCCGGCATTTGCCAGGGAGCATAAAGCGCGGTAAGATAGAGTTGCGCCCCGGAGGTGTGAAACGGCAGAACAAGACACAACCCTTCTAGATGCGATCAAGATCGCGATGGAGGCCGAAAAGAAGGCGGCGGCTTTTTACGCCGACGCCGCACAAAAGACAGAGACCCTGGGGCGCAGCCTGCTCGAGCAACTGGCCGAGTTCGAGCGCCATCATTACGCCATCATGGCCAAGTTGGAACAGTCGCTGCGTGACCAGGGGGCTTTCATGGCTCTACTGAAAAAAGGCCTTTCTAACCACAAAGGACACGAAGGACACTAAGAAAATTCAAGCGGGGCTTGAAATTGTTCGTCGTAGACCACAGAAAAAAGAGTCTTATTAAGTTGCATCTCAAAATCCTTTGTGTTCTTTGTGTCCTTAGTGGTTTTTTCAGTGGAGTCTTTCATCGGCTACGAAGGCCGAGAGCTGACCATACCGGCCCCCAGCGAAGTGCAGACGACCGCCGAGCCGAACAAGATGAGCATGATGGGCATCATCACCACGGCCCTCGAAATCGAGACAGAGGCCGAGAAAAGGTACACCGCCCTGGCGGAGCAGACCAGCGATCCTGCCGGGCAGTCTATGTTCAGACGGTTGGCACAGGAGGAAAACAAACATTACAGAATACTCAGAGATGCCTATACAAGTTTGAATAACCGCGGCGTGTGGACCTGGACAGAAACCTAGGCCCACCTAAAATCAAGTAAAGAAGAAAGGAGACAATAAATGGGAACGAAAGCACAAGAAATCCTCGGGATGGATGTAGGTAAACTCATTGAGCAGCTCAACAAAGCGCTCGCAGACGAATGGCTGGCCTACTACCAATACTGGATCGGCGCCAAGGTGGCCAAGGGGCCGATGAGGGGAGCGGTGACCGTGGAACTGGAGGAGCACGCCACGGAGGAACTCGGCCACGCCCTGCGGCTCGTGGATCGCATCCTTCAACTCGGCGGCACGCCGCTCCTCACACCCGAGGACTGGTACAAGGCGACCAACTGCGGCTATGAGTCGCCAGAAGACCCATACGTCGAAGTCCTGCTAAAGCAGAACATCGCGGGCGAGCAGTGCGCTATCGACGTCTACAAGGCTTTGGCAGAGCTCACCAAAGACACCGATCCTGTGACGTACGAAATGGCCCTGCAGATCATGACGGACGAGATCGTGCACGAGGAAGATCTCCAGGCACTGCAGGAAGACATCGAACTAATGAAGTCGAGAAAGTAACATGGGTATCGCAGACAGAATTCAGACGGCCGACTGGAAGTCAGAAAAACACGTACCCGTCATCGAGTGCCCGGACACGGTGAAGGCCGGAGAGATGTTCGACGTGAAAGTTGGGATAGGGAAAGAGATCGCTCATCCCAACACCACCGAGCACCACATCCGTTGGATCAGGGTTTATTTCCATCCAGAAGGCGACAAGTTCACCTACGACGTAGGCTACTTTGAATTCAACGCCCACGGTGAGTCAGTCGCCGGCGCGAACCAGGGTCCCGTCTACACCAATCACTCGGTGACTGCATCGCTCAAGATCGCCAAGCCCGGCACGCTGCACGCCGTGTCCTTCTGCAACATCCACGGACTGTGGGAAAGCGAAAAGGAAATCCAAGTAGATTAGTACACTGGTAAATTGGTAGCTGGTAGAAACCTACCAGTCTACCAGTTTACCAATCTACCATCTGCCAACCGACGGAGGTAACCACCATGACAGAAACCCAAAGGTGCGATCACTGTCATGAAGAGCTGGGAGAGGAACCCGTTCGACGCGGCACCAAGATCTACTGCTGCGAGGCGTGCGCCTTCGAGGCCAGCCGCAGCGTGGACTGCGGCGGGCGGTCCGACTCCAACGTCGCCCAACCGACCGTCGAGAAGGCATAGCGAAGAGAAACGCTCACCCTCCTCCCGCAGGTTACTGTCGACGCCTATGCGACTCCAAAGCGCGTCGCAACCTGCGGGAGGGTGCGGCGAACGCCTACAAACATAAGGAGAGATGAACCAATGGCTGTTTTCACTGCTGCAGAAGCGCTCGAGATGGCGTTGGAGATCGAAAAGAACGGCGAGGTGTTTTATAAAGCCGCCGCCGAAAAGAGCGACGACGCCGAGGTCACGGCGCTCTTCGAGGATCTGGCTGCCCAGGAGCAGATCCATTACAAGATATTCCAAAAAATGCTGGGCGGGGTCGGGTCGGCGCCGGAGCTACCGGCCGAGGAATATGACCAGTACCAGGCCTACTTGCAGTCCGCGCTCGATAACGCGCTGTTCAGCGGCGAGGACAAGGCCCTGGCCCTGGCCGAAAAGGCCACGGACCGGGAGACCGCCCTGCGCGCCGCCTTGGGCTTTGAGAAGGACACGATGCTGTTCTTCTACGACCTGCGCGAGATGGTGGGAGAGGCGGATAAGGAAACCGTCTCCCGCGTCATCGGCGAGGAGCGAAAGCATGCGCGTCGCTTGGCGAGCCTGCTTTAGTGCCTTACCAGTTGGATTCTTGTTCTTTTTGCAAGCATTTTAACCGCAGAGCACGCCGAGGCAGGCAAAGACCGCCCGGGCGCAGAGATTTTAAGAATTTCTCGGCGTTCTCGCCGGATGCGTAGCATCCGCACTCTGCGGTGAATCCCTTATTGGTTCCGGCTTGTCCGGGTTAGGATAACTTATGCCTCCTATAGAAATCAAACCCAACATTCACTGGATCGGCGTCAACGACCGCACAACCGACCTATTCGAGGGACTGTGGCCCATCACTCAGGAGGGAGTCTCGTACAACGCCTATCTGATCGACGACGAGAAAAAGGCCATCATCGATCTGGCCAAGGCGCTCAAGACAGACGAATTCTTTGGCCAGATTGACCAAATCATCGACATCTCCAATCTGGACTATGTGGTCGTCAACCACATGGAGCCGGATCACTCCGGGGTCTTGACCACCCTGCGACGAATCGCGCCGCAGGTCACCATCCTGGGCACCGAAAAGACCCGCGCCATGCTCGAATCGTTCTATGGCATCACCGAAGGGGTGCAGGTCGTCCAGGATGGCGAGACCCTATCCCTGGGACAGCACACGCTCAAGTTCGTCTACACCCCCTTCGTCCACTGGCCCGAGACGATGATGACGTACGAGACCGGCGAGCAGATCCTGTTCTCCTGCGACGCCTTTGGCAGTTACGGGGCGCTGCGCGGAGCGATCTTTGACGACGAATGCACCGATCCCGCCTTCTACGAGCGGGAGGCGCTGCGTTATTACGTCAACATCGTGGCCGTGTTCAGCCGGCCCGTCCTGAAGGCGATCGACAAACTGGCGGACGTGCCCGTCTCTGTGGTCGCCCCCTCGCACGGGCTGATCTGGCGCAAGAACCCCGGGCAAATCGTGACGCTGTATAAAAAGTGGGCCGAGTACGCCACCGGCTCCACGGAGGTCGGCGTCACGCTGGTCTACGGCTCTATGTACGGCAATACCGAAAAGATGATGAACGCAGTAGCCCAGGGCATTTCGGAAGAAGGCGTGCCAGTCTCTATCTTTGACGTCACACACACCCACGTCAGCTACATCCTGCCCTCGCTGTGGACGCAGCGAGGGGTGATCGTGGGCGCGCCCACCTACGAGGGCTCCCTCTTCCCGCCCATGGTCCAGGTGCTGGAGATGGCCGCCGTCAAAAAGATCCAGAACAAGAAGGTGGCCCGCTTTGGCAGCTACGGGTGGAGCGGCGGGGCGCAGCGGCGCTTTGAGAGCCTGATCGAACCACTCAAGTGGGAGCTGACCGATTCCTTCGAGTTCGTCGGCAGCCCGACGGAGGAGGATCTGAAGCACGGCGAGGCATTGGGCGCACAGTTTGCCCGGCTGATCAAAGGTGACAGGGAGACAGGATGACAAGGAGACATCACCCTGTCACCTTGTCTTTCCACAAGAAGGAACATGCTACAAGATAAAGTCATCCTCATCACCGGCGCGACCGGTGCGCTAGGCACCGTCGTGGCGCGCACGTTTGCCCAAACGCAGGGCCGCTTGGCGCTGACGGCCCGATCTGAGAAAAAGCTGGAGCGGCTGGCAGCCGAGATCGACCTGCCCGCGGAGCGCACGCTCACTGTAGCGGCCGACATCACCCAAGCCGACGGCGTCGAAAACCTCGTGGCGACCATCGCGGATCGCTTCGGACAGGTCGACGTACTGCTGAACATCGCCGGCGGATGGAGCGGCGGCAAGTCGGTGAACGAGACCCCCGTAGAGGACTGGGATCACATGCTGACGCTCAACCTACGTGCTGCGTTCCTCCTTTCGCGGGCGGTGCTCCCCGGCATGCGCGAGGCCGGCTGGGGCCGCATCGTCCACGTCAGCTCCAAGACGGCGGTCGAACCCCGTGCCAAGCAAGCCGCTTACGCCGCCTCCAAGATGGGGCTGATCACCCTGACCGAGGTCATCGCCGCCGAGGTCAAGGGCAGTGGCGTGACGGCCAACGTGATCCTGCCCAGTATCATCGACACTCCCGAAAACCGCAAATTCATGCCCAAGGCCGATCCAGCCAAGTGGGTGGAGCCGGAGCGCATCGCCGCAACGATGCAATTCCTCTGCTCGGGCGATGCTGCCGCCATCAATGGCGCACGTATCCCCATCTACGGCGCGGTCTAGCCCAACCTCCGATCATTAGCGTTTCCCCGTCCCGCTTCTCCGGAAGCGGGACTTGCGCTACAGGAGAGGAGATGCTACACTAACAATGCACTGTCAGTGCTTGCAAGAATCGCCCCAGCCCACTATCAGGGGAAGAGAGATGAGCGCCAAGGCCAAAGAAACTAACCGGACGAATATGGGCAGGCTAGTCTGGATTGGAGTCGTGCTCGGTTTGTTCTTTTGGCTGCTCCAATCCGCTGTGGACACCATTGTGGCCAGCGATAGGGACCTGGTCGGCCACATTTTCCCCTCGCCTCTTGAATTCTGGGTGCGTCTGCTTTCCACCTGCGCCTTGGTCGCCGTGGTCATCTATTTGCACGTCAACCTGGGCAAGCGCGAACGGATGAGTAAGGATATCCAGCAGCGAGCGGAGGACCTGGCGCTGATCAATCGATTGAACGATGCCATTCGCAAGAGAAATTTCCTGGAAGCAGTGAATATCTTTTCACAGGAAAGCAAGCACATCTTCCGCTGCCATTGGACAACCGTCTATCTCATCAGCGACGATGGCGATCATCTGGTCATGCAAAAGCATCCCCTGTCCCAGGCAGTGAGAGAACGGGTTGAGAAACTCATCGGGGAGCAGATACCACTGATGAGCATTCCCCTGCGACCTAGAAGCTGGTATGCCCAAACGCTACACATGGGCAAGCCACAGATTACCAATGACCCAGAGACCATACAGACATTGACGGCCGAGTGCACAGACGGTGAGGCGTGGCGGAATCTCGTTCCACAGGTCATCGAATCGCTAAACATCCGGTCTGTGATGGCGGTGCCCCTGGTTCTAGCCGACAAACCCATCGGGCTCATAGATTTCTCCCGCGACGAACCCTTCACGGAACTGGAGATGGAACGGGCCAACATCTTTGCCGGGCAACTGGCCACCGCCATCGAGCGCAAGCGGGCAGAGGACACGCTGCGAGCGGAGAGAGATAAAACGAAAAAGTATCTCGATACGGCAGGGATTATTTTCCTGGTCATCGAAACGGATGGAACGATTTCCGTCATCAATCAGAAAGGGTGTGAGCTTCTCGGATACGAACAGGAGCAGGTCATCGGCAAAAGATGGACGGAACATTTTGTGCCCCCCAACGTGCGGCAAGACCTGGAAACCGTCCTGCAGACACTGCTGGCCGGGGAAGTCGAGCCGGTCGAATACCTTGAGAATCCCATTTTGACCAAGGACGGCCAGGAAAGAATCATCGCCTGGCACAACACGATATTCAGAGACGAGCTGGGAAACATCAGCGGCATCCTCAGTTCAGGAGAAGACATCACCGATATCAAGCGCGCGGAGGAGATGCTGTGGCAACGAACTGCACAGCTATCCCTGCTCAACGTCATCGGGAACAAAATCGCCGCCGTGCTTGACCTGGACAATCTCTTGGACAAGGCAACCCAATTGGTTCAAGAAAGCTTTGGCTATCATCACGCGGCCATCTTCACAATGAACAGCGATCACGATGAACTGGTGATGCGGACCAAGGCTGGCTCTTTCGCTCACCTTTACCCACCCGACCACCGGCTGAAGCTGGGCCAGGGCATGGTCGGTTGGGCAGGCCTGCACGGTGAGACCTTGCTGGCCAACGACGTGAACGCCGAACCACGCTACGTCAACCTCTACCCCGGCATCTTGCCGAACGGATCTGAACTGAGCGTGCCGTTGCGGGTGGCGGGGGAAATCGTAGGCGTCCTCGATGTACAGAGCCCCCAGTGCAACGCTTTCGATGACAACGACGTGATAGTGATCGAGACTCTGGCCGATCAGATCGCCATCGCGATCGAAAACGCACGACTTTACGAGGAGCTTCAGCAGGAGCTAACCGATCGGCAGCGAGCAGAGAAAAAGCTGGAGCACTATGCCACCGAACTGGAACGAAGCAACAGAGAGCTGGAGCAGTTCGCCTACATCGCCTCACACGACCTACAAGAGCCTCTGCGCATGGTGACGAGTTATCTGCAGCTTTTGGAGCGGCGCTACAAAGACAAACTCGATCAGGACGCTGACGATTTTATCACCTACGCTGTGGATGGAGCGACCCGCATGCGCATGCTGATCAACGACCTGCTGACATATTCACGTGTCAGCACCCACGCCAAGCCATTTGAGCCGACTGACTGCTCCGAGGTACTGAACCACGCGCTCTCTAACCTAAGCATCGCTATCGAGGAAAGCGAGGCAACCATTACCTGCGATGATCTTCCCACCGTAGAGGTCGACGCCACGCAACTGACGCAAGTATTCCAGAATCTCATCAGCAATGCCATCAAGTTCCACAAGCCGGATGCCCCGCCCTGCATTCACATCTCGGCCGAACGCCAGGAAGATACATGGCGCTTCTCTGTGCGTGACAACGGCATCGGCATTGCTCCTGAACACAGCGAACGCATATTTTTGATCTTTCAGCGTCTGCACACACGGGAGGAATACCCCGGCACCGGCATCGGCCTCGCCGTGTGCAAAAAAATCGCCGAGCGCCACGGCGGACGTATTTGGGTGACGTCAAAGCCAGGAGCAGGATCCACATTCTACTTTACGGTCCCAGCCTGAGAGATTGGGAATGCGTGAAATGAGCATTAACTGCTTCAAAATCCTGTTAATCGAAGATAATCCCGGAGACGCCCGTCTGCTGCGGGAGAGACTGGTCGAGGTAAAACATGCGTCCTTTGAACTGGAGTGGGTCAATCGGCTCTCAACTGGGCTGGAACGCCTGGCAGGGGGAGGCATCGATGCAATCCTACTGGATCTCTCGCTGCCAGACAGCCAAGGGCTCGCCACGTTCACCCAAGTGTATGGTCAAGCCCCGCACGTCCCCATCATCGTGCTCTCTGGTCTCGATGACGCGCAACTGGCGATTCAGGCTGTGCGAGAAGGGGCCCAGGATTACCTGGTCAAGGGAAAGATAGACAGCGATCTACTGACACGCACCATCCGGTATGCCATCGAACGTAAGCGCACAGAAGAAGCATTGCGAGAGAGCCTGCAATTCAGCTCCAGCCTGCTGGGCAACTCGCCCCATCCAATCGTCGTGATCAACCCAGATACCTCAATCAGGTACGCAAATCCCGCGATGGAACGACTGACCGGTTTCTCCGCCGAAGAAATGATTGGCCGGACAGCCCCCTATCCCTGGTGGCCTGAAGAAACGTGGGACCCAGAGAGCCAACTTTTGGAAAAGCGCCTGCAACAAGAAACGCACAAACTCGAAAAGTGCTTTCAAAGGAAGGATGGAAGACCGTTCTGGGTCGAGATCGACGCGGCGCCGGTCACGAGCGATGGAGAATTCAAATATCGCCTAATCAATCTTTTGGACATCACCGAGCGCAAACAGGCAGATGAAGAAATCCGTCGTCGCGCTGTTCAACTCGAAGCCCTCAACGCCGTGATCGCTGCCGCCGCTGGCGCGCTGGCCCTCTCCGACTTGTTGGAAACTGCGCTAGAGCACACGCTTCAGGCCCTAGACCTGAAAACGGGCGCCATCTGGCACTCAGGCCAGTATGCCATCCGGGGCATCCGTCAAGAGGTAAACCAGGCAAACCTTCACGAAATCCTGGCTGCTGGCATCGCAGTCAACGAGCGCGTGATCGTAGAGGATTGGCAACAGATGACGGCCGACGATCCGCTATCGGCCCTCGCTCCACTCCTAATCAGTTTTGACATCCATGCCTCCCTGGCCATACCCATCCAGTTCGAAGAACGCCAGATCGGTGGACTGGCCGTGCTCTCCCTCGCTCCCCGCACCTGGGCTGCAGACGAGGTCGCCATGGTAGAAGCCATTGGGCAGCAACTTGGAGCAGCCATAGAAAGGCTACACCTGCTCCAAGCCGAGCGGGAGCAACGGGAGTTGGCCGAGGCCCTGCAGGAAGCATCCGCCTTCGTCGGCAGCTCTCTGGAGACCGACGAGGTTCTCGACCGCATTCTGGAGCAAGTAGAACGCGTCGTGCCAGGCGATGCGTTCAACATCATGTTGGCAACAGACGAGGGCAAGGCCCAGATCGTCCGCAAGCGCGGCTACGAACGCTTGCCAGAGAAGGGCTACGGAACTAGAACCGAATACCTAATCAACGATATCCCCAATTTGCGAAAGATGATGCAGACTGGAGAGGCCATCATCATCACGGACACCACGCAAGATCCCAACTGGGTAGTACTCGGCAAACAAAGGCTGCAACTCTCCTACATCGGCGCACCGATAAAGCTGGGAGGCATAACGGTAGGCTTCCTTAACGTGAACGGCATCCGAGCGGATCTATTTAGCACCGATGACGGCCAACGGCTGCAAGCTTTCGCCAATCAAGCCGCCATCGCTATAGAGAACTCGCGATTATACCAGCAACTGCGCAACCACACTGAACAGTTGGAAAAACGTGTACAGGAACGCACCGCCCAGATCCAAGCTCAATACGGTCAGTTGGAAGCGGTACTCCATAGCTCCTCCGATGGCATCATCGTCACCGACAGCCAAGGAGAGATCGTCCGAGCTAACCCCATCGCCGACTCGTGGCTCAACCATACCCTCTCGCCGGAAGACGCCGCCGAGTTGAGAGAAGCGATACACAGCCTGGCAGCACGAGCTGCCGAGCGCCCAGAAAAAGTGCTGGAACTCGCCGGTCTGGACCTAGAGTTGCAAGCCGCACCGATCACAGAGACCGAGGAAGTGGCAGCACTCGTCATGGTCCACGACGTCAGCCACATGAAAGCCCTCGATCGAATGAAATCGCAGTTCGTCTCCAACGTCTCTCACGAGCTGCGAACCCCCATCACGACCATCAAGTTGTACGCAGCACTGATGCAAAAATCATCGATGGACAAGTGGGAAGAATACTTGGATGCGCTGGCACAGGAAGCTGACCGGCAGGCACGGCTAGTGGAAGAAATCCTGCAGATATCGCGCATCGAAGCTGGGCGCCTGGAGATAACGCCCCGCCCAACCCCTCTCAACGAATTAACTGAAGCGGTCTTTGCTAACCACCAACCGCTGGCCCAACAAGGGGAACTGGCCATGGAACATCGACCGACGGAGCCAGGGCCGGTGGTGTTGGTAGACCCGGATAGAATGACGCAGGTGTTGACCAACGTGGTGTCCAATGCAATCCAGTATACACCAAGGGGAGGAAAAGTCGTCATCTCTACCAGCGAGAAAGAAGCTGAAGGATGTACGTGGGCCACAGTGACGGTGGAGGATACAGGAATGGGCATCCCAGAAGAAGAGCTGCCTCACATTTTTGAGCGATTCTTCAGAGGAGAACGACCACGGACTATGCAGGTATCTGGAACGGGCTTGGGACTGGCGATTGTAAAAGACATCGTGGAGCTACATGGAGGCCTGGTAGCTGTGGAAAGCAAAGTAGACGCAGGCACCACCTTTACCATCTACCTACCTCTCGCCGATACGACCAACCAATGAGAACCAGCTTTGATAGCGAACTTGCTTGGAGGGC
>CAZKDJ010000149.1:0-10389 GCA_964551295.1 uncultured Anaerolineales bacterium | reverse complement strand
ACAGGAGGAACAGCAACAATGAGCATCAACGTCGTAACCCTGAGCGGCCGCGTGAGCCGCTCACCCAAGCGCGTGCGCGCCCCCGAGGGCGGTGGCCACGCCTACGTCTTTCCCCTCGCGGTGAGGGAGGAGAACGAGATCGTGTTTCCGATCGTGGTGGCGGGCGAGCTGCCCCCATTCGTCGCCCACCGGGATAACTGCAAGCTGCACCAGCAGCCGCTGGTGACGGTGGTGGGCCGCGTGCGGACGCGCAACCTGACCCAGCCCCTGCGAGACGACGTGGCCTCCCAGGCCAAACGCGCCGGGGCCGCTCGCGAGGTCGTCGCCGCCGTCCGGGAGCACCTGGCCGACCTGGGACTCGAATCACGCCGCGTCGTTACCGAGATCGTGGCCGAGTCCATCTTCGAGGGAGGGTGCTGGTGATGGAAGCGAGCTTCCTGGTCAACTTTTTCGCCGGCGCCGGCTACCTGGTCGAGGACGCCCAGTTCTTCACCACGCGCACGGGCAGGCCCAAGGTGACGTTCCGTATGGCACTGCCCCGCCACCCCCAGCTGCCCCTGAAGCAGCCGGAGAACGCCGACTACTACACCGTCATCGCCCTGGGCGACCGCTTCGTCCCGCTGCTAGACCACCTGAGCACGGGCACGCCCGTGGTCGTGTTCGGCTACGCCCAGAGCCGGGACGTGACGGTGGACGAGCAGCAGCACGTGGTCAGCGAGATCGGGGCCAGCGCCATCTATCTGATCCAGGGGGTGGCAGGGAGGCGCAATGGCGCACGAAGCGGAGATTGAGGTCCCCCGCCGGGTAGCCGGCGTCGCGCTGGGCCTTATCATCGTCGTAAGCGTGGCGGTGCTGGGGTTCCTGGGTTGGGCCAACAGCCCGCGCGATGGCAACGGGCGGCCGCTGCTGCTGACCGCCGAGAGACGCGCGGTACTGCGCTACCTAAACACAGCGGAGGACTGGACCGAAAGGATGTACGAGGCCGGCCGGCGGCTGGAGGGACTGATGCCCCCCACGATAGAGGTAGTGGAAGCGAGGGATCAGGCTCTGCCCACGCTACCTGCACCTGAGGAACAACCGCCAGACCTGTACCGGCGCACCCACGACGCCCAGGCCGCCTACGCCGCGCTACAGGGATTGGCAGCAGAGGTGGAACGGGCACAGGTACCCGATGCGCTGGCCGGGCTGCACCAGGGGCTGGTGTTCCCGGCGCTGGAGGCGCATTTGCTGTGGGCCGACGGGATATTGGCCCACGTCGGCGCGCCGGAGTCGCTGAGCGCGGAGGACCTGGTCGCACTGCGGAAAAATGCCGGAGCGTCCCTGGTCGCTTTGGAGGAGGCACTGGCCGTTGAGCGATGACTTCTTGCGCACGCAGCTGCGCCAGGCGCAGGACGCGCTGGCCACCGCCGAGCGACTGCGCTCCGCGGCCGAGGCCCAGTACCGGCTGGCGGTGGCCAAGCTGGGCGAGATCGCCCGCTCCCTATTGCCTGCCGAGTGGAACGGTCTGCGCCGGGAACACCCCGAGGCAGCTTCGTGGCCAACACAGCGATTGGCGGACTGGGTCGTCGAGACCGGGCGGCGCAAGCTGAACCGGCTGGAGATGCTGACCCAGGGCGACCTGGCTGAGGAGTTGGAGACCTTGACCCGCCAGCGCGACGAGCTGGCCGCACAACTGAGTCGGGCGCGGGACACGCTGGCCACGCTGGAATCGGGGTACAAGACCGTCCAGGAACAAATCCAGGCCCGGGACGCGGAGTTGGCGCGGCTGCGGAGTGAAGTGGTCGAGATGCGGGAGCGCAAAGCGGAGCCGAAGGAAACGCTCATGGTCGCCACCTTCACCGACGATGACCTGGCCGCCTGGCAGACGTCGGCGGCCTTCGATCGGGACCGGGAGGCACTGCGCGCCATTGGCCTGCACGGCTTTTGCCTGCGCGCCGACGTCGCCGCCGCCCTGGGGATCGCGGACGCCACCTCGGGCACGGCGCGCCAGATCTTTGACAGCCTCAAGGTCCTGGGGTTACTGGAGGAGGAGCGGCCCAGGGTGGAGAGCGTGGGCCAGACGCCCTACCTGCTGCGGCTGACGGCGCGCGGGCGGGAGGTGTACGCGGCTCTGTTCGGCGAGGAGGCGGCGGAATCGGTCTACGACCGCTTGCTGGCCCGGCACAAGAGCGCCGAGCACGTGCTCTTGAACTTGCAAGCGCGCGACGTCTTGCTGGCGGCGGCGGCCGAGTCGGTGGACCTGTATCCCCGGCCGGTGGGCCTGTCCAACGGGGGTACCTTCGACGTCGACCTGGTGGCGGTCGTGGACGGCAAGCCGCTGTACGTCGAGGCGGAGCGGAGCGGCAGAACCGATGCACGAGTCCGCAAGTGGAGCAACTATGCCGTCGTGACGAAGGATTTCTACATCTTTGTGCCCAACACGGAGGCCAAGACCGGGATCATCTCCGAGCTCAGTGTGTGGGCGTATCGCAATGCCGAGGCGGCGAGAGGGGTGACCTTGCACCTGTGCCAGCTCTCGGCCTTTGACGGGCAGACGCTGTGGCAGACGGTGCGTCCGCTGGGAGGATCAAGCCGGTGAGGGTGTCTGATCTGCGGATCAGACATAGAGACCAAACGCAAGAACCAAACGCAAGCCCGCGTTTGGTCTCTGCGTTTGGTGGGTACCAAACGCTAGCTTGCGTTTGGTACGCTGGGGGACGCTAGATAGAGGGGGATTTCCCTCGTAGAGCAAACGCGGCGGCCAAACGCACGGCGTTTGGTGGGTACCGGTATAGGGGGCTAACGCAAGTCTCCAGGGTGGAGGATCAGGGATAGGTGTCAGGTGTTTCGTCAAGGTCGATCCGAAGCAGAATCACCGCCGCTGGTACGTGATCAGTTGGGGACCAACGCTGTTCGGCGGCTACGCCGTCGTGCGCAGTTGGGGCCGAGTCGGGACGGATTGGGCACAGTGCAAGAGCGAGACGTTCGACGACGACGATGCAGCTCACACCGAGGCAGAAGCACAGACCAAAAAACGGCTGAGGCGAGGCTATCGCCTGGTCGAAGGAGGCAAGAGCAATGATTGACAAGGTGAAGACGGTCGTGCTGGTCATCGTCCTGGCTCTGGTGCTGGGGATCCCCGTGGTGGGAGCCCTGGCTGCCCTGATCCAGACATTGCGCTGACTTGGACAGCGCCGGGGGAAACTCGGAAAGGACCAACCTATGGGCGAGAAAAACAAAGACCCGCGTGTGACGGTAGATTATGGCCGAGAGGTGCTGAACTGGGGCATCAGCGCCATTCCCAGGGTGATCCTGCGCTTCTACCGCCACCTGACGTCGGATGGAGAGAAATTGGACGACCGGGAGATGATGCCCCTGGTGCTGCTCCTGGCACTGTGGGAAGACGGCGAGCGGGAGCTGCGCCTGAGCAACCTGCCCAGCAGCACCCCGGTGGACACCTTGGAGCGGCGCTACCTGCGCAAGTGGCGACAGATGGGCATTGTGTTCACCCGGCGCGTGTACTATACCCACGAAGAGATGGCCAGCCACTATGGGGGTGCGGAGAAGGTGCCCGACTCGCCGCGCCTCAAAGCGCGCGTCTTTGATCTCTCCTCGCTGGTGCACAACTGCCTGCGGGTGGCCCGGCTGTGGCGGGAGGCATACCCTACCGCCCGGGCCGCGTGGGAAGCGGGTGGAAAGGGCGAGAGACCGCCCCATCCCCACATCCCCCCGCCGGATTTCGCCGTCGAGGTCGAGTTGCCCCTGGAGGTGGCTCGGCGGATCGCCGACCCGTCCGGCGGTGGGAAGGAGGGATACCAGTTCGTGCCCGAAAAATGGGTCGTCTGGGCACGGGAGAACGTACCGGCACAAATCGTGCCGGTACAGGGACGTACCGGCACAGATCGTGCTGGTACAGAGGTGCGTACCGGCACAGATCGTGCTGGTACAGGGGCTCGTACCGGCACAAATCGTGCCGGTCAGTTAGATATTACTTCCCCTTACGGGGAAGAGACTCCAGGTACTGACGTACCTGGAGGGCCGCCCGGCGGCGGCCCTGCGAGCACGATCTCGCAATTTCAACAACCGGAAGAGGCAGCAACCCCAGGCATCGCGGCGGGTGGAGAGGAGACCCTGGTCGAGGCAACCGCCACCCGGGCCGCCGGTGCCGGCAGGACGCCGGGAGGCCCTGCTGGCTGTGTGTCTGGGAAGCGGGCGACGCCGGCCAGGCCGCCTGCGGACAGGGTGTCCGCGAACAGGACGTTCGCGAACAAGATGTTCGTGGTGGAGCCGCTGCCTCAACGACGACGGCGCGTGCTGGACGACCTGCGCCGCGCCCGCGACCGGCGGCAGCGGGTGTCCATCGTCACGGCCAACCTGGGCGAGGTGCTGGGCCTGGGGCTGGAACCGGACGGCAGCCTGCGCACCCGCCCTGACAAGCGCGACTATGCGCGGGTCGGCGGGATGATGAAGCGACACGGCGACGAGCAGGTGTGGATCCTGGCCTGCCGGGCGGCGGGCAACGCCGTCGAGGGAGACCCCCTGGACTATCTGGAAGCGTGCCTGCGGCAGCAATCGGGGCCGGAACAGGGGGTAAGAAGCCGCAGGCGGAAAGGTGGACACAATGGCAATGTCAGACGCAAGGATGGGACCCGGGACAACTATCCCGAGAGTCCTGACGAGTACGGGGACGGATACGAGGTCTAGCTGCCCGCTGTGCCGGGGGCTGGGCTACCTGCGCGCCAACGTGCCCGTGGGCCATCCCGATTTCGGGACGCTGATGCCGTGCGAGTGCAGCCGCGCCGAGATCGAGACGCGTCGCTTCGCCCGGCTCCAGGAGCTGTCGGGCCTGGGCGCGGAGCTGTGGGAGAACTCGTTCGACAACTTTCGCCTGGTGCACCACGACGGGAACGGCAGGCGGCCCGTATCGAACCGGGCGGCGTTCGAGGCTGCCCGCGCCTTTGCCTGGGATCCGCGGGGCTGGCTGGTCATCGCCGGGGGCAACGGCGCCGGCAAGACGCACCTGGCGGCGGCGATCGCCAACGCGCAGATGGGCCGGGGCGCGTTGGCCTTGTTCGTCTCCGTGCCCAGCCTGTTGGACCACCTGCGGGCGGCGTTTGCCCCCACCGCGCCCGTCGGCTTCGACGAGCTGTTCGAGCGGGTGAAGACGGTGAGCCTGTTGATCCTGGACGACCTGGGCGCGCAGCAGGGGACGGACTGGGCGTGGGAGAAGCTGTACCAGGTGCTGGTGCACCGGCGCAACTGGCGCTTGCCGCTGGTGGTCACGACGAACCTGGACGTGGCCTCGGCGGACCCGGGCGTGTTCCCCGACCGGCGCGTCGGCTCCCGGTTGTGCGAGGAGGGCTGGGTGCGCCGGGTGCTGATCACGGCGCCGGATTTCCGGCGCCAGACGGAGATCGATTCGAAGTGTGATGGGGGGCAGCAGTGAAAACAGCGATTGTGAATGGCGTCGAGGTCGAGGCCGGGGCCGGGGCTCCGCAGAAGGGCCGTTGTCCGGCTTGTGGGGGGCAGGTCGCGCTGTGGGACCATCCCAGGGGCGGGCGCTACTACCGCCACGTGGCCGGCGAGGGAAAGGACTGCCCGCGCCGGGTCAGGCCGGCGCGGCGGGATCGGATACGTATACCTCCCAAGCTGGTGCAAGACGACCCGGAGCTGACACTGGCGGTCAAGATCACTAACACGGCATCCGTCGACGCGTTGAACGGCGACGCTGAGGCGCTGGCGTGGCTGCTGGAGCACCCGTTGCCACGAATCACGCTGGAGGCGCTCCGTATCGACCCTGACGTGGCCCTGGCGCGGGTGGCAGCGCAGGCACAGTCGTCGCCGGTTGGGTCGGCGTTGGGGTTTGGTTATCCTGGATGACGATAATAATCTACATTCAAAACGAGGAGAGCACGATGTCACTTCAAAAGAAGAAGCAATGTCTCGATTGCGGGGCAGAGATTTCTAACGGCGCTCAAAGATGCCGGAGTTGCGCCAGAAAAGTGTTGTGGAAAAACCAGGCGTTCCGAGACAAGGTCCTGAGGGGACAAGCCTTGAGTTTTAGGGCCAAGAAATTGGGGCTTGAATCGCCGCCAGGGAAAAACAAAAAGTTCTGTCCTGATTGTGGCGTGGAAATCAGCCCAGTATCGCATCGATGTCGCCGGTGTGCAGCACTGGCCCGGTGGCAGAACTCGGAGCGTCAAACAGAGCCCAAGCTGTGCGTTGACTGTGGGCGCCAGATCAAGCCCGAGGCCACTCGGTGCCATCGATGTGCAGGGTTGGCCCGCTGGCAAGACCCAGAGTACCGCAAAAGGATGACCGAAGCTACCCTTGCTCGCTGGCAGGATCCAGAGTTCCGACGAAAACGGGCTGAAACAATACAGGCTCGTCGAAAGCAGCGAGGAAAGCAGCGAGCGAGGGCGAAACAGCCCAATCTGTGCAGCAACTGTGGGTGTGAGATCCACCCTGATGCAACCCGATGCCGGAAATGCGCGGGCAGGGTCACGAGCGAACGACTGAAAGCCCAATGGCGAGATCCAGAATACCGGCGTGAGCGGGTCGAGTATATGAAAGCTCAATGGCAGGACCCCGAGTTCCGTGAAAAGCGACTTGAGGCGCTCGAACGTGGAAGGTAGCGGTGAATTACGGTGGCCGGCGGGCTGGCCGGCGACTCTTGACAGTACGGTTGACACAGACAAGGAGAAAGCGATGCAAAAGACATCTCAAGTAACGAAGAACACATCCTGGCTCGCCCGCGGCTGCCGCTGGCCGCTGCGACTGGCTTGCGGCGCTCTACTGGGTATAGCGACGTACCGGGCCTTAGCGCTACTGCCGTCGCCCCTGGTCAAGCTCCAGCACCTAGGCTTTGTAGATTCATTGCCCGTGTCGCCTGTGGCTATGCACCTGGGAGTCGCGGCGCTGGCCGGCGTGCTCTACACGCTCCTCCCGCCGTTGGGCGGTGTTGTGGCCCTGGCATCGCTGTTGCTTCCCGTGGCTTTTCTCCACGTCGGCCTGGCAGGCGTGTACGCCGTGCTGGCACTGCTTTGTCTGCCTTGCCTGGCTAAGCGCGAAGGGGTGTTGATCCTCGTGCTGATCCCGTTGGCGCTGGTCTACCCCGCTTTTGCCCTGTTCCTGCCTCTGGTTCCCGTGCTGGCTGGGCTGCTGAGCGGGCAGTTTCTTGGACCTTACACCGCCGCCGTCGCCGCGCTGCTGTTGGTTGTGCTGGGTCTGATCGCCGGGCAGGCGACGGTGGGCAGCGTGCTCATCAACGGTGACCGGGATCCGCTGATGGCGAGCGAGAATATGGCGTTCGTCACGGAGAAGCTGCCGCTGATGCCGCCATTGATGGACGAGCATCCCGATTTCGTCCAGGGCTTTCGCAAGGCTGTGCGTGAGGGTAACGGGGGGAGTATCATCGTCTGGTTCTACATTATGCTCCAGTATTGGGTGCCTGCGTGCCTGACGGGCGCCATCTTTGCACTTGCGGAGTTGGTCCCCCGGCTGCTCGCGGGGCACCTGGCGGGCTTGGTCATTCTGTGGGCTGTGGTGGCGTGGGGAGCGTGGTGGGTCAAACAAGTTGTCTATGAGGAGTCTTCTCGTCGAGTAAGGCAGTGATACCGGCAACGAGAAAAGGCTCTCTGCGAAGATGATCCAAGAAGAGGTCATCTGCAAGTCGCCTGGTGCCTGTTCTATCCTCCAACCATCCCAAGAATGATCTCAATCGGGCTCAAGCTGTTGGACGATGGTGACAGCCACTCGATTGAGCGGCAGTACCCGCTAATTCTCCGCTCCCTGCACGACCAGCAACAAGGGATTTCACTTCCATCACGGCCGAAACTAGAACGGATGTATTATTCGGCCATGATAGGTTCTGCGCCTTGCGAAAGATGACGGGGATCAGGCCGGATCCACGGCCCAGCTCGGTGAGGATCTTGCGGTAGTGGACCTCCAGTTCATCCCCTTCCAGGCCGCGCAGGCTGGCCCAACTATATTCCGGCGGAATGGCGCTGTGTTTGCCAAACTCGCGCTCTTGCTCATCGGCCATCTTGAGGAAGAGCAGGTAGGTGAGCTGCTCGACGTAATCGCCGTAGAAAACGCCGTCGTCGCGCAGGACGTTGCAATAGTTCCATAGACGTTGTACGATGCTTGAATGGTTTGCGGATTCGTTTGCCAAGATTTTGTTCTCCTCTAGTTGCGCCAAGCTCATTCCTGGCTTTTACTACTCTTCGTTCTCCCAATCTGGACTACCCATCACCACCATCTCTTTGCCATCCTCCAGACGAACGCGCCGTCCCACAGTTCGCTCAAAATGCACAATCTCTTCTGGTCTCTGGCCATTGTGCCACAAAAAGTCAAAATCATCCATCGTAAACGCAGGGGTGTCCGGTGCACTCGGCATGGCGAGCGCGTAACGCTCAAAAACATCCCGGGCGGCAATCAGGTCTCGCGGCAACCGGATACCAGCGGATCGATTACAGTTGAGAGCAGTCAGCAGGACGGTTTTGGCATGTTCTGCGCTGATGGACTCTGGCTCCATATCACCTTGCCTCCACACTGCCAAGACGTCTCTGAGCAGCCTTTTGGGAGAGCGCGGGGAAGTGACGAGGGCGTCTTTGACAGAACCATCCCACGGTGGGTTGTAATCAAGCAAGAGTCCGATGCTCTGTGCACGCTTCCTTCTGGGACTCGTGTGCCAGAACACTGTGATGGCGGCTTGTGACTTTTCGCCATGTATTGCTGCATCGTCATAGTAATATGCTTTGATGAACAAATCCGGCAAGCGCTCGAAATGTTTGGTATCCACGCCGACCGCCTCCATCCATGCCAGCGCCGTTGGTCGTAGATCGATGCCCAAAGATAGATTAGCGGTCATTTCCTTCAACACGCTTATATGGCTGTGCTGGTTCAACCAACGGGGCAGAACGCTACCCAACCGGGTACGCGCCGTTGCCGACGTGGACAGATAGACCCGAAGCATTGTCTTCACAAGGACATCTGGCGCAATATTGCGCGCGACGGCATCCAGATCTTCCTCGATTGCTTCGTCATCCTTGTGGAGCAGCGCGGTATCGGCCCATAGATTGCCGAGGCGAAGCCGTAGAGTGGTTGCCGGTGGAATATTGGCAGTTTTCCTGTTTTTTCGTTTTCCCTTTCGCTTGCTCATAAAGTTTCACCTTGTGGTCTCATGCCGGATACGCCTCCAGCCCTGCGCGCATCGCGCCCTCGACGGTGCCGTCTATGTGCCCGCCGCCTGGGAACATCCATTCGTCGGGATCGTAGCGTTCGTCGCTGTACTTGAAGATGGCAAAATCCCAATTGTCCATCGCACCATTGTATTTGAGGCGACAGATCTGGCCGACACGTCCCCAATCGTTCCGATCCAGGTACAGGTAGCTGCCTCGGAAGCGCGCGATGTAAGAGCAGCGCCGCCCACGCAGTTCCTTCTTATTGAACTGCTCCACAATCGCCTGTACTTGCGCTCGAACGTCATCTGGAATCTGTTTCTTGGCCATATAGCAACTCCTCTCAATGCCATCCGTACTGATCCGGAGACTCCTGTGCTGGCCGAATAACACATCCGTTCTATAGCTGAGCCCAATAATCTCGTTTTCGTGGTAGAATCACGCGCGATTGCATCACGGCTTCAACCTTCAACTGAAAGGCAAGCCGTGAACTTTTCCCTCTTTTTCTCCGCTCAAAGTATAGGTTCGCTTTGGCAAGCTGTCAAACGGCGGTTTCGCCAATGGACAAAGCCCATCAACGATACTATGGTTCTGAGCACAGCCCTAGACCTGACCCGCTAAGTCAGAACTGGCGCTGAAATATGCACTCAACCGGCCTCAAACTGTTGGACGATGGTGACAGCCACTCGATTGAACAGCGGTACTCACTGATTCTCCGCTCCCTGCACGACCAGCGACGAGGGTTTCCACCTCCATCACGGCTGAAACTAGAACGGATGTATTATTCGGCCAGCACAGGTGGATCAAAAGAGGTTGCCTACAAAGAATCCTCTTACCAAGGGGAGCAAAAATGCCGTCAACGAGAAAAACTCTTTGTAGTGATAATCCGTAGGTCCTCGAAACTCCCGGAGCCAACGACGTATAGAACAAACAGCCAGAATGCCGTATTCCCGCGAGTTGTGCTTGATACAGCAGCCACAACAGCTACTTGCACAACTTCATGTCGCACCTCAACGGCGAAACTAAGCAGATTGCGGATTAACGGGTATCTCCTCTGAACGCCGATGGGCACGACCTGACCGCTACCCATTCCCGCATTCACAACCAACAGTTCCGCTCCAGGGAATTGCATGCCCTCATTGTTTTTTGATTTATGCTTTGTTAGCCGGTCTTTTCCCTATCCATACAAGTTATCTTTTCCACTGACCATGTCTGCGAGTGACCCGAA
>CAZKDJ010000148.1:0-10478 GCA_964551295.1 uncultured Anaerolineales bacterium | reverse complement strand
GTGCTGAGGTATACACTACCATCGGGGGCCAGGGTCATGGCCAGAACGGTGCTGTCTGAAAGGCCGTGCCCGATGGTATACGTGGTCCAGGTCTCCCCGCCGCGACCTGAGCCTGTCGAAGGATCGAATCGCGAGATGCCGCCGTGGCCGCCGGCCCACACGCTGCCGTCGGCGGCCGTGGTGATGGTGGTGGGGTGGTCAACCAGGCCATCGACGTAGGTTGTCCAGGCGTCGGTCTGAGGTGCAAAGTGCAATACCTTTCCAACGTACGCGTCGGAGGCAGTCGAGTAGCCGGTCACGGCGATCCACACCGTGCCGTCGGGACTTGGGCCAATCGACCGCACCCGAGCGTTTTCCAGGTCGCTGTCGATAGGAGTGCTGTCCCACCGCTGGCCGTCGAAGTGGGATACCCCGGCGCCAGCGCCGACCCACACGCTGCCATCGGGCGCCACGGCGAGGGTGTCGATCCAGTTGTCCGTCAGACCATCGGCGACGGTGTAGTTCGTCCAATGCTGGCCGTCAAAGTGGGACACGCCCCCTTGCTGCGTGCCGAACCACACGCTGCCGTCGGGGGCTGCCGCGGCAGTGGAGATGGTGATGCCTCCGGGCCCGTTGGTGTTGTAGGTGGTCCAAACGGTCCCGTCGAAACGGGTGATGGCGTCGAGGGTGCCAAACCACAATGCGCCGTCGGGCCCCATGGTGATCGATTTGACATTGTTGCACCCCAGGCCATCCTCGGTGGTGTAGCTGGTCCAGTGCTAGCCATCAAAGTGAGAGACGCCGCCGCTGGTGCCGGCCCACACGCTGCCATCGGGGGCCACGGTGAGGGCGTTGACCAGGTTGTTCGTCAGGCCGTCGGCAGTGGTATAGGTGATCCAGATTTCACCGTCGAATGCTGCGACACCTTCGCGAGTAGCGACCCAGGGTGTGCCGCCGGGAGTGACGGCGATGGAGGGAATGTAAAAGTCCGGCAGCGTATCGGTGGGATAGGCGGTCCATGCCTCCCCATCGAAGCGGGCGACGCTGCCAGCCCCGGCCGCCCATATCGCGCCATCAGGGCCTATGGCGACGGTGCCGATGCTCTGCAGGGCGGGCAGGGTGTCGGTGGTGTAGGCGGTCCAAGACAGGCCGTCGAAGCGGGCGACGCCACCGGGGAGGGAGGAGTAGTCGATGTAGGAGGAAACGCGGCTGGGAGAGCCGAACCAGACATCGCCATCCGGGGCTATGGCGATGTCGTCGATCTGGCTCCAGGGAGGGCTGTGACGCGTCCACCGCTCTCCGTCGAAGCGGAAGGCGCCATCGTAGAGCGTGCCAGCCCACACCGCGCCGTCAGGCGCTATGGCAATGGCGTTGACGTGATAGTCGGTCAGCAGCAGGGTGATCGTGTGTGTGTTTGGGTCTATCTTGGCCACGCCGCGGTGGGCGACGGCCCACAGGTTACCCCGGTGGTCGAAAGCCAGGTCGGTGACGGCGTGCAGGGTTTTGGCGTACGAGGTCCATCCGGCACTGGACGCAGGGGCCGGTGTCAGAGTGAGGGTGACGGTGGCGGCCGGCTGCGGGCCGGGCACGAGGGCGGTAGATGCGCGTTCGACTCCCGAGCTTGACACGCCGCAGATGGCGACCGACGTGGTCAGTATGATCAGAAGCGATAGCCAGAAGTACCTTTGCAGGGCGGGATGTATTTCCACCGGGGCCTCCTTTATCGGAAGGTGTAGTCATTTGCTCCGGATTGTAGCGAACGGGCGTCACAGGAGTATAGCAGGGTTGTCACAGCCTGGAAACGGCGTGTTGCAATCTTGCAACATCACTGTCGGTACTCGACCGTGGCGCCAAAGAGGTTGAGCGCAGGATCGAGAGAGCTTACGATGTCGGAGGAAGTGTCAATGACCTCGATGGCTGTGAGCCAGCCTTCCTGGCACGCTGCCGGTAGATCGAGACTCAGCATATCAATGTAGCCTGTCTCATCGGGCGTGCTTAAGATATAGCCGCTCCACACTTGGCGCGCATGGGTGGCCGTCGAGACGACGTTGGCGGCCGCGTGCCACTCGCGGATTTCTTGTCCCAGTTGCAGATTGGCGACTACTGTCGGTGTGTCGTTGCAGTGGGCCACGACCTGGCCGATGGCTTGCCCATCGAACTCGGTGAAGCCGTTGCCGGTATTGAGCAGGAGGTGTACCTTCTGCGCGTGGGGTATATTCTCCTCAAGTAGAATACTCGTGGGGTAGAAATCGTATGGCGGGGTCGAGGCCTGGCTCTTAAAGACCTGGTCTGACAGCCGGAAAGGGACGCCTTCCAGTGTGACGTAGCCCGTCGGCGGCGACTGGAAGCCGGCCCTGCCGTTGGCAAAAGCAGCGATGGGCAGTGTGACGTAATCTACGCTGGTGATTGGCAGCGCCTCCTGGATCGCCGCGAGGCTTTCGGGAGCGATCTCCCATATCCGCGCCGTGCCGTCGTCGCTGGCAGAGTAGAGCGTGTGGCCGTCCGGGCTGAATAGGAGACCGGTTATCGCCAGCGTATGCCCAGCCTGTGTATGCAAGAGCTGGCCGCTCTGGGTGCTCCAGAGCTGTATCTTGCCGTCGTCGTTGCCCGAGGCGAGCCAGCGCCCTTCCGGGCTGTATGCCAGTCGGGTCGCGCCGGACGTCAACCCCTCGATCGTGTGCAGGCGTTGCCCGGTATGCAGATCCCACTGACCTAGCGAGCCATCACGCGTGCCGACGGCGATAACTGTGCCGGCGGGGCTGAGCGCGATGCTGCTCACGGGACGCTTGAAATCGAATGACAGGTTCAGCAGCTTTCGGCCCGTCTCCACGTCCCACGCCACGACGGCGGCGTTGCTGGGGCCGCAGCCCGTGTCCTGGAGCAAAGCGATCACCACTGTTCTATCGGGGTTCAGCATCGTGTCCTGGACAGGCAAATCGAAATCGCGGTTGGACCAGAGCGGCGCCGCGTCGTCGCCGCGCGACACGAGGTCGTCCACGTCCCACGTTGCCAGGTCGCAGGAGCGCCGCGAACAACTATCGCCAGTGCATCGCGTGGTGAATAACCTTTCCCCTGTCGCGAACGTCTCCAGCGAGATGGCCTCCGGATACCCTCTGTGAACGGCCAGCAGCGCGCCCGTTTCTGCGTCCCACAGGTGTACGGGGCTGTACGACTCGTAGAACAGAGACGGGCTGAGAGCTCTGGACGACGTGACCATAGTAGAGGCGAGTAGATTGCCGTCAGGGCTGAACGCCATCCCACTTACCCTTGCCCGTGGGCCTTCTACAAGTGTATGCGTCGGCCGGCCGGTGGCCGTGTCCCAGATCTGGATGGATTCGTCCGTATTCCAGTCCTGAGTAGGTCCGCCCGCATCTACTAGTGCCAGTTGCCGATCATCGGGGCTGAGGGTCATGAGGCGCGAGCCGGGGAATGCGTTCAGGAGCGCGAGATGCTGGACCCCCGCGTGCCAACGCCAGGCCGTGGTCTCGTCGGGCCGGGATACAAAGAGCCGCTCGTCAGAGGTGAGTGCAATGCTGTTTAGCAATTGACTTTCGAAGGTGCGCAGAATCTGGCCGGTGTGTGCGTCAAACAGATGGATGTCGATTCCATCACCTCGTCCAACGTTGGTCGAGACCGCGAGTACGCGTCCATCAGGGCTGAGGGCGGGCGAAGGCCGCCGGCCCAGGTCTTGAAGCGTGTACAAGACTTGGATCTGGCCGGTAGCAGTATCCCACAACTGCATCGTGGAGTCATCGCTCCACACTGCTAGGAAATGACCGTCTGGGCTGAAGGCCACAGGTTTGGAGCTATACGCCGGGTCTCCAAGGGTGTGAAACACCTGACCGGTGGTGACGTTCCATATTTGGACGACGTTGTCGGAGCTGCCGGTCGCGAGCTGACGCCCGTCCGGGCTGAAAGTCAGGAAGCGACTGTTCCATGGCCCATCCAGCGCGCTCAGGAGCCGGCCTGTGCGCGCATCCAAGACCTTGATCGTATCGAATTCGCCCGTCGCATAGCTTGAAACCGCAAGCAGCGTGCCATCGGGGCTGAAGGCGACGTCATGAGCGGGTGCGCTTTCAAGCGTGTAGAGCCATTCACCTGTGCTCAAATCCCATACGCCTGCCACCTCTTTCCATGCGCTTGCCACCTGTCCGGAACCTTCTGCGTACGCCGTGCACGAGTCCAGGCTAAAGGAGATGGTGTTCCAAAGCACCCCTTCTTCTCCCAACGTGCGCACCAGTCGGCCACTGGCGATATCCCACACGTGTACACCATAGTATCCCTCGGTCGCCAGCGTGCGCCCATCGGAACTGAGGCGAAAAGTCCCAATGGCCTCTGTCTCTGTGATGACCTGGAAGGGCTGGCCTGTATCAACGTCCCACAGGGAGAGGGTGGTGTACTGACTGGCTGCTGCCAGGGTGTGACCGTCAGGGCTAAAGACGAGATCGCTGACGGCCTCGCGTGTCTCGACGTAGCGCACTTCCTGCAGCGTCGCGGCATCGTACAGGTGAATGCCTAGAGAGCCGCCCACCGCCATCCATTTACCATCCGGCGACCAGGCCAGGGCATTCACCGTGCCTTCTCCCAGTACAGAAAGCTGTGCCAGAGGTGTGGAAGAAACAGTGAATGGCATAGCGGAGGGGAGCGGTTGGTTGTTCTCCATTGACCTCAGCGTGCCACAGGTGATAACGGAGGTTAATAGTACCAGCAGGGCAGAAAAACGCGAGTGTCTTTGCAGAATAGA
The DNA here is from genome assembly GCA_964551295.1 of uncultured Anaerolineales bacterium. Classification (GTDB taxonomy): domain Bacteria; phylum Chloroflexota; class Anaerolineae; order B4-G1; family B4-G1; genus JAFGED01. Next base: position 5,755 of record CAZKDJ010000148.1, on the reverse strand, counting down.
TGGCGTGCTCATTGGTTGGTCCCTCCCAAGACAATGATTTTGCCCTGAATTGTAGCAAGTGCCTGTTACGGACGTATGACAGTGGTATGGCAGTCCTGGAGCAGGGTGTTACAATCCTGTAACGTCACCGGTGGTATTCGATCGTGACGCCAAAGAGGTTGAGTGCCGGATCGAGGGACCCGACGGTGTCGAGCGAGGTGTCGGCGATCTCCAGCGCGGTCAGGCTCCCGCTTTTGCAGGCTTCGGGCAGGTCGAGGCTGAACAGGTCGATGTGCCCGGTCAGGTGAGGGTACTCGGCTAACGCGCCCGTCCACACCTGTTGAGGGCGTTCGGCGGTGTAGACGACGTTGTGGGCCAAGTGCCACTCGCGTACGTCTTGGCCCAATCGCAGATCGGTGATGGAGCTTGACGTGTCTCCGCAGTAGGCGATGATCTGGCCGACGATCTGGCCCTCGAATTGGGCAAGGCCGTTGCCCGTGTTCAATAACAGGTGTGCTTTGGAGGCCTGGGGGATGTCTGCCCTGAACAGGACGCTGATGGGCAGATCTCCATCGGTTGGGGACGAACTTTGGCTCTTGAATATCTCCGCCGAGAGATCGAATGGTATGTCGCCCAGCGTGTGCTGTCCTGTGAGGGGGGATGCAAAGCCGGACGGGGCGTTGGCGACGGTGCCCAGGGGAATAGGCTGATAGAAGACGCCGGGTTCATCGCCGGCGATAGGAGAGGGGGAGGAGGCCGTAATGTCGGTCGGCTCGGGTGTGATGCCGAGCGTCGCTTCCAGCATTGCTACTTCTGTTTCCAGATGGGCGTGCTCCGTGGCCTGTGCCCTTGCTGTGAGATCGGTTCGGAGATCTGGGCTAGGTGGGTGTTCGAGCCCAATCTTTACCGTCCCGCAGGCGACGAGGGAAACGAGTAGTACCGCGAGCAGGATGCCTATTTGGTTTGTACGCATCAGGTTCACCATCGGAAAGATATATGCACCATCTGTGATAGATAACGTCAACTCGCTACTGCCCGACCTCCCCCAGCGCCACGGCGGCGACATAGCGCACACCCGCTTCCACATCCTCCAGCGCCCGGGTCAGCGCGGGGACGGCCTTCTCCGATCCGATCTTCCCCAGCGCCTCGACGGCGGTGCGCACGCCCGAATCCATATCCTCCAGCGCCTGGATCAGCGCGGGGACGGCCTCGGCTGCCTCCGGTCCGATATCCCTCAGCGCCACGGCGGCGTGGTAGCGCGCGGCCGGGTCTTCGTCTTCCAGCGTCTGGATCAGCTCGGGGATGCCTCCAATCGCCAAATCTCCATTCTCCACAGCATCGCCTTTGACGGTCGCGGTTGCGGTTTCTGCCGCTGTCACTCTCGTCGTCGCCGGTGGCGGTGTACTGTCGATGCGCGTTGGGTTTTGGACCCTTACCTCGACCGTGCCACACGCTGTGAAAAAGATCGCCAGGATGGTGCAAAGGATCCAGGTTGTTCGTTTGATTTTCATTGTCTTCCTTTTCTTCCTGTATAATCTATTTCTCCTTGACCTACGGGCGTATGCGATTTTAGCATGGGCGCGTTGCAGACTTTTGGCTGGAATGTTACAGAAGTGAAACAGCGTGTTACAGACTTGTGACATCACAGGTGGCCATCAGGGGCTACCCGAGCAAGCTCTAGCTTGTTGGCAGACGAAGGATGAAGACGGTGCCTTGTCCGGTGCGGCTGCGTACAGAGGTCTGTCCTCCGTGGCGCTCGATGATGGCTCGTACCAGGGCTAGCCCTAGGCCGCTGCCGGCGACGCTGCGCGCGCTCTTGCCTCGATAAAGCTCCTCCCACACGTGGGGGATATCCTCTTCGGGGATGCCGGGGCCTGTGTCGGCTACTTCGATGACGACCATTGCGCCGTCTTCGAAAGCGCGTATCTCCATCGTATCACCTGCCTGTGTGAACTTGCAGGCGTTGTCGAGCAAGTTGTAGACGGCAAGGAAAAGCAGATCCCAATCTCCAGCCGCGGGGGAAAGCGGCCATGGGGCCTGGGGCACGCTTAGCGTGATGTGACGGCCGGCTGCCTGCGGAAGGTCTTGAATCACGTTGACCGCTTCTTCCAAGAGCGCCGTCATGTTCACAGGGATGCGCTCCAAAGGGCGGGTTTCCAGCTCGGCAAGCTTACGCAGGTCGGCCACCAGGTGGCTGATGCGCAGGATTTGCGTCTCGACGCTGTTCAGGGTTTCCTGCTGTACGTCTTGGGAAAGGGCCTCCGCCAGATTCGCCAGGCCAGCCCGGATGGCGGTGAGGGGGTTCTTTAGTTCGTGGTCCAGTCTGCGGAGGAAACGTCGTCTATCCTCGGCGGCCGCCGCGGATGCCTGCTCTACGGCTTGTTTCTGGGTTTTTGCGATCTCTGCGCGCCAGACATTGTCACGTCGTCGTTCCCAGATGTATATTATGGAAACCGCTGCCAATAACAGGGAGAAAAGGCTGCCACATATCCAAGCTACCGCTGCTACGTCGGCTTGGAGGTAAATGCTCTGCATGTCCTCCGGCGCTATTGCGCGGCTCAACATCACCGACACCGCGAGACCCAATGCGGCGGGAGCTGGGATGATGAGGACGGCGAGGAGCCAGGGCCGGTGCCTGCGCATCACGCGCTCTCAACCACGCCTGCGAAGCGATAGCCGACCCCGGGCACCGTCTCGATGTAGCAGGGATCGCTGGGATCGTCGTCCAATACGCGCCGTAGCTCGGCCACGCGGGTATCGACCGCGCGGGTGCCGACGGGGTAATCCCAGCCCCAGACGGCGTCCAGCAGTCGTTCGCGGGTGAGGACCTCGTCGGGGTGGGTGAGGGCGTACTCCAGCAGCGCGAACGCCTTGGGGGTGAGCGTCAACTCGCGCTTCCCCATCCAGGCGCGGCGGGCCTGCCGGTCGAGCCGTAGATCGCCGCAGGTGAGTTGTCGTGCTGCGGCGAGGGGGGGCTTACCGGGACGGGCGCGACGCAAGACGGCGCGGATGCGGGCGGTCAGCTCGTGTGGGTCGAAGGGTTTGTTGAGATAGTCATCGGCGCCTTCCTCCAGGGCCATCGCTCGCTCAGTGGCCTCGCCGACCTGGGTGAGCAGGATAATGGGTGTCCAGTTGCCCGCGTTGCGCAGACGACGCAGCACCTCCCGGCCGTCTAGTTTGGGCATCATCACGTCGAGGATGATGATCTCGGGCTGGAAGCCAGCGACTTTTTTCAGAGCCTCCTCGCCATCGGCGGCCGTCGTCACGTCGAACCCTGATCGCTTCAAAAAGGGCGCCAGGTTATCGGTGATGGCGGTCTCGTCGTCTACCAAGAGTAGTTTGGGCGTTCCCATTTCGTCTCCTTGACCTGTGGGCGTTTTTTCTGGCGCACTATATCACAAAAAGCTTGCGTCGTAAAGCGTCGCCGACTGATTTTGTTCACCCAGATTATAGCACGCGGGGGTTGCACAGGTGTGATGTGATGTCGCAGGTTTGAAACAGCGTGTTACAGTCCTGTCACAAGGGTTCCCCATCTAGGCTGGCCAGTGGCCACAGCCGCTCGCATTCCTCTGCGGAGAAAGAGGGCGAGGCGGCGCTGAGATACCGCAGCACGGTCCCGCCGGTGTTCTCCAGGCCGTGTTTGGCGAACGGAGGGTAGTAGATGCAGTCGCCTGCTTTGACCGGCCTGCGTTCGCCGTCGACGGTCATCACCCCCGAACCTTCCAGGATGTAATACACCTGCTCCGGCTCGTGGCTGTGAATGTGCTGTACGCCGCCGGGTTCCATCTCGACCAGCGTTATCGCCAGGTTCTCTGCGGCGCACGTGAGCGCCGAGACCAGCAGGTAGGACGTGATGTTGTCCCGTTTGTATCTTGAAGAACCGTCTTTTGTCAGGACGTTCATCATTGTCTCCTATGATAGTGCCGTGGCAACCGCATTGCCCATCTGTTCGGTACTCACGGCGGTGGTCGTCGGGCCGGCGATGTCGGCCGTGCGGTAACCCTGATCGAGAGCGGCTTCCACAGCCTGCTCGACGGCCTTCGCCTCTTCTCCCAGTCCCAGCGAGTGGCGGAGCAGCATCGCGGCGCTGAGAATCGTCGCCAGCGGATTGGCGATGCCTTTTCCGCTGATATCGTACCCGCTGCCGTGGATCGGCTCGTAGAGGCCAAAGGCACCCGCTCCCAGGGAAGCCGAGGGGAGCATCCCCATCGACCCGGCCAGCATCGAGGCCTCGTCGCTCAAGATGTCACCGAACAGGTTCGTGGTCAGGATGACGTCGAAATCGCGCGGACGGCGCAGTAGATGCATCGTCGCGGCGTCCACCAGCAGGGTCTCGAACGTCACGTCGGGATACCCTGTGGCGACCTCCGTCACGATCCGCCGCCACAGGCGGGACGAGGCCAGGATGTTGGCCTTGTCAACCGAGGTGACCTTGTTCCCTCCGGACGCCCGTCCGCGCTGACGGGCCAGTTTGAATGCCAGGTGAGCGATGCGCCGCACTTCGCTTGCGTCATAGACCATGGTGTCATGTGCGGTCAGGTTCTGCTCGGTGGCCTCCTGGCGCTGCCCAAAGTAGATGCCGCCGGTCAGTTCGCGCACGACGACCAGGTTCACCCCTTCTAGCAGCTCCGCGCGCAGCGGGGAGACCGCCATCAGGGCGGGGTAGACGTGTACCGGGCGCAGGTTGGCGTAGAGTTCGAGCGCCTTGCGCAGCGCCATCAGCCCGTGCTCGGGGCGCACGGGGGCTGTAGGATCGTCGTACCTGGGATCGCCGACTGCGCCAAAGAGCACGGCGTCTGCCTGCTGGCAGGCGGCCAGGGTTTCGTCTGGCAGCGATGTACCTGTGGCATCGATGGCGCAGGCGCCGATCAGGTGATGCTCGAACGTGAATCGGTGATCGTACTTTTCGGCCACGGCCTGGAGTACCTTGACCCCCTCGGCGACGACCTCCACGCCAATACCGTCACCGGGCAGTGTTGCGATTGTCGCTTTCATACATCTCCCGCTTATAAAAACCGCCCGGCGTCCCGCACCATCAGGTGCGTCGCACCGGGCGGCGATTTGCGTTTCCGCCGGGTGCTTATGCGATCCTCTCGGCGACCAGATCGCCCATCTCGCGGGTGCCGACCTGGGTCAGTCCTTCCTCCATGATGTCCCGTGTGCGGAAGCCGTCCTCCAGCACCTTTTGCACCGCCGCTTCAATGGCGTCCGCTTCCTCGTCCAAATCCATCGAGTAACGCAGTAGCATCGCGGCGCTGAGGATGGTGGCGATGGGATTGACCACGTTCATCCCCGTGTACTTGGGTGCCGAGCCGTGGATCGGCTCGAACAGGCCGGGCCGGGTGGCACCGATGGCGCCGGAGGGCAGCATGCCCATCGACCCGGCGATCATTGAGGCCTCATCGGTCAGGATGTCGCCGAACATGTTGCCGGTGACGACCACGTCGAACACCTCGGGGTAGCGTACCAGCCGCATGGCGGCGATGTCGACGAACATGGCGTCGAACTCGACGTCGGGATACTGCTCGGCGACCTCCAGGGCCGTCTCGCGCCACAGGCGTGAGTTCTCCAGCACGTTGGCCTTTTCCACCGAGGTGACCTTCTTGCGTCCGGACTTTTGTCCGCGCTTGCGGGCCAGTTCAAAGGCCACGCGCACCACACGCTCGATCTCTGGCTTGGAGTAGAACATGGTGTCGTAGGCCGCCTCTACAGGCTGCCCATCCGGGCCGTCTACCATCTTGCGCCCGCGCTCGCCAAAGTAGATGCCGCCCGTCAG
>CAZKDJ010000147.1:0-10558 GCA_964551295.1 uncultured Anaerolineales bacterium | reverse complement strand
CTCCAGCCGGTCGGCGATAGAGTTATCGACCACCATATCGCCCAGGCGGACGCGCACGCCGGCGGCCAGCGTGGGATCGGTCGTCACCTCCAGGTTGACGTGCCGGTCGGCCAGCGCGGTGAAGGTGCGGGCCAGCAGCCCTTGCTGCTCCGAGGTGAGCGGGTGGGCCGTCGTCACATAGACGGTGGGCTCGCGGTCGCCCAGCGCGCGGCGCAGCGTATCCACCTGCCCCATCTCGCTGCGGCCCATCTCCCAGATGCGGTCGCTGAGCTGCTGGATCAATGCGTCGTGCACCTCCGGCGGCGTCACCTGGCTGATGACGTGTCCGCTGATGGTCAGGATCGTGTCCAGGAGGTCGTCCTGGAACTCGTCGATCGTCTGGCTGCCGATGCGGTCGGCGTTGGCATGCGCCTCGGTCAAAATGCGTTCGGCCTCGGTCTCGGCCTCTTGTAGTAGGGCCGTCCGCTCGACCTCGGCCTGCTCCCTGGCCCGCGCGACGATGGCGGTGGCCTCCTCCTCCACGCCGGCCAGTCGATCTTCCAGTGCGGCGCGCAGCCGCTCAGCCTCCTGGCGATCCTGTGCGGTCTCGCGGGCTATCTGCTCCTTCTCGGCTTCTCGTTCTCTCAAGTTGCGCATCATGGGCCGGAAGAGCACGAAATAGAGCACGACGGCGAGGATCGTAAAGTTAGCCAGTTGGAGGAGAATAGTCTCGAGATTTAACTGCTCCAGCATCCATTATCCTCCCAAGAGACCGAGCAGGAGGCTGATCACTAGGATAGTATAGATCGCCGACGTTTCCAGCAGGGCCATGCCTACGATGAGCGAGGTGAACAGTCGGTTGGCGACTTCGGGTTGACGCACCATGCCCTCCAGCGCCTTGAGTACGGCGCGTCCCTCGACGATGGCCAGGGTGATCGTGCTGCCCATGATGCCGATGCCGGATGCAACGATGACGACGACTGTGATCAGTGTTTGGGATTCCATATTTTGTTCAGACTCCTTTTCTGCTACGCGTTCTCCCTCACCGCCAGACCGATGAACACGGCGGCTAGGATGGTAAAGATGTAGGCTTGTAACACGCCGGTGAACAACCCCAGTGCAATCAGGGGCAGTGGCGCGATAATGGGGACCAATTCAAAAACGACGTCTACGATCAGCTCGGAGCTCATGATATTGCCAAAAAGGCGCAGCGCGAGCGCCAGGGTGCGGCTCAACTGGCCGATAATGTCCAGAGGCAGCATCAGGAAAAACAGGCCCAGCGGCGCGGCCATACTCTTTACGTGTCCCCACACGCCCTTCTGGCGGATGCCAAAGACGTGGACGGCGAAAAAGACGGTGACGGCCAGCGCCGCCGTGGTGTTGAGGTCCTTGGTCGGCGTTGTCACTACAGGGATCACCCCGATGACGTTGGCGACGAGGGTAAAGAGGGCCAGGGCGCCCAGGTACGGCAGGTACGGCCCGGCGGGTCGATCCATCACGTCGGAGATGGTGGTGTTGAGGAAACCGATCAGCCGCTCCAGCAGCGACGGGAAAAACCGGCGCAGGACGACGACGCCACCGATGACGACGAGCATCATGAACCACGTCGAAACGACCGTGTCTGTCACAGAGATGCCCAAGACCTGGAAGACGACTTGCGGGGCAACTCTATCCATAGATTGACTCATTCCAAGTTTGGCGAGGGGACAGAGTGACGAGTATGGCGATCCAGCGGGCCAGCCATAACCCGGCGAACGCCAGTAGTCCCAGTGCCAGGCCCTGCTGCGATGCAAGGATAAGCAGTGCAGTGGCGCTTCCCATACGGAAGACAAACCCCGCCACCACCAGTGGCACCCTTGTGAGGAGTGGGCCGGACCGCAGGCGGCCCACTGTCCAACGCAGCGTCAGGTCGTTGAGTATGCCGACGATGATGCCGATAGGGAGCCAGAATAAGGAAATCATTGCGGTTTTCTCAAGATGACGATTTCCTCCTTGATCTCTTCGCCAGAGCCGGTTGTGCCTTTCCGTACGCGCCAAACCAATGCGTCTTCAACGACAAAGCCGAGCCTCTCGGCGATGATCCCCAGAATTTTCCCGGTGGGGGTGTAAGTTTGCAGATAGGTTCGCTGGTCTCCTACCACGTAAGCACATTGGCCTCCTACTCGCAGCGCCTTTTTCAGGCTTTGCAAATGTCTGTGCATGCCTCCAAAGTATTCCTCAATGATCCGTGGATAGAGCTTGGCAAACCCGTAGGTTTTGTCCTTTATTTTTATGCGTAGTTCGTCGGCAATGGCACGCACCTCCGGTATGTCTGCGACCCACTGCCCATCATCGTCTGCCTTATAGATTCCTTTGCTGTGCGAGCGCACCATCGCGCGTTTGACGCGCTGAAGGCTTTGCCTGTCATACACAAAGCCCAGAAATACTAGTTCAAGCCGGGTTTGACGTGTGTAATCCTTTTCCGTGGGATAAGGCGGAGATGTGATGACGTAATCTATGGATGTGATCTCGTTTTCGATCAGGATTTTAGCGCATTCTCTCGCATCGCCCGGCAGGACTAGAGAGTGTCCCCTAGCAGGTAGTGTTTGTACGGTTTCAAGGTCAGAGATTATCGTCTCCATCCTGTTGCGAAACGTTCCAAGAACGTCAACATCTTCCTTGCGCCCAGAGACGTATATCTCTGGCCCAAAGCTGACGTTGCCAACGGTCTCTACCAGGATCGCCACCAGCGCCAGCTTGAGCACATTTTTGACTTGATCATCGCAATCGATTGATCGGATTTCATTCAGAAGGGCGATGGTCTTGTAAAATGGTGTTTCACTAATCCAACCTCTTTTCAGCATACCAGAAGAAACAAAGTATTGCCCTTCTGGAGAGTTGGCGAGAAGCTGTGTTTTCAAGTGATCCGAATTGAACGCGTCGGCAAAGAGCGGTTGTGCCGAAAAAGTCAATTGCTCACACAATGGTTGTGTCTGGTTTATGATTTCCCACAGAGCGTCGCGCAGTTGGAAGAGATCAGTATCCCAGGCGGTCTTGACCTGCGATGCAAGTACGCTCGCGGGATTGGCCTCTATTCCCGTTACATCGAGCCCCATCTTTTTGCATTCGACCAAGGTTGTGCCGGTTCCACAGAATGGGTCGAGCACCATGTCGCCCTGGGTTGCGTCGAACCGTTCGCACATCTCAGTGACAAGGTGATCAGGGAATGCGAGAACGAAGCGATACCACCTGTGGACTATACCGTCGTTGAGCAGTTGTTTTTCTCTGCCTTTTTGAATAAGTGAGTTGGTAGCAACCATTTGGTGTGAGTTCCTTATGAGTGGGTATCATCACGCACTAACTTGTAGCGGGTATATCGTTTGACAGCTATTGCTTCTAGTTCTTCTTCATCGTCGAATTCCAGAAACACACAAGAACCGTCTGCCAGTGGTTTGACGCCAACTGGCCGTAGAGCAAGTTCGCCATAGGATTGCTTGGCGAACAAGATCATCTGTCTGATTTGAACAATTCCCAGGCGTTCTTTTGGCCCTACGCTCTTGGCTTCGATGGGAATTACATACCATCTGCCTTCGGTGTCGACGCCGACGTATAGGTCATCGATCTCTACCTGGCCGATGTCTTGTACCGAGGAACGCACGTGCCCTTGCAAATGGTACGCTGCAAGAGATAGGAAGACGTCTATCAAGCGGTTGTATCGGATTTTGGTGAGGGTTGCCTGTTCGTCCTCACCGCCGTACTTCAGAACAATGTCGGGAGTTGCTTCGGGAATCTCAGTGATGTACAAATCGTCTGGCACGTGGATGTAGGGAGCGCGTTTGAGTCTGACAAAGGTGTATTTGCCTTTCCCGACGCCTTCAATAACCCAGTTGCCTGTGCTCAGAATCTCGTCGGGCAGATCGGAGCGCCCAGTCCGGTAATGGTAGGGTATATCGGGAATGTTGTTGATGATGATTCCCAAGTCCTGGCAGATTTGGACAAGTTCGTCCTTGGCAAAGTACAGCGTTTTCTTGTCCGGCTTGTAAACACGGCGGAACGCTTCGCAGATGACCTGATCGTAGAGTTTTTGCTCGATTTCAAGACTTTCTTCTGGTGCACCATCAGTGGTCATTTTTCGCTCCTGTCAATTTCCTTGAAATGGGACACGACGATATCGTCGATGCTCTTCCAAAATTTGCTCAACTCCATCCCATAAGCGGCAGCCATTTTTCTTTCCAGCACGCCGTGACTGTGCTTTTGTCGTAGCAGGTCTTGTAGCAGGTCCGGCCGGGTGTCCTCGAGGTAGCGCGTGAGCCAGTAGCCGCGCACGCAGTGGTAGAACACCAGGTCGTCCATCGCCTTCCTGCGCAGTTGGCGGTACCGGCCCGGGCTGGTATCTTGCGGCGGTTGGGCCAGTGCCTGGATCGACTCGGGTTTTACCGTCGGCTTTCCGGCAAACTTGTCGACCGTCACCATCGCCAGGCCTTCGTTTAGCCACATGGGCAGCCTCAGGTGCGAGGTGAAGGCGTGCGTCAGCTCGTGGCACGCGTTGCGCCGCACGCGCTCGTCGAGGTCGTCCTCTTTGCAAAAGATGCGCTCTCCGATGCTTGTATCGGCGGTCTCAAGCAGACGGGGCGGCTTGACGCCGACGGCGCGCCGCTCGCCGAACTGCTGGTGCCAGCCGCCGGCCAGCGCCCACAGCTTGCGCGCGCGAAGGTACCACAGGGGCAGCGTCACGGCCACGAGAACCCGCCAGGGCCAGGGTGGCGCGTGAAAGAGAAACCGCACCCACGAGGTCATGACATAGACGCGGCAGTCCTCCGGTGTGTCGAGATCCCAGCACGTGTGGATGACCTCGATACTGCGCTCGCAGGCCTGCCCGATGAGCTCGGCGGCCTCCCGCTCGCGCGAGTCAAAGTACAGGGTCAGGCCGTCTATAGGCTTAGTTCTCACGTTCGATTTCCCTCTGCCTGTGGTTCAATATCCAACACGTCGTCGGGTTGTGCGTTTAGCTTGGCTAGCAACTCGTGTGCCAACCGGTCAAAGTGTCTATCGTCTTCAGAGACCTCGATGGTTTCTGAAACCCTTAAGGTTTGCGGACGCGCAAATACCGTTACGCCCGCGTCGCTCACCTGCAAAATGCCCGCGCCCAGGTCAATTGCGTGCTCGCCTGATGCATCGGTGTAGCGTAGCGGCGCGGCTACCGTCTCGGCCAGCAACGGCGCGTGACCGGGGTAGATACCGATGGGGCTGCCGTCGACCAGTTGGGCCTGCACTTGGGTCACGCCCCGGGCATCGAGCAGCGCCCGCTCCGGCGTCAGTACCGTCAGGCGGAACGGCTTTCTCATTGATTCGTTTCCTCTTCTTCCAATTCCTTCGCCCGCGCCATCGCCTCGTTGATATTGCCCACCATGTAGAACGCCTGCTCGGGCAGATCGTCGTGGCGGCCCTCCAGGATCTCGTGGAATCCTCGCAGCGTCTCCTCCAGCGCCACGTAGCGGCCCGGAATCCCGGTGAACGGCTCGGAAGCGAAGAAGGGTTGGGTGAGAAAGCGCTGCAAACGCCGCGCCCGCTCGACCGCCTGCCGATCTTCCTCGCTCAGCTCCTCCATGCCTAAGATGGCGACCACGTCCTGCAGTTCCCGATAGCGGGCCAGCAGCGCGCGCACCTGTGTGGCGATGGTGTAGTGCTCCTGGCCCACGCCTTCGGGCGTGAGCAGCGCGCTGCTGGAGGCCAGCGTGTCGATGGCCGGGTAGAGGCCCAGGCCGGCCTGGCGGCGCGAGAGGATCGTGGATGCGTCCAGGTGGGCGAAGGTGGCCACGACCGCCGGGTCGGTCAGGTCGTCGGCGGGCACGTAGACCGCCTGCACCGAGGTAATGCTGCCCCGGCTGGTGGTGGCGATGCGCTCCTGCAGTTCGCCCATCTCGCTATCCAACGTGGGCTGATAGCCCATAGCGCTGGGCAATCGTCCCAGCAGCGCCGAGACCTCCGCCCCGGCCTGGATGTAGCGAAAGATATTGTCGATAAAGAGCAGCACGGGCCGCTGCTCGTAGTCGCGATAATACTCGGCCATTGTCAGCGCGGTTAGCGGCGTGCGCAGCCGGGCGCCCGGCGGCTCGTTCATCTGCCCAAAGACGAGCACGGTGTTCTCCAGCACGCCGCTATGCTGCATTTGCAGCCATAGCTCGTTCCCCTCGCGGCTGCGCTCGCCCACGCCGGCAAACAGCACGATGCCCTCGTGCTCCTGGATGGTGTGGCGCATCAGCTCGATCATCAGCATGGTCTTGCCCACGCCAGCCCCGCCAAAGAGGCCGATCTTGCCGCCGCGCGGGTAGGGGGTCAGCAGGTCGATGGCCTTGATGCCGGTGACGAATGGTTCGGCGACCACGCGCTGCTCACTCATCGGTGGCGACGTGACGTGGATCGGGTGGCGCGCTACCCAGTCAGGCAGGGATTGGCCGTCGATAGGCTCACCCAGCACGTTGAACAGGCGGCCCAGCGTCGCCCGGCCCACCGGTACGCGGATCGGCTGGCCGGTACCGGTCACGCGCAGCCCCCGGCTCAGGCCTGCCGTGCTGCCCATAGCGATGGTGCGCACGGTGCGCGGATCGATGTGCTCCTCCACCTCGACCACCAGTTCGGGGCCGTCGTCGCGCTGGACGATCAGCGCGTCGTGGATGCTGGGCAGGTCGCCGGAGGGGAACTCGGCGTCCACGACCACGCCAGCTACGCGGGCTACTGTGCCGGTTGTTGCCAAATCTTTGCTCCTATCAAATGTACGAATAAAACGAATGGACGAATATGTGAATGGATGAGTAGGCGAGTTGCAACCAGGCCATTCGTAGATTCGCCCATTCGCTGACTCACTGGGGGGATTTTACCCCATCTTGTGGGGGAGGCAAGTGGAGTTGATGCTTGTCGGTTGTCTAACGTGTCTCGGAGGAGCCGATGGTTTTTTGGGCAACTCGGGGGTCTGGCAGAGCTGCCCTGGGGCTGGCGACGGCGTACCACAGCAGGGCGGGCACGTACATGCAGATCACCACGATCTCTTCCAGTTGGTAGAGTGTATCCCAACTGACGCCCCACCAGTACCAGACAAAGTTCCATCCCACGTGGGATAGTTCTCCGGCGCAGCCGGCCAGGGCTAGAGGAATCAGCAGCCGTTTGTCGCTGGATAGTGAGAGCAGGGCGATAGGCCAGATCAGGTACCAAGGCCAGAACCAGAAATTGGCCAGGAGGAGGTAGAGCATAAAGGTGGTCAGGCTGGCGTCTGCCACGATTTGCCAGCCGCTTTTGTCCCCCGCCTCCCGTTGCCCGACGATGCGGCGACACACTTTTCCCAGGAAATTCTGTGGGATCGAGGGCTGCCCTTGCCGTGAGGTTCTGAGCAGGCCGTATGCGGTGCGCATCAGGACGACCAGGTAGGCCAGGCCAAAGGCGGCCAGGAACGGCCAGCCGGCGATGGCGTGCGCGACTTCCAGAGGGCCGATGGGCCGTGGGGTGGCAGGGTCCTGAAAGGATGCAAAGAACTTGGCGATGTCGTTGAGGAGGGATGGGGCCTCCATATAGTGCTTCAATTGTATCAGGATCACGCTGGGGACCGACGTGCGGAACATTTCCCCGCGCCGGGTGAAGGTGTAGGAAACCTCCGGCCACTGCCAGAAAATGCGATAGTATTGGAAGGTGAGCAGGCCTATCAGAGCCAACATAAAGAGCCCCATCGTGACGCGATCGCCCCAGGTTCTTTCCTTGGCCAGCAGGTAGAGCAGGAACAGCGGAAGCAGCAGAGCGGGGACGAACTTGATCAGGACGGCCAACCACAGCAGGACGACGCCGAGTGCGCCATACGATAGGCGCCGAATGCGGTCCCTGGAAGGGGATTTGTCTGTGGCGCCCTCGGTCTTGCTGAGCGCCCACAGAGCGCCGAGGATCAGGGCCATCATCAGCAAGTCGTTGTGCCCGTTGGCCACGCCCTCTAGCAGAATCAGGGGGTTCCAGGCGAAAAGGAGTGTGCCGGCGAGCGCTCGCTTCGGCGCGATGTGTTGCAGGATAGCGGCGATGATCACCACGCAGGCAAAGTAGCTGACCAAAGCCAGTGCCTTGTGGATGATGACATTCGGCCACAACTGGTCCCCGGCCAGGCGACTGATAAAGCCGCTCAACACTTCCCAGACAGGGCCGTAGGCAGCGGTCTTGTCCTTCCAGGAAGCGTATTCCATAAACGGATCGCCGGGATATTGATTCGGCGTCTGGACGTAGGGGTTATCCCGGTGCACGCCCGTGATGCGGCCGCGCGCGATATAGTCATAGATGTCGAGAGATGTGATCAGGCATACCAAGGCGGTGACCAGGGCCAGGAGCACAGCGCCAACCACGACGGCCATCCATAGGCGGCGATCGTTCCGGCCTCGACACAGGCGGTAGGCGATATAATAGAGCAGGAACAGAGCAACTGTCGCCGCGGCCAAACTGAGCGCTACTGCGGGATCTCGGTCGGCGACTACGCCAAAGCTGATGCCCTTAAAGTTGTAGTAGCGATGCAGCGGATAGGGCAGCAGAAAAGTCAGCACGTAGACGGCGAGCGAGAGCACGCCCAGGATCAGCACCAGTTTGAAGCGTAGTGATGCCCCCAAGTTAGGTTTTTTCCCGAGAAGCGCGCTGGCCATCCCAATGCCCGTGGATATCCCTATAGCCAGTCCGGCCAGCAGCAGGTTCCACCAGGTGAGGCGTTGGGATACGCCGATCTCCGATTGCGGGCCGGCGATCGGCTGGTTTAACGCGGTGTAGTAAGGCGTCCGAGTTGGTGCGATGAGGATCGGCGGGATCAGAATCAGGATGAGGATAATCTCCAGGCTGATCGGCAGAACCCATTTGTGTCGGGACATAGCGTCGTTACCTTTCAGGCAATGGCTGAGGAGTGAACGCACCCGCGAACGAGCAGCGCCGCTCGGTATCTGAGGGTGTCTGGCTCCTCTGGTTTGATAAAACTGGGTAGGGCTGCATTGTAGCACATCGTTACAGGGGGCACAAGGGGGGCGAGGTTGGGATTTGTCAAGAGGATGGCTTCTCGTCGTTCTGCTGCGGAAAGTTATTCTTTCACAGGCCCTTGCTGCACGTCGTCACGGATGGGTCTCTGGCCCCCCAAGCGCTGCGTAGCTCGGCGCACAGCGTCCACGTCAGGATCTTGCAGGGCGTAGGGTGGGGCAGGTCGGTCGCCGGCGGCGATGACCACGGTGCCGTTGAGGCAGGGGATGGCCACGTCGACCTGGTATCGCACGCCGCCCTCACGCACGCTGTACTCGCGCTCGGGATAAAAGCCCGCCTCCTTCAGGGTGACGAACAGACCGTCGGCGCCAGAGACGTACAGATCGTTAATTTCCTCGGCGGCAGTGAACCGATCCCATGTCGTTTCGACGAAGGTGATGCGCCGCCAACGCAGGCTGGGTATGGGGTGCTCCAGCTTTGCCAGGGGGCCGATCTGGACCTTGTAGTACGTTTCGTCGGCACGGGGATGGTCTACCTCATCGGGAAATAGATCGCGGCGACGCACCAGTTCGTGGCCCCGGACTGGGGCGTACCAACTGATGCCCCATTTTTCATCGCCAAAAACGCGGGTGAAGTAAAAGGCCAACACCGTCGCCTCGGAGGCGCTCTGGGGCGCATACTTGGTTGGGATGCGGTACCAGCCCTCGTCCCGCGCGATGTCAAAGTCGCGCCGGTTGTTCATGATGGCGACGAGTATGCGATCGGATGGGTGAAACGTCGTTTCGCTCATGGTTCGTAGATTAGCCCCTATTTGAATTGTATCCTACCTCGCTTTTCGGCGCAAGTCGGCGCGGGAGTGGCTGCGAAAACCACCGCTTGCGCCGGGACCGCTAGCGATGGTACAATCACGGGGGGGTAAACCCCTTTAGCGTATGCGAATACTGAGAGAGGAGAAGTATGACAGGTGTACGGCTATTCGTGTTAGTGATTGCTTTGCTCCTCGTTCTCGTCACGGCGGGAGGATGCTGCACCCACTGGACGAGTGACACGGATGGTATATCCTTGCTGATCACTCGGCCGCAGGGCGCTGGGTTGTTACCCACGCTGACCATATCGAATACCTCGTCGGTGAGTATAGAGGTTGCGGGCGTCGAAGACATGACAATATATTATAAGGGAACTGATGGATGGGTAAGCCGGGGTACTTGTTCAGGTTTGGTAGTTTATTACACGGAACAGCAAATCCTTCCACCTGACAGTTGTTGGCAGATTTCTCCCAACTTCTACACGGCCAAGACCTGTGTTCTTGATGATGACGATGTAGGGACGTACATGGCCTCAATTGGGTATCGCATATCCAATAACCCCAGGAAGCCCCCCCTGACCTTGTACTCAGACAGGTTCCAGGTAGGCGACGCAGAAGATATTGAGAGCTTCTTGGTGGCCGTCGAGGAGCCCGGTTTCTCTGGTTTTCGCCTGCACAATCACTCGGATCAACCAATATGGTTCAACCGTATTTTCTCAATAAGTAGGGGAAGATGGGGGGTGTGGGGGGGGGGGGGGCGCGGGGGGGCGCGGGGGGGGGGGGGGGGGGGGGGGGGGGGGGGGGGGGGGGGGG
>CAZKDJ010000146.1:0-10677 GCA_964551295.1 uncultured Anaerolineales bacterium | reverse complement strand
AATCCACGACGAACTGGCGATATCCAGCCTTGATCTGGGGCAGTATCTCGCCGATCTCGTCACGGGCTGAGCGCGAGAAACGCTGCAATGCGCCCTGGTTAGCCTCCAGCCATTCCTCATACGACTGCGCGTCGGCCATCACGTCGGTCAATTCGGCAACGATCCAGTCACCGAACACGCTGGAGAACAGCATGTACCCCTCCTCGCCGGTTGCGATCAGCGCGCGCTTTTCCAACCGAGTAAGCGTGAGATCAGAGCGCTGGTAGAGCGCTTTCAACTTACCCAGCGAGAAGCGTCGCTTGCCCGCTTTCCCCTGTGTTGCCAGCAGCGCCAGCGCGGAGAGCACGATCTTTTCGCCATCGTTCGAGTGATGCCAGTAATCGGCGAGGCTGGGCGTCGCCTCCTCCTCGAACTCTCGCAGCAGATACCGCTCTCTCTCCTGCGCGGCCACACCTTTGCAGTGTGCAGCGAAGAGAAAATGGGCGGCGATCTGGAGAAAATAGGGATGGGAACCGGCAATATCTGACATCAGGGCCAGTTCGGCCGGCGTAAATTGCACATTTGTCTCCTTCAAGGACTGTTCGATGAGAGCGCGGGCATCCTCCTCATTGAAGGCTGGCAGGTTGACGTTGGCAAAGATGTTGAAAAAGGGAGATGCGCGCACTGCATCGGAGTGGCACAGGGTGATCAACTCCTGCCGGCTGGCGGTGATCAAGGCCAGGTTGTGATGGATCGCCAGGGCTCGCAGCCCGTAGAAGAAATCGGTATCAAAGTTGGCGTTCTCGGTGACGTTCTCAAACTCGTCCAACAGCAAGATAAAGTAGAGGTTTTGCTCGTCGGTGAGAGAAAAAAGATCGTCCAAGGTATAGTTGTCAATTTCCTCTTGTCCGACAGCCTGCTCGAATTCGGCCTGGA
The DNA here is from genome assembly GCA_964551295.1 of uncultured Anaerolineales bacterium. Classification (GTDB taxonomy): domain Bacteria; phylum Chloroflexota; class Anaerolineae; order B4-G1; family B4-G1; genus JAFGED01. The sequence goes on along the minus strand of CAZKDJ010000146.1, from coordinate 9,762 downwards.
GTTCCTCGTCCTTCAATTTGCGGACAACACGATGCAACAATCGAGACCAGACGCGCGTCGGCGTCGTCTTTCGATCCACCATCTGCAGATCGACGTAGACAAAGAGGTAGCAATCCGGAGCCAGCCCATGGGCCTGGGCCGTTGAGGGGTGGGCGATGTAGTTGAGCAACGACGTTTTGCCCGCCCGTCTCTCGCCGACGATGGAACTGCTTTCGAACTCGGCGTTGAGCAAGCGCGTGTAGACCTGCTCCACCTCGGTCTGGCGTCCAAAAAAGCGAGATGGGGCAGAGATGGGGTTGCCATAGGTAAATGGATTGGCTGGCATATGTACTCCTCTTTCAGTGAACTCATCCGAGGCAGTCGGCTATTGCATTTGTGTTTCCTGTCCTGTTTGCCACCACTTTCCGCCGGTACACGTTTCATCTTCACAGTAGAACATGAACGTTTCCACAGTGCCGTCAAAAGTAATCATCGTCAGCAGCCCCAGCTCAAATTCCTGTATTGCACCGGAGCACGCTCGCTCTTGCTCAGTGGCCCAACCCAGCCTATCGCGCACTGATTCATTGGTACACCAGAGTTCGCCAAAGCCGCGGACAGGCAGGTAAAGGCTGGTCGTAGGTGGTATCATCGATTCGCAGTCTGGATGTATATGAGGATCACCTTCCTTCCAGGTGCCGTCATACAAAGCCCATTCATAGTCGCTATACAGAACGATTGTCTGATCAGTGCCCCCCCGCCAGAGCATCAAGCCCTCTTCGAATTCTTCCTTTGCCATTTCATCGACTTTTTGAAATGCATCTCGCGCACAGCCCAGGTATTCCTTCTCGGTCTGCCAGATGTCGACAAATGGACCGTCTCCCGGCAGACACCCCGGTGTAGAAGTTGAGGTAAAAGTGGGAATAGGGGTAGAGGTGGGTAGCGGGATAGACGGCTCTTGTGAAGGGAGCACCGTCACCACATCCACAACTTTGGTTAGCTTCACTGCCAAGTCTGCTTCAAGAGTCCTCTGTACCTGACTATCGGCAGGCGCTTGCACAATCTGGGTTCTCAAAGCCTCAATAGTGCCGTACATCGCTGTCGCATAAGCCTGTCTTTCAGCCTTGCCCTGTTCTAGATTGCGCCAGACGATGAAAGAAAGACCAATCATCAGAAACAACAGCCCGGCCGATGCGCCGGCCAGGATCAGGCGAACCCAGTCCCGCTTGGCGGGCGCGCTCACCTCCGCAGGGAGTGCGACCTGACCTTTGACCCACTCCAGGCGCTGGTGCTGCTTGACCCACAGCCGCACGAGATCCACGGTGAACGTGTAGCCCTCACGGGTGGAGCACAGCACCTCTCTGACCACCAGTTCTTGCAACGCCCGGCCGATCGCGCGGCGCGAGAGCGCGATCTCTGCAGCGGTGAGGGCCTCTCTCAACTCGTTCAAGTTGACGGGGCGGTTATCGTCCTGCATAAGCTCGGTCAGCGCCGCCAGAACGACCTTGGCAGCATCTGAAGCCTCCTCCCAGGTGTACTGGAGGCTGGCCATGCCCTGCTCGATCACCTCGCTCAGAACCGCCTCGACGTCGGCTGGGGTCACCTCGTCGCCATCGTGGCGAGCCCAACGGGCGAAAAGCCGGTTACACACCAGTTGGGTGTAGTAGGGCTGCCCGTGGGTCACCTCCAGGATCCGCTCCACCGTGTCGGGCGGGCACCGATAATGCTCCTCGACCGGTTTGGTGATCAGCGCCACGGCTGCGTCCCGATCGAGGAAGCTAATTCTGCGGTATTGGCACAAGTTGAATAAAAGGGCATACTCCTGTCGTATCTCCTCCAAGCCGCTGCCGATGGAAAAGATAAAATTGAGGCGCGGGTGATACTGGATCAAACTGCGCAGAAAATCAAAGGCCCGGGGTTCGAGCCGCCCGGCCTGTACCTGTTCGTAGAGCCGTGCGGCCTCGTCCAGCATCAGCAGGAGGTGTCCATCGCCCAGGGCTTGCAGGGCAGGATCGAGAAAGCGTTCGTAGAAGCATCCCTCTGGGTCTTGGGCAAACTTGTCACGTGAGGGAATGTCCAGCTTGATCCCTTTTTCCCGACGCAATACTCGAACGGCCTGACGGGCAATCCCCCACAGCATCTCCCCCAATCCTCCAAGAGAGACCGCCTGCAGGTCCACAAACACAGGCACGTACTTTGGATCGAGGTAGCGGTCCATCTGGTAGAGGACCGAGGTCTTGCCCGTGCGCCGTCCGCCGTATAGAACGATGGCATTGTCCTGGTAGCGCCCTACCAGCGTTTCCCGTACGAAACGAAATGCGTCTTGGCGCCCAAAGAACATCTCTGGGCCGGTAATAGGGTTACCGGCGATGTAGGGATTCGTTGGGCCGTTCATATCCCCTCCCGCTTGTCGCTCCATCGAGGTATAGCCAACTCTGAAAACTTGTCCAGTTCTCCGAGTCGGTCCATAAACACGAGAATCGAGGTATCACTCCTCGCCGATCTGGATCATTCCCTCCGGCAGGCTTTGAACCGTCGTGCTGATGGGCTGAATGGCTCGCCGCAGGTCGTCGACCGCCGGCTGGAGGCCCGACTCTCCCAGGTTGATCCTCACCGGCACCGTCATGCGGATGGGCACCTGCTGGTCGACCGGCACATTCATACGCACCGGGATGGTCGAGGTGACCGGCACCGTCATATCCAGACGGATCGGCAGATACATGCCGGCCGGCAGGGCCAGGCTGACCATCCCGTTGATCTGGCCGCCTCCCCCGGGCAGGACGAACGTGGCCGGCAGGTTGTAGAGCGGCACCCGTTCGGTCAGCATGACGGCGGTGTCCTGTTGAATGGGCAGTGGAAAGTCGATCGGCAGCGGCTGGTCGAGCGGCAGATCGAACGTGATGTTCACCTGCTCATCGATCTGGATATCGGTGACAATCTCTGACTTGCCCAGTTCGACAAAGGCGGCATCCAGGTCGTTCAACAACGGCTCGACAGTTTCGTCCTTGACAAATAGAGCGGCCTGGATAGCTGGAAAGGCACCCAAGATCAACAACACAACGGTGATGGCGTTGACGATGAACGAGAAGGTAATGGCAAAATTCTGTAACTTTTCCCTGCGCCCGTTGCGGTCCATCGATAACCTCCTCCATACAATGAATACGGCGTGCTTTCTTGGCTGTCTTCATATTAACATTGGACTACAGAAAGCGCAAATCTGCAAATCTCCTGTAGGTTCTGATTACGCCATATCACGACACACTTTCTCAATCTGCGAGAGGTTGCAGGCTTTTTCCCCGAGCCATTTGTCCTTTGCCGGGCCAGATATTATAATACATCCCGTGGTAGACGTTATCAAACGAGGAGGAGTACCGATGAAAGTCAAACGATTCGCAATCGCCTCTGTCCTGACCTTGGGCCTGGCGCTGATCCTAGCCCGGCCGCTTACGAGCGCGCGCATCCCCGACGCCCGGGCCGCGCCTCTGGCCCCCGCAGCCGGCGTGATCTACGTGGACGCCGACGCCGCCGGCCCGGCCGATGGGCTCACCTGGTCGACGGCGTTCACGAATGTGCAAGACGCCTTGACCGGCGCCGGGCCGGGAGACGAAATCTGGGTGGCGGAGGGGGTACGCCCACCGCCGGGATCACCCGCACGGCCACCTTCCAACTGAAGGACGGCGTGGCACTGTTCGGCGGGTTCGCGACCACCGAGACGCTGCGCACCCAGCGCGACTGGGAGGCCCACCCCACCGTCCTCAGCGGCGACCTGGACGGGAACGACGCCACCGACCCCAGCGGCGTGGTGACCGATACGGCGGACATCGTGGGAGGTAACGCCTACCACGTGGTCACCGGCAGCGGCACTGCTAGCACAGCCATCCTGGATGGCTTCACCATCATCGCCGGCAAGGCGGATGGCGGATGGCCGCACTACTACGGCGCGGCGGGATGGTCAACAGTAGTGGCAGCCCGACGGTGGCAAACGTCACCTTCAGCGGCAACAGCGCCGACTACGGCGGAGGGATGAGCAACACAAACAGCAGCCCCCAGCTAGCCAACGTCATCTTCAGCGGCAACGCCGCCGCTTGGTACGGCGGCGGGATGTACAACAGAAACAGCAGCCCAACGCTGACCAACGTCACCTTCAGCGGCAACGCCGCCACCCACAGCGGCGGGATGGCCAACTACGACAGCAGCCCGACGCTGACCAACGTCACCTTCAGCGGCAACTCTGCCAACTACAGCGGCGGGATGGCCAACTACGACAGCAACCCGACGCTGGCCAACTGCATCCTATGGGGTAACAGCGACAGCGGCGGCACGGATCAATCCGCGCAGATACACGTCGACGATGCCAGCCCTATCACCGTCACCTACAGCCTGGTGCAGGGCGGGGTCTATACGGGCACCGGCAACATCAGCGCCGACCCACAGTTCGCGCGCGACCCCGACCCCGGCGACGGCGACTGGGCCACCCTGGAGGGCAACGACTACGGCGACCTCTCGCTGCTGCCCTCTTCTCCGGCCATCGCCGCGGGGGACAATGGGGCCGTCCCCCCCGGCGTAACCACCGACCTGGTCGGCAGTCCGCGCTTTCTCGACGTCGCCACCGCCCCCGATACCGGCGTTGGCACACCGCCCATCGTCGATATGGGCGCCTACGAGGCGGACTGGCCACACCAGATCTTTCTGTCGTTCGTGCTGCGCAGTTCGAGCTAGAGCGGGTTGACCGCGAACATAAATGAACAGGCCCGGAGAAGCTCTCCGGGCCGGACAACCTTCATCCTGACAGCGTGCAGTTTCGGACTTGTCCGAAACTGCTAAACTAGGAGGGCTTTGCCCTCCTTAGTCGATCTCCGCCAACACCTGATCCTTCTCCACGTCGTCCCCCGGCTTGACGTACACCGCCTTGACGGTACCCGCCTGGCGGGCGTGGAGCTCGTTCTCCATCTTCATCGCCTCCAACACGCACACGGGCTGGCTCTCCTCGATACAGTCACCTACCGCGACCATCACGCGGATGATCTTGCCCGGCATAATGGCCAGCACCGCGCCTGACCCGGCCTCGCTGGGCGCGGGACAAGCCGCGGCAACCGGCGAAGAGGCCACAGTTGCCAGCGCCAGCCCGATGGCCTGCACGTCGTACGCAGCCTCGTCCACCGTCGCCCGCTCGCCCTCCAGCGCCACGTCGTGGGCGATGCCGTCGACCAGCACCTGACCATCCTCGGTGACCTCGACGGTGTAGGTACGCCCGTCGACCGTGATCGTATCATCCTCGGCGACGACGGGGAACTCGGCATCCCCCAGCTTGATCGTGAACTCGCGCTTCACCGCAGCCCTCCCGCCCCGGCGATCAGGCCCGTCCAACGACCCACACCCGGCCGATCACCCGCCTTCCACGTAGAGGCGACCGGACAGGCGAGGCCATTTGCGGCGACGGCCTGCTGATCATCGAGCCGCTTGAGCATCAAACCGGCGATGGCAGCCACCACGCGCCCCTTGCCGTTGGAGCCACGGGCGCGGCGCTCAAGGAACGGACGCGCCACCTGCGGAAACAGGGCATAGGAGAGCACGTCCTCCTCGCTGCGGGCCAGGTCACCGATCTCCGCGCGGGCCTTTTCCAACCCTGGCTCGAGCAGGTCGGCAGGCCGGCAGTCGATGGGCTCCTCGTCGCCAATGACGATTTGCTTGATTTCGGGATCGATGGGCGCCGGCGGGCGGCCGTAAAAGCCGCGCACGTACTGCCGCACCTCCTCGGGGATGATCTTGTACCGCTCGCCCAGGACGACGTTGAGCGTGGCCTGAGTGCCCACGATCTGGCTGGATGGCGTGACCAGCGGCGGGTAGCCCAGTTCCCTCCGTACGCGGGGGAACTCTTTCAAGACTTCCTCGTACTTGTCCTCGGCGTTCTGGGCACGAAGCTGCGAGACCAGGTTGGAAAGCATCCCGCCGGGAACCTGGTATTGCAGCACGCGCACATCGACCCCCTTGATGCCGCTTTCGAAGCGGGCGTACTTGCGCCGCACCTCGGTGAAATGGCCAGCGATCCTGGCCAGGCGGCCCAGGTCGAACCCCGTATCACGCTCCGTTCCCTGGAGCGTGACCACGATCGACTCGGTGGGCGAGTGGGAGGTGGTCATCGAGAGCGCCGAGATAGCCGTATCGACGATGTCCACCCCGGCCTCGATGGCTTTCAGCAGCGCGGCGGTCGACATGCCGCTGGTGGCGTGGGAGTGGAGGTGAACGGGGATGCTGAGGGACTCTTTGAGTCGTCCCACCAAGTCATAGGCCATGTAGGGCGTGATCAAGCCGGCCATGTCCTTGATGCAGATCGTGTCGGCACCCATCTCCTCCAACGTCTTGGCCAGATTGACGTAATAGTCGATGTCGTAAGGCGGCCCGATGGTGTAGGACATCGCTGCCTGCACATGGGCACCCTCGCGCCTGACGACCTCCATGGCCTTGCGCATGTTGCGCGGATCGTTGAGCGCGTCAAAGATGCGAAAGACGTCGATACCGTTGGCGTGGGCGCGGACGACGAATCGCTCCAGCACGTCGTCGGGATAATGCTTGTAGCCGACGACATTCTGTCCGCGCAGGAGCATCATGAAGGGCGTGTTCGGCATCACGGCCTTGAGCCGCCGGACGCGCTCCCACGGATCCTCGTCCAGGAAGCGCATGGCCGAGTCAAAGGTCGCGCCCCCCCACATCTCCACCGCCCAGTAACCAACCTGGTCGATTTCCCCGGCGATGGGCAACATGTCCTTGGTGCGCATGCGCGTCGCCAGAAGAGACTGATGTCCATCCCTCAGCATTAGATCACATATTTTCAAAGGTTGCGTCATATGGACCTCCTTTATTCCCGTTGGCCCCGCAGGTAAGCCCGGTCCTTAAAAATCAAGGCCACGGCCCCTTCTTCGGAGCGAGAACGGTGTCGCAAACCAGCTTGTGCCGTCCAACAATCGCCTTTCTTCAAAACCACGCTGCTCCCATCGTCATAGTCCACCGCGAGTTCCCCTTCTAGCACCAGGTACATCTCGTCCCTGGGATGCTGGTGGAAAAGGTAGGAACCAGCGATGTGGACGAGGAAGGCAACGTAATTGTCCACCTGTCCGACCATCACGCGTCTAAAAGATTCGTCGAGGTGTGACGCGAGTTCGTAGATGTTTTGCTTCTCTTCCATAGTGTCCTTTCCTGAGAATTCCATTCACCGCAGAGAGCGCCGAGGCGGGCACACCCGTACGCAGAGATTTTTACAGCGGAATGTTGCCGTGCTTCTTGGGCGGGTTGGTGTCCCGCTTGTTCTGCAGCATCTTGAGCACTTCGATGATGCGCGGGCGGGTTTCGGCCGGCTCGATCACGTCGTCGATGTAGCCGCGGGCAGCGGCGACGTACGGGTTGGCGAACTCCTCACAGTACTCTTGCACCAACTCCTGCCGCCTGGCCTCGGGATCTTCGGCCTCGGCCACCTCCTTGCGGAAGACGACGTTGACCGCACCCTCCGGCCCCATCACGGCGATCTCGGCAGTGGGCCAGGCATAGTTGACGTCACCGCGCAGGTGCTTGGAGCTCATCACGATGTACGCCCCGCCGTAGGCCTTGCGGGTGATGACGGTGACCTTGGGCACCGTCGCCTCGGCAAAGGCCCAGATCAGCTTGGCCCCGTTGCGGATGATCCCGCCGTGCTCTTGGTCCACACCCGGCATATAGCCCGGTACGTCCGTAAACGTGACCAGCGGGACGTTAAAGGCGTCGCAGAAGCGCACAAAGCGGGCGGCCTTGCTAGAGGCATCGATATCGAGCGCACCCGCGAGCACCATCGGCTGATTGGCCACGATGCCGGCGGAAAAACCGCCAAAGCGGGCGAACCCGACGATGATGTTCTGGGCAAAATGCTCGTGCACCTCGAAAAAGTGACCGTCGTCCACCACCCGTTGGATGATGTCCTTCATGTCGTAGGGCTTGTTGGGGCTATCGGGCACGATGGCTTGCAACTCCTCGTCCAGCCGATCCTCGGGATCGGCAGTGGGGAAGAAGGGCGGATCCTCCAGGTTGTTCTGCGGGATGTAGGTGAGTAACTGACGAACAAGTCCCAGGCAGTGCTCCTCATCCTGGGCGGCAAAGTGGGCCACGCCGCTCTTGGAATTGTGTGTCATCGCCCCGCCCAACTCCTCGAACGACACCTCCTCGCGGGTGACCGCCTTGACCACGTCCGGCCCGGTGATGAACATGTGGCTCGTATCCCGAACCATAAAGATAAAGTCGGTGATGGCCGGAGAATAGACCGCGCCGCCGGCGCAGGGGCCCAAGATGACGGATATCTGCGGCACGACCCCAGAGGCCATCACGTTGCGCAAAAAGATGTAGCCATAGCCTGCCAGCGAGGTGACGCCCTCCTGGATACGGGCGCCGCCCGAGTCATCCAGCCCAATCACGGGCGCGCCGTTCTTCATCGCCAGGTCCATCACCTTGCAGATCTTTTCGGCGTGCACCTCCGAGAGGCTCCCGCCAATGACGGTAAAATCCTGGGCAAAGACGTACACCTGTCGCCCGCCCACGGTGCCCCACCCGGTGACGACGCTATCGCCCAAAAATTTTTTCTCATCCAGGCCAAAGCTCGTCGCACGGTGAGTGACGAAGGCGTCGATCTCGCGGAAGGTGCCGGGGTCGAGCAGCTTTTCCAGCCGCTCGCGGGCCGTCAGCTTGCCTTTGGCGTGCTGCTTGTCGATGCGCGCCTGCCCGCCGCCCATCCGCGCCTGCTCGCGCATCTGGTTCAGTTTTTCGATCTTGGAATCGACAGACATAGGTGGTAAGACCTCCATTTCTTGGTTCAAGACGCTAATTATAACACCAAGCAGCGGGTAGAGTCACGAAGCCCAAAAAAGACTTTGGGGCTCTGGCGGACCCCAAAGTCTGCTGGCTCGCATCGGCGTCTCATGCTATTTCGCTACACAATCGGCTGCAGGCGCGCGGTGAAATGGCGCAGGATGGGCGCCTGCCACACGATCCGGTGTCCGGGCACCCGGTCCCGCTGCGCGTTGACGGCCATGATCACCTCGGCCAAATAGTCCACGTGACTCTGGGTATACACGCGCCAGGGAAAGGCCAGACGCACCAGGTCCATCGCCGCCGGTTTCTCCGTCCCGTCCGGCTGCAGTCCGAACATCACCGTGCCGATCTCGACGCCGCGCACGCCCCCAGCAGGTACAGCGCGTTGTTCAGCGACCAGGCCGGGTATTGCAGGGGCGGGATATGGGGCAGCATCTCGCGCGCGTCGATGTACACCGCGTGCCCGCCCGTGGGCTGCACGATGGGCACGCCTCCCGCCGTCAGATTTTCGCCCAGGTAGGCGATCGAACGGATGCGGTAGCGCAGGTATCCCTCGTCCAACGCCTCGTACAGTCCCTGAGCGATGGCCTCCATATCGTACCCGGCCATGCCGCCGTATGTGGGGAATCCTTCCGTGAGGATCTCCAACCCGCGGCACCGGGCGGCCAGCGCGTCGTCGTTGAGCGCCAAGAAGCCACCGATGTTGGCCATGCCGTCCTTCTTGGCGCTCATGAGCCTCCGCGCACCTTGCACCCTGCTCGAATCCGTGGTAGACTTTTCCTCGTGAGCACCTGCGAACGGGAGGATAGCGCGAACCAAACGACCGACCCCATCCGCGTGCTGATCGCCGACGATCATCCCGCCACGCGCGCGGGCATCCGCACCATCCTCCAGGAGGCGCCGGACATCGAGGTCGTGGGCGAGGCCCGCGACGGCCCGCAGGCGCGGCAGATGGCA
>CAZKDJ010000145.1:0-10684 GCA_964551295.1 uncultured Anaerolineales bacterium | reverse complement strand
AGTCGATCATGGAGCAGATCAGCAAACACGCCGAGGAGGGCATCTACCTGACCACCGTCGGCTTTGGCATGGGCAACTACAACGACGTGCTGATGGAGCAACTGGCCGACCAGGGCGACGGCTTTTACGCCTACGTCGACGACATCAAGGAGGCCGAGCGAGTGTTTGTCCACAAGTTGACCTCCACGCTGCAGGTGATCGCCAAGGACGCCAAGGTGCAGGTCGAGTTCAACCCCGGCACAATCAGCCGTTATCGCCTCATCGGCTACGAGAACCGTGACGTGGCGGACGAGGACTTTCGCGACGACTCGGTGGACGGCGGCGAGATCGGCGCCGGACACAGCGTCACCGCGTTGTACGAGCTCAAGTTCCAGCCCGACGCCCCGGAGCACGAGGTGGCGTTCACCGTGTTCGTGCGCTACCAAGAGCCCGATAGCGGCGAGGCAGTCGAGATCAGCCGCGCCATCGCCCAGGCCGATTTTGCGCCGACCTTTGGGGAAGCCGCACCCCGCTTCCAACTGGCCGCCGTGGTGGCCGAGTACGCCGAGGTTTTACGCAACAGCTACTGGGCCAAGGGCTCGAGCTTGGAGAACGTGGCACGAGAAGCCCACCGCGTCGCCGAGTACCTGCCCGGCGACGAGGCCGTGACCGAGTTCGTCGGCCTGGTCGACCGGGCAGCGAGCTTGAGTGAGTGAGTGAGTGAGTGAGTGAGTGAACACAGGAGGAAGAAATGTTCGCCAAAACCCGAATCGTATTGGCCCTGCTGGTCACCATCGCTGCCCTAGCCCTACTCGTGAGTTGCTGCCCGGCAGAACCATTGATGGTAGAGCATGCAGTCGCGGTCACCAAAGTTGTGGAAGTAGAAGGAGAAGCGGTAGTAGTGACGGTGGAGGTGGGCACAGAGAAGTTGTCCACTGCACAGGCCGCCGTCGCCGCCTCGGGAGAGGACACCCCCATCAACTATGACGCGCTTACCCTCCCTTACCGCTCCGACCGCCTGATCATCAAGAACGCCGAGCTGTCGCTGCTGGTGACCGATACGGACAACGCCATCGACCGCACCGCCCAGATCGCGGCCGATACCGGCGGCTACATCCTCAGCTCCCGCGTGTGGTACCAGGAGTGGCTGGGGGATAACTACAAATACGCCACCATCACTATCGGTGTCCCCGCCCACCAGTTCGAGGCGGCGATGCGCCGCCTGCGGGGCCTGGCCGTGCGCGTGACGGACGAGAACGCCTCCGGACAAGACGTCACCGACGAGTACGTCGACCTGCAATCGCGGTTGGAGAACCTGGAAGCCACCCGCGACCGCATCCGCACCTTCCTCGATCAGACGACGACGGTCACAGAAGCGCTCACGATCAACGAGGAGCTAAAGGTCGTCGAGGAGGAGATCGCACTGGTGCAGGGCCGGATGAACTATCTCTTTGACCGCGCCGCCTACTCCACCATCACCGTCGATCTCAACCCCGAGCTGCCGGACGCCACGCCGACACCCACGCCGACGCCCAAACCACCCTGGGACCCCGGCGACACTATCCAGCAGGCCGGAGGAACGCTGGGCGCCATCCTGTGCGCCCTGGCCGAGTTGGCCATCTGGCTCGGCATCGTCGTCGCGCCGCTGGTGGCCCCGCCCGTGATCGTCGTCGCCTTCATCGCCTGGATCGTGCGGCGTTGGACGAGAAGGCAAGCAAACAAAAAGAGCACGCCGCAACCCAATCCATAGCAAGGCCTTTCTTGCCCTTTCCTCACAAGGCTGCCGGATGCCATCAAGGAGATGGCGTCCGGCGGTTCGTCGCTGCAGCGATTCCCATCTAGGGAGCGACATTCTCTAGTTCCCGGGAACCAAACTTTTTCCCCCCACCTCGCGTATAAGGATTGTCTGCAAAACACACAACGACCTCACACAGACTCGAGAGGCACAGCACGCGATGAAACGACGCGTCCTGCACATCTATCAAGATTTTTTCCCAAAACGCGGGGGCATAGAAGACCACATCCTGACGTTAGCGCGAACCGCGTCCGATACCTACGAGCACGTCGTCTTGGTCTCGGCGCCGGGGCCATTCACGCGACGCGAGACGATATTCAGCATCCCGGTCGTGCGTGCCGCCGCCTATGGCCGCTACTGTACTCCCTTTTGCCCGGGCATGCCCCGCTGGATCAGGCGGTTGCGCCCGGACATTGTCCACCTGCATCACCCTTGCCCGATGGCATACACGGCGTGTTTGCTAGCCCGGCCAGCGGCGCCCATCGTCTTGGGCCACCACAACGACATTGTCAAGCCACGCGCGCTGCTGCAGCTTTACTTGCCCTGGCAGCGCGCGATGATGCATCGCGCCAGCGCCATACTGGTCGGCACTCGGAGCTATCTGGATACCTCCCCGCACCTCGCCGCCTTTCGAGCCAAATGCCACGTCGTGCCGTATGGCATTCCAATCAAGCAGTTCACGCCGGGCGCCGGCGCAGAATCGCTCGCCGCCCGCATCCGAAACGCGTATCCCGGCCCCATCGTGCTCTTCGTCGGCAGGCTATGCTACTACAAGGGACTCGATGTGGCCATCGCCGCGATGCAGAACGTGAACGCCACCTTGCTGATCGTGGGCCGCGGCCCGCTGGCTCCAAAGGTACGCCGCCAGGTTCAGGACCTCGACCTACAGCGCAAGGTTAACCTCATCGGCCCGGTCGATGACGACACACTCGTGGCCCACTATCGCGCTTGCGACCTGGCCATCTTGCCCTCTACCTACCGCAGCGAAGCCTTTGGCCTGGTCATTCTCCAGGCCCAAGCCTGCGCCCGGCCTGTGATCTGCAGCGATCTCCCCGGTCTTTCGACGGTCAACGTCGACGGCCACACCGGCCTGCTCGTTCGCCCTGGTGACGCTGTGGCCCTCGCCGGCGCCATCAATCGCCTGCTACAGTCGCCCACCCTCCGCCGCCGGATGGGCCAGGCCGGGCGGCGACAGGTAGAGCAGCGATACACAGCTACCAGAATGGTGCAGCGGATCGAAAACGTATATGAATCAATCGCAACGTGACAATGGAACAGGCATCCGCAACGTACTGACCTTTGACGTCGAGGATTGGTTCCACGGATTCGGCCTTTCCCCAGCAGAACAACGCCACCTGCCCCACCGCTTGCAGGTCGGTCTCCTGCGCATCCTCGACATCCTCGACGCCCACCAGGTCAGGGCCACGTTCTTTATCCTCGGTTCGCTGGCCGACGAATACGGCTCGCTCCTGGGTTCGATCGCCGACGCGGGCCATGAGATCGCCACTCACGGCTACCAGCACACGCTGGTGTACCATCTATCGCCCGCCGATTTTGCCCATGACCTCTACAAAGCGCTGTCGGCGATTCACTCCATTGCAGGCCAGCCGGTCAAGAGCTATCGCGCGCCTTTTTTTCCCATCACCAACCGCAATCTGTGGGCCTTGCCCATCCTGGTCAAGGCCGGCATCACGCGCAATTCCAGCATTGTCCCCGCGCATAACCCACGCTATGGCATCCCTGACGCCGACCGCTTTCCCTATCCAGTGTTCACAAACTATCCCCCCAAGCTGGCCGAGTATCCTGTCTCGACGGTCCCCATCGGCAACGTCAACCTGCCCTTTGGCGGCGATTTTTACGCCCGCTTGTTGCCGTATAGGTTGATACGGAGTGCCGTAGAACGACTCAACGCCGACGGGCAGCCGGCCGTGTTCTACTTTCACCCGTGGGAACTGGACCCCGATCACCCTAGAATATCACAAGAACTGCCAGCCCTGTATCGCTTCACGCACTATTACAAGCTGGGCTGCACTGCGGGCAAGCTACAAGCGCTATTACGCGACTTTTCGTTCGGCCCCCTTGCAGTCGCGCCTTGTCCAAGAACCCCGGTGCAGCAACCCACCTTTCACAAGGCGTATGCTGGATGACTCTACTGAAAAAACGTGCTTTAGTCGGGCGCCGTCAGAGTGACGGCGCCCGATGTCTTTCGTGTGCTTCCGGTACCGTATAATCTCAAAGGGTGTATACTGTGCGCGATAGCAAGGGAACCTTCACACGCAATATCATTCGTAAGATTCGTGAGCTATAATTTCATTGTACACTCATGGCAAGCTCAGGCACCAGTCTCATCCATCGTCAACTTGCGAACACCTCTAGGAGGACTCCTAATTAGCACCATTCGATGGATCGCGATAACGGCGGCCCTGTACCTAGTGCTCGCCATACCAGCCAGCGCCCAAACCCACCAGATTGTCCAGAACGGCGGGTTCGAGACAGACGTCGGTGGGTGGACCGTTAATCAAGGCGACCTGCACCACACCACGGCGACCGTGCGTGCCGGGAGCGGCGCTGCTCAAACGACCATCCATAGCCAATGGGACGCCAGCGACGTCGTACAGTGCGCCGACGTGAGCGTCCTGATCGAAACGTGGCCGGCCTCCAACGGGAAAAAACAACTGACCCTGTTCGGATACGTCAACACCAACGCCACCACGGTCAGCCTAATCCGCTTGGAAGCGCACTTTTACGCCGATCCAAGCTGCAGTGAATCCCTCCAGTGGCAACCAACGCCTTCCGTGCCCAGCCCGACCGATGGATGGGCCCCAGTCTCTGGTACAGCGACCATTCCTCCAAGAACCAACAGCATCGCCATACATCTCTACGCAGAAGGGGCTGGAGAGGAGTCGGTGTATTGGGATGACATCAAGGCCTACTCGGACTCTGGCACCGGCCTGGTGAACGAGGTCGAGGACATAGAGAAGCTTGCTCCTATCGTTCTGCCGATATGTGTGGCCATCGCCGCCTTTGGCCTGTTTGGGTTGCTGGGGCTGATGAAGCGGGGCAGGCGCTAGACCGTTTACGAGAAAAACTCTTGTCATCACCCAAAAACTGTGGTAGAATGTGGTCAGTTGAGGAAAATTAAATGACGACCCAACCTTTCGCCAGCACCCTGATGAGCCTTTGTGATAAGCTCCTCTCTGAGAGGGGCCATCATCGCTTGGGAGCGCGCTGACGCCGGGTTCAATCTATCTGCTACAAAGCCTCCCCAAGCGGGAGGCTTTTTCGTTACCAGGAGCAAGCACGATGGACATCCAGATCTATAATACCATGACACGCCACAAAGAGGCCTTTCGCCCCATCGAGCCGGGCAGGGTGCGGATGTACAACTGCGGCCCCACCGTTTACGACCAGGCTCACATCGGCAACTTGCGCACCTACATCTTTGCCGATCTGATCCGGCGCGGGTTCGAGTACCTGGACTACCAGGTGCGCCAGGTGATGAACATCACCGACGTGGGGCACCTCACCTCCGACGCCGACGAGGGCGAGGACCGCATGCTGGTCGGCGCGCGGCGGGCGGGCCGCGACCCGTGGGAGATCGCCGAGCATTTCACACAGCTCTTTTTCGAGGACTGCGCCGCGCTCAACATTCTACGCCCGCACGTCGTGTGCAAGGCCACCGAGCACATTTCGGAGATGATCGAGCTGGTGCAACAGCTGGAGGACAAAGGCTACACCTACGAGATCGGAGACGGCATTTATTTCGACGTCAGCCGCTTCCCAAACTATGGGCGGCTTTCCGGACAGACCCTGGATGAGCTGCGCGCCGGCGCCCGCGTCAAGGTCAACCCGGAGAAGCACCACCCGGCCGACTTTGCCCTGTGGCGCAAGGCGACGCCAACCCACATCATGCAGTGGGATTCCCCCTGGGGGCGCGGCTTTCCCGGCTGGCACATCGAGTGCTCGACGATGAGCATGAAATACTTGGGCGAGACACTGGACGTGCACACCGGTGGCGAGGATCACATCGCCACCCACCACCCTAACGAGGTCGCCCAATCGGAGGCGGCCACCGGCAAGCGGTTCGTCAACGTCTGGATGCACGGGCGCTTCCTGCGCTGGAGCGAGGACGACCGGCGCATGTCCAAATCGTCGGGCGAGTTTTTGGTGGTCGGCGACCTGGCCGCGCGCGGGTTCGATCCGCTGGCCTTTCGCACCCACTGTCTCACCGCCAGCTATCGCGTGCCGCTGACCTTCTCGTGGGCCGGAATGGATAGCGCCGCTGAAGGGCTGTGCAGCCTGCGGGAGAACGTGCGCCGTTTGGCCGATGAGACTCGAGCGGTTAGCCCCCACCCCAGCCCTCCCCCAAACTGGGGGAGGGAGAATGCACTCACCGAACGTTTCCAAGCCGCCATCGCCGACGATTTCAACGCCCCCGAGGCATTGGCCGTGACGTGGGAGACGATCCGCGCAGCCAATCGAGCCACTGATGGAGCCGAAAAACGCGCGCTGCTCGACGCAGTGTTGAACTTTGACCAGGTGCTCGGACTGAAACTGGCCAACGCCGTCAAAGTCGACGAAACGCTGCCCGCCGAGATCGCCGCGCTGATCCAGCAACGCGAGGCCGCCCGTGCCGCCCGCGACTGGGTAACCGCCGATGCGCTGCGCAGAACCATCCGGCGACACGGCTATGAAATCGAGGACACCCCATCGGGTACGCGATGGCGAAGAACGACACAAGGAGGAGCAAATGGATAAACAACCCGCGTTCACTACAGAACGTCTCTTACTGAGGCAATTCACTCTGGTCGATGCGCCTCCGGTCCAGGAACTAGCCGGGAATGAGGCCATCACGGTTATGCCACAGTAGGTCGGATTTGCTATCCGACCCGGCAATTCTCCGAACCGGCGGTTAGCGTGCAACCTGCGGTTGCCTGCCGCCCTACATCAAATCCAAGGAGGTATGAGCAAATGGGGCTTACCAAGTAGAAACCTACAATCCACAGGCCATCGAGGCCAAATGGCAAAACCGCTGGGCCGAAACCGGCATCTATCGCACACCCGACCCAACTACCCGTTTACCAGATACCAGTCTACCAACCTTCTACTGCCTCGACTTTTTCCCCTACCCCTCCGGCGACGGCCTGAGCGTGGGCCACGGGCGCAATTACGTGCCCACCGACGTCATCTCACGCTACCATCGAATGAGGGGACACGCCGTGCTCCATCCGATGGGCTGGGATGCCTTCGGGCTGCCGGCGGAGAACGAGGCGATCAAGAAGGGTGTCCACCCGCGCGAGACGACCACGCGCTACGCGGCCAACTATCGCCGCCAGATGACGCGCATCGGCTGCTCCTACGACTGGGAACGGGAGATCAACTCCAGCACGCCCGATTTCTACCGCTGGACGCAGTGGTTCTTCCTGCTGCTGTACAAGCGCGGGCTGGCCTACCGCGCCACGGGCCGCCAGTGGTGGTGCCCAGAGTGCAAGACCGTCCTGGCCGACGAGCAGATCGAGCACGGAACCTGCTGGCGCTGCCACGGGCCGGTACACAAGCGCGACCTGGAGCAGTGGTACTTTCGCATCACCGCCTACGCCGACGAGCTGTTGGCCGATCTGGAGAGGCTGGACTGGCCAGAGCACATCCTGGCAATGCAGCGCAACTGGATCGGACGCAGCGAGGGGGTCACGTTCGAGATGGCGGTGGCGGGCACCGACGAGACCTTTTCCGTCTACACCACCCGCATCGACACCGTCTATGGCATGACGTTCGCCGTGCTGGCGCCGGAGCACCCGCTGGTGGCCGGATCGGAACGATCTGCCATCACCACACCTGAGCGCCGCGCCGAGGTAGACGCTTACTCCGAAGAGACCGCTCGCCGCAGCGACATGGATCGAGCGCAGGCGGGCCGCGACGGTGTGTTTACCGGGGCGTTTGCCATCAACCCGATGAACGATGCGCGTATCCCCATCTATGTGGCCGATTACGTACTGATGAACTATGGCGGCGGGGCCATCATGGCCGTGCCCGCCCACGACGAGCGGGACTTGGACTTTGCCCGGCGGCACGATATTGCCATCCCGGTCGTCATAGCACCGCTGGATTGGAACGGTGAGCCTCTAAACGCCGCCTACACCGAGCCGGGCACGATGGTCAACTCCGGCCCGTGGGATGGGCTGCCCTCAGAAGAGGCCAAGGGATACATCGCCGAGTGGATGGAGGAACGAGGCATCGGCCAGCGCACGGTCCAGTACCGCATGCGCGATTGGCTGATCTCTCGCCAGCGCTACTGGGGCGCGCCGATCCCCATCGTGTACTGTGATGACTGCGGCACCGTTCCTGTGCCGGAGAACGATCTGCCGGTGCTGCTGCCACACATCGAGGAATGGCTGCCGGGTCAGGATGGCCGCTCGCCCCTGGCGAACGTCCCCGAATTCGTCCACACCACCTGCCCGCAGTGCGGCGGCCCGGCTCGGCGCGAGACCGACACACTGGACGGCTTTGCCTGCTCCAGTTGGTACGCGCTGCGCTTTGTCAGCCCGCATTACGCCGACGGCCCCTTTGACCCACAAGCGCTGGCCGCATGGGGTCCGCCCGACCTGTATGTGGGCGGCGCGGAGCACGCCGTGATGCACCTGCTGTACACTCGCTTCTGGACCAAGGTGATGGCGGACGCAGGGCTGATTCCATTTCGGGAACCATTCCCCAAGCTACGTAGCCAGGGTGTGATGCACGCCCGCGATCCAGAGACGGGTGAGGTCACGCGTATGTCCAAGTCCAAGGGCAACGTCGTCACCCCCGATAGTGTCGCCGAGACCCACGGCGCTGATACCCTGCGCATCTACCTGCTGTTCATGGCGCCGTTCGAGAACAACACCGTCTGGGAGGGTGGCGACGCCCAAGCGTCGCACGGCATCGCCGGGGCAAAGCGCTTCCTGCAACGCGTGTGGCGATTAGCAGACGAGATCATCGCCAGCCAACCAGTCAGCCAACCAACCACCAAACTAACCACCCATCTGCACCAAACCATCCAGCGCGTCACCGCCGATGTGGAGGCCTTCAAGTTCAACACCGCCATCGCCGCGCTGATGGAGCTGCTGAACGCGATGAGCGCGCACCATCGTGAGCACGGCATCACGGCGGAGCTGGCAGAGGCCGTGCGCACCTACGTCCTGCTGCTGGCCCCCTTTGCCCCGTACATCACCGAAGAGCTATGGTCGCGGACGGAGAAACCCTACAGTGTGCACCAACAGCCGTGGCCCGGGTGGGACGCGGCGCTGGCTGCCGAAGAGACAATCACGCTGGTGGTGCAGGTGAACGGCAAGGTTCGGGCACGGATCGAGGTATCGGCGGACATCGAGAAGGAGACAGCTCGGGAAGCGGCCTTGTCGGACGAGAATGTCCAAAGTCACGTCGACGACCAGAGAATCCACAAAGTGATCTACGTGCCAGGACAACTGATCAATATCGTTACGAAATGATGGAGGAGAGATGACAACGTTGGAAACAGAACGCCTCATCCTGCGCGAGTTTGAAGAAAGCGACCTGCAGGCCATACAGGAGTACGCCTCCGCTCCAGAGGTCGTGCGCTATATGGGATGGGGTCCCAATACAGAAAAAGACACGCGAGAATTTCTACAGCGCGCGTTTGACCAACGGCAAAAACAGCCCCGCTCAGACTATGGGCTTGCCGTTGTCCTCAAGGCGGAGAATCGGCTCATTGGCAGCGGGGGAATTTACATCAACCCGGATCACAAGGAGGCCGAACTCGGCTACTGCTTCAACCGTCGCTTCTGGGGGCAGGGATACGCCACTGAGGCAGCCAAGGCATTCACTGCCTTTGGATTCGAGAAACTCGGCCTGCACCGTGTCTATGCCACCTGTGACCCGGCCAACGTCGCCTCCGTACGGGTTATGCAAAAGATCGGCATGCAGCGTGAGGGTCACTTGCGCGAGCATCGGTGGATCAGGGAGAAGTGGCGCGACTCGTATCTCTACGCCATCCTGGAGCAGGAGTGGGACTAGAACAGAACTGTAGCCGCGATTTCCAAATCGCGCGGTTCGGAAACCGCGGCTACAAGGTGCTTTCTTGAGGCAGAAACACCGTAAAAACACTGCCCTGCCCGAGCTGGCTTTCGACGGTGATCGTGCCCCCCTGCGCCTCGACCAGGCTCTTGGCGATGGAGAGACCCAGGCCGCTGCCGCCGGTATCGCGGCCGCGCGCCCGGTCAGCGCGATAGAAGCGCTCGAAAACGTGGGGCAGGTCATCCGGGGCAATACCCTCGCCGGTATCCTGCACCGCCACGTGCACCTCGCCTTCAGCCTGCCGCGCGCTGACGATAATCTGTCCGCCCGATGGGGTGTGCTGTAGCGCATTCGAGATCAGGTTGAGCAATACCTGCGTCAGCCGCTGCGCATCGCCAGTTACGGCAAGATCGACACCGGGCAAGTGGGTATCCAGGACAACCCCTTTTACCCTGGCCGCCGTCTGCATGCGCTCAACGACGTCTCGCACCAAGCCGCCCATCTCCACCGGCCCGGCCTCGACGTGCAGCTCGCCCGCGTCGGCCAGGGTGAGCACCCGCAAGTCCTCGACCAGGTGGCTGAGATACGCCAAGTCGCCCTGCAATCCGGCGATCACCTCCGGGGTGGGCTCGGTCAGGTTGTCCTCGATGGACTCCAACTGAACCTGAAGCACGCTCAACGGCGTGCGCAGCTCGTGGGCGATATCGGCCATAGCCCGGTGGCGCAGTTCGTGCTGGCGCTCCAGCTCAGCCGCCATGGTGTTGAACGCCGCCGCCATCTCCCCCAGCTCGTCGTCGCTGGTGACGGCGATACGCTGGGAAAGGTCGCCATCGGCCACGCGACGCGCCGCCGCCGCCAGGGCACGCACCGGCTTGACGATAC
>CAZKDJ010000144.1:0-10695 GCA_964551295.1 uncultured Anaerolineales bacterium | reverse complement strand
CCTGGTGGCTCTCCGTCATGCGCGCGCGCATCACACCCGACATGCCAAAGACCAGCCCCAGCGCAAACACCCCCACGGCAGTGGAGAGCACCACCAGCACCGTGCGGAACTTGTTGTGCCACAGATCACGCCAGACCTTGAGCCACGCTATGCTCATCGGACTATACCAAACGTGCCCGGTGCTGCCCGTTGTTGTGATCGCGGTCGATGCGTCCATCCAGCAGATGGATCACGCGCCGCATCTGCTCACTCAGATCCCGGTCGTGAGTGACCACCAGCAACGTCTTGCCCTCATCCACCAAACGATCGAACAGGGCGAACATCTCGGCCGCGGTCTGCGTGTCCAGGTTGCCCGTCGGCTCATCGGCCACGACCACGGGTGGGTCGTTGGCCAGCGCCCGGGCGATGGCCGCCCGCTGCTGCTGCCCGCCGCTGAGGGCGTTGGGCAGCTTGTGCGCCTGCTCGGGGATGCCCACCTGTTCCAGGAGGTCCATCGCCACCTTCTTCCGCTGGCGCCGCTTGTAGACGTTGCAGAAATCCATCGGCAGCATGACGTTCTCCAGGATAGTCAGCGTGGGCAGCAACTGGAAGAACTGGAAGATGACGCCGACGTTCTTGCCGCGCCAGCGGGCCAGTTGGTTCTCGCTCATCTTGTGCACGGCCTTGCCGGCGACGAACACCTCGCCGCTGGTGGGCCGGTCGATGCCGGTGATCATGTTGAGCAGCGTCGACTTGCCGGAGCCAGAGGGCCCCACCACGCCG
The DNA here is from genome assembly GCA_964551295.1 of uncultured Anaerolineales bacterium. Lineage (GTDB taxonomy): Bacteria > Chloroflexota > Anaerolineae > B4-G1 > B4-G1 > JAFGED01. Next base: position 9,933 of record CAZKDJ010000144.1, on the reverse strand, counting down.
ACGAACTCGCCCTCGTTCACGCGCAGGTCGATGTCCTTGAGCACGGTCACCCCCCCCGCGCCGGTCTCGTAGGTCTTGATCACGTCCCGCAGGTCGATTAACGTTTGATCCATTACACCCTCCATCCTACGTTTTCCGAGCGTCACATTCTTTAGCATACCATATCACATTCCGCCCCAGGCTACCTAGCCGCCAGCTAATAACCGGCTATCAAAGACGGGAGATGTTCCAAAGCGTAAATCCATTCTCATTACGAAAAAAAAAGTCGGCAGGTTGCACCAAGTTTTTGGCCGCCATTCATCCAACGCCAATATCTCTGCTTTTATTCGCACGCCGGGAACTGCAAAACGGGGCAACTATAACTCAATTTGCCTGTCTTTGCAAGCCAACCGATCCCTTTTCATTGACAAGTGGTTCAGTTAACGATACAATATCACTGAATAATTATTCAGTCAAAGAGGACACATGCCCAGAAGCAAAGCGCTAAACCAGCAGATGCGCGCTCAGAGCCAGGGACAGATCATTGCCGCGGCACGGCGGCTGTTCGCCACGCAGGGCTACTTTAGCTGCAAGGTGACCGACATCGCCCGCGAGGCGGGGATGAGCACCGGTAACGTGTACTGGTACTATGACGGCAAAGAGGCGATTCTGCAAGCTGTCCTGGCCGACGGGTTCGAGACGCAGGAGCGGACGCTGCAAGAGGCAGCCCCCCACCCCGGCACGGCCCGAGAAAAGCTAGGGTACCTGATAGAGCAGTATCTAGCCCTTTGCCAAGAACACAATCAGTTCTTTGCCATTCTGCTGTCGCTGTTGGGGCACGGAGACGAGCGGAGGTTCCAAGAACTCGGCTTCGACATGTCCAAGATCGGCGCGCGCTACCACGAACTCTTGACGTCCATCATTGCCCAGGGGCAAATGGAGGGAACGGTGATTGATCTCGACCCCAATGTGCTGGCGATGTTCTTCTTCTCGTTATTCAACGGCATGCTGCTCACCTACGGCGATGATTGGCAAACGCTTCCGCCAGAGACGATCCAGGCCACCGTGCTGCGACTGCTCGGAGCGAAGTAGGCCGGATTTGCCTACCCAGCTTGCGTTTAGCAAAACCGCGCTACAAAACTGCACGTAAGGAGATTCGTGATACCAGAAAATTCCCCCCATTCGCGTCATCGGGCTGAACGGCAGCCCGCACAAAAACGGCAACACGGCAACACTCATGCAGCGGGTTTTGGAGGGCTGCGCCGAAGCCGGCGCAGAGATTGAATGGATCCACGTAGCCGATCACGATATCCGCTACTGCCGGGGGTGCTTCACCTGCCTGCGCGAAGGCTTCTGTCCCATCGAGGACGACGTCCCCGCCATCCGCGACCGGCTGCTGGCCGCCGATGGCATTGTCGTGGGATCGCCCGTCTACGAAGATCAACCCACGGCGCAGCTAAAGACGCTTATGGAGCGCCTGGCGCTCCTATGCCTGTACACGGACACCTTTGCCCGGCAGCGCTCGGTCAGAGCAGCCGTGATGTTTGGGCGATGCTCCGGTACCATCGGAGCCAAGACCGCGTCCTTGACCAAGGGCTACCAACCGCTTTCCAAGGCCCCCTCGCCGCGCCTGCCACGCCGGGCCAGGGCGCTGGGGCGACGGTTGGTGCAGGATATCCAACACCCCAAAGCATTCGACCTCCAACGCGCGTGGTTCGATTTTCTGCGCGCGCTTCTCAAGCGCTTTGTGGTCATGCGGCACCCCGACCAGTTCGCGGGCGTGCTTCGCATCTGGCGCGAGAAAAAGCGATCCTCACGAGCCTGAGAACCCCAATCCGAGATCGATCTCGGGGGATTTTTCGTTACGCTCTCGTCACGATCCTCGGCTATACTAGGAGCTGAATTCCACACTTCTGAGGAGGAAACAATGTCCAAGAAAAAGTACGTTATTCCATTCCTATGCATCGCCCTGCTCGTCGCCGCCTCGCTGGCCTGTGGCAAAGGCAGCGAACCAACGGAGGCTCCGGTTGACGTCGAGCCCACCAAAGTAGCGGCGACGGAAGCACCCGCCGACGTTCCGGCGGACGAACCGACACAGGCCCCTGACGTAGAGCCCACCGAGGAACCTGCGGTTGAGCCCACGGAAGCACCGGCAGAGATCGACGTCGAGTTCCCGCTGCCTGAAGACGCGCGGAACGTGACCGAGATGGGCGAAGTGGTCAACTTCCAGACCGACCTCAGCCTGGAAGAGGTAGCCGATTTCTACCTTCAGGAGATCCCCGACATGGGCTACACCGAGCGCGAGGTCACCACGGTGATCAACGAGGATGTCGTCAATCTGGTGTTTGACGATCCCGCAGGCGGCGAGTCCATCGTCGTGCAGGCGATACCGCTAGACGGCAGTACGAACGTCGGCATCCGCTACGAAGACGTCTAGGCGACATGCCCTTCCTCACGAGAAAAAGCCCCGCACCGGCGGGGCTTTTTCTTTAATATCAGAGAACCCTATAGCGCCCCGACCTCTGTGCTTCCCACAGACACCAAAGGCAATCAAGTCCCTGAGCTTCGATCAGCCCGTACAGAGCCGCTTGGCCGGTGACACCTCCCATCAGGTTCGTCTCGCCCCGGTCGGTCTGTGTGATGGTAAAGCCGGCGAACCAATCCGATCACTGGACGTCGATCCGCCCCTTGACCCGAATCTCAGCTCGCAGCATCCGCCTGCTCCTTGGAAAGCTCAGCGGGTGATTGGGAATGGAGATTAGGGCACAGGCCTTATCGAGCCGGGTTCTTTAGATGCACGCGAACCAGGAAAAAGTCCTTCGGCCTATAAGCCCCCTCCAATTCCAGCACCCAAGAAGCATAGGGAGTTAGCATGGCCTCTTTGGTCGTCGTATCTACTTCGATGCGGAAATCGGCCTGCCCGTCCCCGTCGGCGTCGATCTCCTCGTCGATGCGCGCCGGAAGCGCGTCCAGCGGCGTCCAGTCCACCTGGATGAACCCCTCCTTGCGCTCCCCAATCAGCACGTCGTCGAAAACCATGCGGTGCACGTGCGTCTCGTAGGCGCCATGGTCGATGGTCTGCACTACCTCGCCGCCGGAGTAGTTGGGAGAGATGGTCAATCCGGTGGCTGTGATGAACGGCTCGGACAGCATGGCGATGGCAGGGAGTATCGCCGCCGAGATCAGACAACTAAACACGGCCATGATATAGCCCAAAACGGGTCTTATCTTTTCCATGACTAGATGGCTCCTTTCACGCTCTGAGCACGCATTTTAGTGAAGCATGCTTCCGGTTGTGACCAACATGAGAATCCGATACAGCGCCGCGGCCACAGAGCCCGCGCCAAGGAACATCAGCAGTATGTAGGCCGGGTAGAGGAACAGCACCTTGGCGACGGTGGGATTGGCCTTCAACGGCGTTCCCTTGATGTGATAGGAGATCGCCCCCTGGGGACAGGTGTCCACGCACTGGGCACATTTGGTGCACGTCATCAGCGGTTTGCCGCTCTCCAGGCTGGATTCGTCCAGAGAAAAGGTCGGGCATTCCCGGATGCATTTCTTGCACTGCGTGCATTTTTCCAGGTCGATGCGCACCTCAAAGATGTTGATCTTGTTGAGAAAGGACTGCATCGCCCCAAAGGGACAGAACAGCCCGCACTGAATGCGCCGCTTGGTCAACAGGGGCAGGACAACTACCAGGCCGATGAACAGCAGGGCAAAGATCGTTATCTGCATCACGGCCAGGACGCTGGAAGGAGCCTGAAATTCGGTGACCGCCTTAAAGGGGCACAGCCACTCGCAGTAGATAGGTGAGAAGGTAATCGCCGAGAGCAGGACGATAGCCAACAGAACGGCAAACGGCAGATATCTCCATCGGCTGTCGATCTGCTTGTGCTTGATCAGCGGTTTCTTGCGGATGCGGGAAAAGAGCTCGTCCCAGCCGCCGTAGAAACACCCCCAGCTGCACCATCCCCGCCCGACAGCCAGCGAGGCGCCCACCCACAGGATGAACATGATCGAGAAAGCGCCTTTGGCCGTGCCCGGCAGAATCTCGCCGGGAAAGATCACCACACCCTTGACCAACGCCGGGATGATGATCATCGGCATCGTCAGAGGGCAGAAGCTCGCTCCCCCACTAAACATGACATCATCGGCCAACATCATGCTGCCATAGGTCTCGACCATGTACGGAATAAAGTCGAGGGGCAACGCAATGGCGGTGAGGATGAACATGATCGAGCGATAGCGATACGTCTTGCCCGTGGTCAACATCAGGACGAAGAGCACGGTGAACCCGAGCCAGGATGCCACGAGCGCGACCACTATCAGGGGATCGATGTCACCGCCCATCAAGTTGCCCAGCCAGGTCAACGACGAGAGCAACGCGGCGGGTAACATGAGCAACACCGCCTTCCAGACCGCCATTCCAGACGATCGTGCTTCAGTTCGACCTGACGTAGTCATAACACACCTCCTGCGAGTAATAGGATTCCTGCATACAGATAATACAGGGCCACGATGACAGCGGCAAACTTGCCCACGATCTGCAGGGCAGAAACGCGGCGGAACACACCCAGGAAAGGAATGGGAACGAAATAGACCGAGGTGCCCAGGAAGAACGCCAGAAAAAAGATCAAGCTGCCGAGCAGGGAGCCGCTGCTGACCGCGCCGGTAAAGGCCAGCAGCAGCGGCGGGCAGATATTGAGCCCGACCAGGAAGCCCATGCCGATGGGAAGAAAGGCCGGCCAGCGATTGAGCGTAACCCGCGCCCCTTCAAAGGCGCAACTGCCCGACGGGGCCTTTTTGCGCAGCACCGCCACCAGCAGCAGGACTGAAAGTCCAACGTAAGCGATGCCGATCAGCAACCCCTCGTAGCCAGCAGCGCCCGCCAGCAAGCTGCCCGTCGCCCAGGCCAACACGCCAAAGACCAGGTCCCGCCCATCCGCCCACCCAGGAACTTTACCAACGTGACCAGGTTCTGGCGCACGGTCTGCCCCTCGTGCATGAGGAACGGGATCAAGGCCAGTGCGCAAAAGGCCAGGCAGGTCGTGCCGTTGGCCAGGCCCAGGAGAAACCCCTGCAATCTACATACTCCTCTCGTTGAACATTGATGCCACGTAGCATCTCAATAATCAGGGGGCGGGGGGGGTGGGGGGGGGGGCGCCCCCCCCCCCACCCCCCCCATCTTCCCCTACTTATTGAGAAGATACGATGCCACCATACCAAAGACCTCAGAAGTCATCAAGACTTCCGAGGTCTGGTTTACTCCGAATCTAAGAACCCCCTGTCGGCGATCAGCCAGGAGAGACTGCACTCAGAGCACAATTACTTCTCTCTCCACTGGAACTCATAGTTGCCCAGTCTGATTGCCGCGTTATCCTGCAACGGATGGCTGACTTGACCCTCTTTCCGCCGCACGCCATTCACCTCCACGATTCCCTTGCCCAGGTTGCGGACGAGGCAGACCTTCTTGCGCGACGATTTACCCGTCAGCGGATCGGTCACTTTTTGCTTCTTGGCGTAGAACACGGCATGCCGGGGCTCGATGCTAAAGTGCTTCAAGCGTATCTGGGATCGCCGCCTGCGCCCCACAAACACCCGCCCGCGCCCGTCGCTGCGCTGCTCCAAAAAGTAATTCTCCTTGGGCTCACCCGGCGGCACGCGTACGGCCACTAACACCCCCCAGGGACGTTTGACCCCCAGGCGGCGGATGACTGTGCCCAAGAGGATCAGCAAAATCGCAAAGGCTAACGCCCCTAACGCCACCGGTATCCCATAAATCTCTAGCCAGGGCACCGGCGCCACGGACCAGATCACCGTCACCGCGCTTGGGCTCACTTCCATCCCCTCCCGCGTCGATAGATTCACCACTGCCCGGTACTCGCCCACCGCCAAATCTCGGGGCAAGTCCAACGTCAAGTCGACCTTTGTCTCGCCGGGAGGGACCGTGTCGACCGACAGCGCCGCCTCGACTCCCTCGACGCCGCTGATACCTTCAACCATCAGCGGCTCTCCTTCAAAGCTGGTCGAGTTGACGTCCAACTGAACTCGCTGCGCGCTTGCCAATTGATCAACTCGAATTTCACCCAGGTCAAACGTCGTTTCATCATTCTCGATCGTCAGCATGGGTACATAGACGGTAAAGCGCAATGGAACCTGCCGGCGTCCCAAATCGATCCCGTCGCGCGTGGCGATGGTCAGCGTGGCTTCATAATCGCCAGGTTCAACGTCAGCTCCTTGCAGCGTCAGCACCAGCCGCGTCTCCTGAACGGAACCCAGTTCCGCAGGCTGTACGCCGACCAGCGTCACACCAGGCACCCCCGCCAGGGTCACCGAAACGGGTTCCGGCTCCTGGCTAGTCGAAGAAGCGCGCAAATTGACCGTCGCCCCCTTTGCCATCTGTGCCTTTTCAATCATCCCCAGATCAATGGCCTCGTCCAGGATCGTCACGGTGGGCACCAGCGCCACAGAAAACGTCTGGGATGCCTCCGCCTCGTAGGGCACTCCCTTGTAGTATGCGTCGGCTAAAGCGAAGCGGATCGTATAGTCCCCATCTTCGGACGGCATAAAGCTGGCGGTGTAGTGCGCCTCCGCATCACCTGCCACCAATGGCAGCTCCGTCACCTGCCCGTCAGTCGACGTGATCTCGGCCACGACCTCTCCCTGATCCAGGGTGACCGGTTCCGCGCCCGTCAGCGCCACGCTGATCTCCAGCGGCTCACCACGTATCTCGTGCAGCCCACCCGTCGGTGCCTCGATGGTCAGCTCCGGGAAAGGCGCTGCAGTGACTCGCAGCCGGCCCGTCGCCGGGATCGTGCCCTTGCGCCCGCGCAGCGTGATCTCATAGACACCGGCCAAGTCGGTATTGACGTACATCCCGGTGAAATTGCCATCCCCGGCTGTGGCATCGCCGTGGGTGCCGTCGTCGTAAAGCAAATCCAACGCCTCGCGCGCGCCATCGGGCCGCCGAATGACGGCAGAGAAGGTCGCCTCCCCGATGAGCTTTATCGGCGTTCCGTCAGGGTCCTCCTCGATCAGGCTGGTGACGATGTGCATCGGGCGCCCCTGGGGATGAAATGGCCCAGGCGCAATCGGCGATACGCGCAGACGAGAGCGCAGCACAGCGCGCGCCAAAGCCCGCCCATCACCCGTCAGGCGAAAAGTCCAGTCCCCCCCGGCCGGCTCGACGATGGTATACACGGCAAATCGAGGCGTGACCCGGCTGAAACTGACACTGGGGTCGTCCGACGAAACCACCGTGCCATCGGGAGCGATCAACGTGGCTTCCACGCCGGGCGACATGCTGACGACGAAACTGGCCTGGTCGATATAGGGTACCAACGCTGGGTCGATAGGCAAGACGACGTCGGCAGGCGCCGAGACCCCCTCCCCACCCGAGATGGTACGATCCTTGAGCAGGCTGAGCACATCCAGGTACGCGTCCAGCAGAGCCTCGGCATCTGCCGCGGGGATGACGATCCCGGGATCATCTGTGGCTCCCGATAATCGCTGCAAGAAAGCGGACTCGCCTTCCCGCGTCAGGGCGATCGACATCACCGGTACGCCCAACTCGCCGGCCACGGCCAACGCTTCGTCCTCATATTCCGGATAGTCGGATGCGATCTCTGGCTCGCCATCGGTCAGCAGGACCAGGTTTCGAGTGCCACACCCCTCGGCATCGGTCAGCATCACCGCCGATTCCTCCAGCGCAGCCTTGATGTCGGTATATCCCTCCGGTGGCGTGGGAGCCAACAAATCGATGAGAGCCACCTTGTCGGCCGGACCGTTGATGGTCACCAGGCCATCCGTCAGTGGCTGGCTTCCGGTGGAGAAATCGATCAGGCCAACCTGGTCGCCGTTATCCAGCAGGGCGACAAAGAGCTGGGCCGACGTGAAGCGCAGCCCCTCAGGGTCGTTCCTCTCCATCGAGCCCGAACTATCCAGGGCCAGCACGACACACAGAGATTCTGGCGGCTCCTCCTCCTGGGCCTGGGCGCTCAGGAAAAACGCACCGCTCACCAGAAGCAGCGCCACGAACAAGCATCGGGAGAAAACTCCCAGCATACGCGAACGTGAGGATAAACGAATCGTTTTGGTTGTCATTGTCACCACCCCAATTATATTGTTAGGTTGTTTGTGAAAACACGCCAAAGAAAAGTATAACCTCTTCACAGGCAAATGTCAAAGGTCGACATCGCCCTCCTGCCGAGCCGCCAGGGCGATTATCCGCGCAGCGACCTCGGGCGAGACGCGGCCGGTGTCAATCGCCAGGTGATAGTACTTGAGGTTCTTCCAACTGGCGTTCTGGCGCACGTGGCGGATGTACTGCCGCTTCTGCTCATCTGATCGTTCGATACGGCGCTGGGCCTCCGCTTCAGAAATATCCAGGCGCTCCATCAACCGCTGGACGCGCACCGCCACAGGAGCATAGAGATGGACGTGCAGGGCACCAGGCCAATCTTGCAGGATCATCTGCCCGCCACGCCCGACGATGACCGCGTTCCCTTCCTGCGCGTACTGCTCCATCGTCTCACGGACGACGCGCGCGTAGGTCTGGTCATCCAAGGCATCCTGCTTCTCAAAAGCCGAGGGATCCTTGGAATACAATGAACGCATCGCACCGCTGACCAAGCGGGGCTTGTGAGTGACTGACCGCTCCTTGGCCAGCACCGCCTCGACATCGACGCCCGCCTCTTCAGCGATCCGGCTCAACATGGCCTTGTCCACGCGACAGTAGCCCAACGTCTGGCACAGGAGGTCGGCGACCTCATCGCCCGCGCTCCCCAATTCGCGCGAGATCGTGATCACGGCCATTCTGCACCCCCTCGTCCTCTCAAACGGGCAACGACAACAAGAGCCTGTAAAGCGAATTCAGTATAGCAGAAGTGCTAGGGGAAGTCAAAAACCGCATTTGCCCAGGAATCAAGTGCATAGTAGAATCAGAGTCAGTACTCGACTTTACGTACATCCATCACCTTCTGGAGGTTCAACTGTGGAGAACAAACTAGCAGAACTCGAAACCCGCCTCGCTGAAATCAAGGACCTGGAATCCGCCGCCTACGTCTTGCACTGGGATCAAAACGTTTACATGCCGCCCGGGGGCGCGGCGGCCCGCGGGCGGCAGATCGCCACGTTAACGCGTCTGGGGCACGAAAAGATGGTCGCCCCTGATGTGGGCAGGCTGCTGGACGCGTTGCAGCCCTACGCCGAGAGCCTGCCCTACGACTCGGACGAGGCCGGCTTGATCCGCGTCGCGCGCCGTCTCTATGAGGAAAAGAGCCGCGTGCCACCCCAGTTCACGGCCGAGTTCTACGACCACACAGCAGCCACTCTGGAGGTATGGAAGGAGGCCCGTCCGGTGGACGACTTTGCCAAGGTGCGCCCCTACCTGGAAAAGACGCTCGATCTGAGCCGGCAGTATGCCGGCTATTTTGACTACGAGCACATCGCCGACCCCTTGATCGGCAGACCAACGCAGGATCCGGGCATGACGGTCTCTATCATACGCCCGCTGTTTGCAGAGCTACGAGACCAATTGGTTCCCCTGGTGCAGGCGATCACCGCAAAACCCCCTGCCGACGACGCCTGCTTGCACCAGCACTTTGCCGAAGAGGAGCAATGGGATTTTGGGATCGAGGTGATCAAACGGGTTGGCTACGACCTTGAGAGAGGCCGCCAGGACAAAGCCCCCCACCCTTTCACCATCGAGTTCTCCATCGGAGACGTGCGCATCACCACCCGCGTGGACGAGCACTACCTCGGCAGCGCGCTGTTCGGCACGCTGCACGAAGCCGGGCACGCGATGTACGAGCAGGGCAGCCGGGCAGACTTTGAGGGCACCCCGCTGGCAGGCGGGACCTCGATGGGCGTCCACGAAAGCCAGTCCCGTCTGTGGGAGAACCTCGTCGGGCGCAGCCGTGGCTTTTGGCGCCACTTTTACCCGAAACTACAGGC
>CAZKDJ010000143.1:0-10761 GCA_964551295.1 uncultured Anaerolineales bacterium | reverse complement strand
GCGGCTGCCTGGAGAACATCTTTTGCCTCAACCCCGTCGCCATCCGCGATATCCAACTGGTCGTCAGCCGCATCGCCCGCCGCGAGGGACTGACCGGCGTGCGGCTCCCTGAGCAGGCATCGGGCAAGCGTGTAGCGGCGGTAGGCGGCGGGCCGGCAGGGATAGCGGGGGCGATCAAGCTGCTGGAGATGGGGCATCAGGTGACGATTTTCGAGCGCGGGCAGAGCCTGGGCGGCACGCCCGATTGCATCATCCCCGCCGACCGGTACGACGAGGCGGGCAGCGAGGTCGACGCGGTGCTGGAACCGGCCCGCGAGGCCGGTCGAGTCGAGGTCAAGTTCGGGCAGGCGCTGGCCGAGGACGTGGCGCTGGACGATCTGCAGTGCGATTACGACGCCGTGCTGATCGCAGCTGGGCTATCCGAATCCGCCTCGCTGGGTAAGGCGGAAGGTGTGGTTGACGCGCTGGCCTTCCTGCGGCAGGCCAAGAATGGCTCGCTCACCTCGATCCCCGACAAGGTGGCCGTGTTGGGCGGCGGTAACACGGCGATGGACGCGGCGGTCACCGCCCACAACTTGGGCGCTACCGACGTCTACTTGGTGTATCGCCGTTCCTTCGGCCAGATGCCCACCTGGCCCAAGGAGCGGGACGAGGCGCTGGAGAGTGGCGTGCACTTTATGCTGCTCACCCAGCCCGTGGGCTATGAGACCGACCGCGACGGAAAGCTGACTGGCCTGCGCGTGCAGCGTACGGAACTGGGCGCGCAGGACGACTCGGGCCGCCGCAGGCCCATGCCGGTCGAGGGCAGCGAGAGCATGCTGGACGTTGGTCTGGTGGTCGAGGCGCTGGGGCAGGGGGTATCGGGGGCGCTGCGAGAGGCGCTGGAGAGCAAAGGCGTCGCTTTTACCCAGCGCGGTCTGATCGAGACGGTGAACGGCTCGTCCGCCACCAGCCTGGAGGGCGTGTTCGCCGCGGGCGACCTGGTCAACGGCGGCACCACGGCGGTGCAGGGGATCTCCGAAGGGATGCAGGCCGCCGAGGAGATCGACCGGTACCTGTAGCCTCGGATACCCACCCCTTCACGCCAACGTTTCTTCGCGCCATCCCGTCGATTCCTGCCCAGATGTGGCGGCTGCCCCGTTTGCATCACTGGCCGCAGGGCCATGTACTCACCTGGCGCTTTACGCTGACGGCGGAGAATGACCGTGTGGTGCACCACTTTGGCAGCACCGGTTGCACGGAGGAGGAACTGACCCGGCTGGCAGCTTTGGGCGCGCCGGACGTGCTGTTGTTCCCCTTGCAGGGCCACTCGCGCACCTGTGAGATCGCCGTCCACGTCGTAGAGCGGCTCCGGCCCCGCGTTGTGATCCCGCATCACCACGACGACTTTTACCCGCCGCTCTCGCAAGCGGTGGACATTGTGCCATTTGCGAGGGCGATGGGCAGACTTTCGCCGCCGGTGGAGGTGATTGTGCTGCCGGTGTGTGAGGCGGTGGAAGTATGATTTCGGCGCAGGGTGTTACTTTTTTGCGTGCTGGAGCGTCTATTATAATGAACAGACCTGTTTCTCGAAAAGGGACGTTTTATGGCTAGATCGCAGCATCAGTCTCGACAGGGAAAAAGCGCGGATCCCCGTTTCGAAGCGCTGTACGATGAATGCTTCCGAGGGGTGTACCGCTACGTCTTTGCCCGCGTGCAGGACGCGGCGACGGCGGAGGATCTCACTGCCGATGCGTTCTTCAAAGCGTGGCGTAAGTGGCCGCCGCGCAAGCTCAACGGCGGCGCGCCCAAGGCATGGCTGTTCCGTATCGCGCATAACTTGGTGGTTGATCACTACCGCGCCAAGGCCCGCCGCCCGGCGGAGAATCTGGAAGAGATAGAAGTGCGTGATTGGCGGCCTAACCCCGGGGGGGACGATCATCTGAGCGCGTTGACCGTCCGCGCGGCGTTGGAGTCGTTATCGGAGCGGGACCAGGATATGCTTTTCCTGCGCCTGGCGGGCCTTTCGAACAAGGAGATTGCCTCCGTGCTCAAGATTGGCAAGGGAGCGGCAGGGATGGCCTGCTTGCGGGCGTTGAGACGGCTGCGGGAAAAAGTGGAGTGTGGCGATGAAGAAACAGAATGACAAGAAACTGGCCGAGAAACTTGCGGCGTGTCTGGATGCGGGGATGCTCAAACCGGCTGACATAGATAACGATGAATTGCAGGACTTGCTGGCAACTTACACCTGCCTGGAGGAAGCGGTTGAAGAGCCAAGCCCCAAGCTCCAAAGACAGGTGAGGCGTTTGTTAAATGAGAGTAGCTTCAGGGGGCGGGTGTCCGCGTGGGTGGAGCGGCTTCGGGGGCGCTGGCTGGCCTGGTTGCCGCGCCGCTACCATCCCGTGTTGGCGGGGGTGATGGTGGTGGCCGTGGTGCTGGCAGCCGCGTCGGCTTTTCTGAAGATACCGCGCCGTCTCGACTACGCAGTCGGTAATGAGAGAGTGTATAGTGAGATGTACGGGCTTGATGTTGGCTTGTTGAAGCACCTCGATGGTAGTGCTCCAGCGCTTTTCCCAGGGCGCAGCTCCGGTGTGGTGCAGACGTCGAATGGCGAGGCGAGTACGGATAGCTCTCTGCTTTATGAGGGTTCTGTGTCAGATGTGACCAGCGGAGAGCAGGAAAGTTATCACGTTCCCACAGACGTCGAGGGAGGTGGTTCCAGCGACGATGGCCGCATGGTCGTGCGGCATGCCTCCCTGACTTTTGTCGTGGAGGACGCCGGGGAGAGCTTCGAGCGCGTGCAAGAGATTGCCGCCGAGCACGGTGGGGGGATCTACAGCCTGGAGACTGGCAAGACGTCGCGGGGCAGCCTGCAGACCTTTGTCTCCATCCAGGTGCCCGTTGCGGCCTGCGACCAGGTGCTGGCACAACTGCGGGGAATGGACGCCGAGCTGCTTTCCGAGCAGATCACCAGCCAGGACGTCACCGCTGAGTACGTCGACCTGGACGCCCGCGTGCGCAACCTGGAGTTGGCGGAGCAGGAGCTGCAAGAGCTTCTGGCGGCCGCGCGGGAGCGGGGCGAGAAGGCGCAGGGAATCCTGAGCATCTATAACGAGCTCATCAATATCCGTCAGCAGATCGAACAGCTCAAGGGGCAGATGACCCTGCTCCAGCACTCGGCGGCCCTGGCGCGTATCGACGTGGCCCTGGTCCCGCAGGAGGTCGCGCCGGCGCCGCCTGGCTTCGACGCCGAGCGAGTACTAAATGAGGCATGGGAGGAAGTGGTGCACATCTTTGAGGACATTGCCACCTTCCTTATCCGCGCCTTTGCTTACGCGCCGCTCATCCTGCCGCCGCTGTTGGCTCTGACGGTTGTGGTTTGGCTGGCCGTGCGCCGGGTGCGCCACCGTCGCGCTGCGGCTGTTGAGAGGGATGGTCGAGATGAGTAGGTATGCCTGCTAGTATAATTCGTGAGCGTGTTCAGACTTCCGAGGTGCTCTCGGAAGTCTTTTTGTATCTGGTGCTTTAGCTCCAATCGTACTATAATATCGGCTGTTTGCGTAGGGGGTGAGTCTCCGCACACAGTGTTCGTCTGTGTATGGTTGGAACCTTCCAAGCTATGAGAACCGCTCACGCTTCGATTATGGGGCTTCAACAGATCCTCTTTATCGTCTTTGGCACGATTGCGCTGGGGGCCGCGGTAGCGGCCGTCGCTTTGCGTAACGCGTTCCACTCCGCGCTGGCCCTGGCCGGTTCCTGCCTGGGCGTGGCGGGACTGCTGGTGTCGCTGGGCGCGCCCATCGTCGCCGGGGTGCAAGCGCTGGTCTTTATCGGGGGCATCGCCGCCTCGATCCGTTTCGGTCCCGCGCCGCTGCGGGAGATGACGCGGTCGGTACACCTTGGACACAATCGCTCGTGGTGGGTCGGTGTGGTCGTGGCGGCGGCGCTGTGCGGCGCGATTGTCTGGATGGTGTTCAGCACCGATTTGGATCCGGCACCCGATGCGGCCTTTATCCCCTCCGGCAGCATCGAGGCGCTGGGCGTCGCCCTGGTGAGCGCAGAGGGGTTCGTCCTGCCGCTGACGATCGCCGTCTTGTTGGTCGGGGTCGCGCTGGCCGGCGCGGCCCGTTTGGTGGGGAGGCGGTGACGGTGGCGCCTCTGTCGTGGGTCCTCGCCCTGGCCGCTGGATTGTTCTGCGTCGGTCTGTACGCCGTCCTGGCGCGGCGCAACGCCGTCACCATCTTGATGGGCGTCGTGCTGATGCTCAACGCGGTAGTCGTCAACCTGGTCGCCTTCTGGCGCTACGTGGAGATCGAGACGGCCGGCGGCTTGGTGTTCGCACTGTTCGTCGTTCTCGTCACCGCAGCGCAGGTGCTGGTGGGGTTGGCGCTGGCGGTCGCCCTGTGGCGCAGCCGGGGCACGGCCGTCGTGGACGAGCTAGAGTCGCTGAAGGAGTAGAGGGCAAGTACGCGATGGACGGCATCACGATCTTTGACCTCGCCTGGCTAATCCCATTCTGCCCCTTGTTCGTATTTGTCCTCGTTGCTTTGTTTGCCCATCGCAGCCGCGCGCTGAGCCAACAGCTCGCTATCTATAGCATCCTCATCTCTACCGGATTAGCGGTCTTTATGTTCCTGGCCAATATGCTGGTGGTGATCGACGGACAATCGCCGGAGGTCTTCAAGCCGACGTTCGGCGAGTGGTTCTCCCTCGGCGCAGACACGTTCCTGATCCGCATCTATATCGACCAGCTCAACGCGCTGATGCTGGCGGTGCTGGGGCTGGCCTGTCTGGTGATCTTTATCTACAGCATGGGCGCCATGCAGGACGACCCGCACGCGGGAAGCTTTTTTGCCCTGATGTCCCTCTTGGTCGCCTGTGTGCTGGGGCTTTTGATCTTTGACAATCTGCTGCTCTTTCTCGTCTTTTGGGTGATGATGGACGCCTGCGCGTATCTGCTGGTCGGCCTGGGGCACGAGCAACGGTCGGCCCGCGAGGCTGCGCTCAAGGTGTTTCTCACAGCAGGGGTGGGCGATCTGCTGCTCTTGTTCGGGGTAGGGCTGCTTCACTTTCACACCGGTTATTTGACCTACGACAGGGTCTTTGGCCAAGAGACGCTGCAAGCATTGGCCGAAATCCCCTTCTTGTCCACCCAGTTCCCGGTGGGGGCGGTAGTCGCCCTGCTCTTTTTTGGCGCGGCGATGGTCAGGAGCGGCCAGTTTCCATTTCACGTTTGGCTGCCGGAGGCGGTCGTGGCGCCGGCACCGGCCTCGGCTCTTATCCACACCGCCACGGCCTTTGCCGGGACATTTCTGCTGATCCGAGCTTTTCCCCTCTTGGACGCAGCGGCCGACGTCCTGGTGATTCCCAGGTTTGACTTGACCGTCGTGGCCGTCGTGGGAATTTTCACCGCCGTCTTTGCGGCGGTCGTCGCCGCGACGCAGCGCGACATGCGGCGCGCGCTGTCCTTCTTTGCCATGGGCCAACTGGGCTATGCCATTGCCGCGCTGGGTTTGGGCGCCTACGTGCTGGGTGTCTTTCACCTGGTGACGAGCGTTCTGTCGAACACGTTGCTGTTCCTGGCCGCCGGGTCGGTGACGTACGGTATGGAGCACGGCCGTCAGGGTCAAGGCGAAGACGAGTCTTTTGAACTCAACGACATGTTTAACATGGGCGGGCTGGGGGAGCGGCAGCCTGCTACGCTGCTGATGTTCTTGGTCGGCGGGGCTTCCCTCGTCGGCTTTCCGCTGTTCACCGCCGGGTTCTGGTCGAAGGACGCGATCCTGGCCTGGACGTATACGAACAACCCGACCGTGTTCTGGGTGCTGGCCCTGATCGCTGCGGTGACGTCCTTCGGCGTGATGCGGCAGCTTGGCCTGATCTTTGTGGGAGCGCCGCGCAGCCGCACTGCCGCTCGCGTCATCGAGAGCACGCCCGCCATGGCCGTGCCGCTGATCTTGACCCTGTTTGTCCTGGTGGTCGGTCTGATCGGTGTCCCTGTCTCCGGTGCCAGTTTCCTCGATGTGTTTTTGGGCGTCCGCGGGGAGGCATTCCAATCGGCTGGTGGATACGTC
Organism: uncultured Anaerolineales bacterium; assembly: GCA_964551295.1. Taxonomy (GTDB): domain Bacteria; phylum Chloroflexota; class Anaerolineae; order B4-G1; family B4-G1; genus JAFGED01. The sequence goes on along the minus strand of CAZKDJ010000143.1, from coordinate 4,708 downwards.
ATCAGCGAGTCCATGGCACTGTGGAGCGCCGTGAGTGCGTTGGGTTTGGCCGTGGGATTCCTGGTCTATGCCTGGACGCCTGCGCAGGCGGGCGGGGTGGACCAGATAGAGTCGCTGATACGCGCGATGTGGCTGGGCTGGCTCTACGATCTGCTGCGCAACGCGCTCTATGTCGGTGAGTTGACCTATTGGTTTGCCAAGCTCAGTGTCTTGGTGGGCCAAGTGCTGGCGTTCGGCGATGGTATGCTGGATTGGTTGGTCAGCGGTGCCCTCCGTTGGCTCGGTCGAGCGCCCTCACTGGCTCTCGCTTGGCTGGACGCACGCATTCTGACGCCTTTCTTCAGGCCCATCGACCGCATGGCCGAGCCGGTGGCCCAGGCCGCCGGCTGGGTGGATGTGCGGCTGGGTGCGCCGGCCGACCAGTTGCAGCACTTGGTCAGGTACCCGGCCCGCGTCGCCGGCCTGCTCGACCGGTGGCTGGACCGGCTGGTCAACCTGGCGAAACCTGGTACACTGGCCCTGGTGAGGCTGAGTGCTGTGATCGATAAGGGGCTTGATCTTGTGGTGAAGAGCGTCGGCCGAGTAGTAAGGGTGAGCGGCCTGTGGTTCCGGCCCCGGACCGGCAAGGTGCAGGGCTATTTGCGTCTGGCTGCCATCGCCGTGGTGGTTTTGACGGCAATGTTTATCCTTTTCACATTTGTGTGAACTTGACGTATCCAGCCTTGCGTGGGCTAAATGCAACCTGCACAAGGTTTCAAACTGGCGGAGGAGAACCGTTATGATTCCAATTCTTAGCGTCATGCTGTTCCTCCCACTGGCGACCGGGCTGCTGCTGCTGATCATTCCCCGGGAGAACATCAAGACGGTTCAGCGGGTGGGCGTCATCTTTGCGCTGGCGGCTTTTGCACTTTCGGTCACGGTCTGGGTGTTGGTGGCCCAGGCGAACGGCGGGGGCGGCCAACTTCCGGTCGAGGATTACGCGTGGGTCCCGGCCTTTTCGGTGCGCTACCACCTGGAGGCGGATGGCCTCAGCGCGCCGCTGATCGCTATGGCCGCTCTGGTGGTCGCCCTGGCTCTTTTCTACTCGGAGCGCACGGTGGCGACGCGGGTCAAGGAGTACTTTTTTCTGTTCCTGCTGCTCGAGACCTGTGTGTTTGGCGTCTTTTTGGCCCGCGATCTGGTGCTGTTCTACGTGTTCTGGGTGCTGGGGCTGCTGCCTATGGTGCTCCTCATCAGCGTGTGGGGTGGGCGGGGACGGGAGCGTGCTGCGGTCAAGTTCTTTCTCTACAATCTGTTGGCCAGTGTGGCGATGCTGCTGGTGATCTTGGTCGTCTTTGCCCAGGTCGAGACCTTTGACATGCAGGAGGCGGCGCAGAAGCGGCCCTATGGCGCGGATCGATATTTCGTCAACGCTTGCATCGCCCTCGGCGGGCTGTTTTTCGCCTTTGCCGTCCGCCTGCCCTCTTTTCCCTTCCATACCTGGCTCTCTGACGTACATGGCGAGGCGTCGACCCCGGTCAGCGTCGTCCTGGCCAGTGTTTTCTTGAGCACGGGTGGCTATGGGTTGATGCGCGTGGCGCTGCCCCTTTTCCCTGACCAGTTCTACTATCTCACTGTACAGGTGTGGGTGTTCCCTGCTCTTGCCGTGGCGAGCATCGTCTACGGGGCGTTGGTCTGCCTGGCCCAGTGGGATCTCAAGCGGCTGATCTCGTTCATGTCGCTGGTGCAGATGGGCTTTGTCACGCTGGGTGTGTGCGCAGCGTCGGTCGGTTACGCGTTGCTAAGTGGCGCAGCCGTTCTCGAAGGGCAGGCGCCGCCCAAGCCGGATGCCACCCTCAACGCAGCGGCGTCCGGCCTCAGCGGTGCGGCGATGCAGATGTTCGCCCACGGCGTGGTCATCGCGGCCCTGTTTTTCCTGGCAGGTATTCTCTACCGGCGGACGCGCACCTACGACCTAAAGGCGTTCGGTGGGTTTTCCAAGCGGATTCCCCACTACTATGGTCTCATGCTGGTGGCGGGGTTCGCCGCGCTGGGGTTGCCGGGACTGATCGGCTTCTGGGGCGAGTTCTTTGTGTTCAAGAGCACGATGGGCTTGGTTCCCATCTTTGCCTTCATCGGCATGTTGGGCGTCGTCTTTTCGGCGGGCTATACGCTGTGGAAGATCGTGCAGCACATCTTTTTGGGCGAGCTGGACGAAGCGCGCTGGGGCCAGTTGCAGGACATGCGTGGATGGGAGATGCTGGCGGTGTGGCCGCTGGTGGTGGTCATTGTCGTGTTCGGTCTCTACCCCACGCTGTTGGTGGATATGTTCAACACGGCGCTGACGGCGCTGTTGCAGGGATTACTGTGATGCGTGATACGTAAAACGTAAAGCGTAAAGCGTAATGGAAGCCTTACGTTTTACGTCTTTACGCCTTACGTCTTGCGCCAGAGGGAATACCGTTGGGTTATTTCGAGCAGACACTCTGGCTACTTTCCCCCGAGCTAGTGCTCCTGCTGATGGGCGGGATTCTCCTGGGGTTGGATGGGCTGCGCCCTTATTGGGATGCCAGCCGCTGGACGTCTTACGTCGCTCTGGCGGGGTTGCTCGGCGCATACGTCAGCGTCGTCACGCTGTGGGGGCACGAGGCGCGGCTGCTGGGAGTGCTGGCCTGCGATGGCTTTGCGCTGGTGGTCAAAGCGCTGGCGCTGCTGGCGACGGGGCTCGTCGTCCTGATCGCCAGCGAGGCCATCCGCATGCGCCGCGGGCGCAACAATGGGGCGTTCTACGCCCTGCTGCTCTTGGCGGCGCTCTCGATCTGCTTGGTGGGCGCGGCGCGCGACTTGGTCGTGATCGTCCTGGCCTTTGAGCTGTTTGGCGTCGTCTCCTACATCATCATCGGCTACCTGCACGCTGATCCCCACGCCGGCGAGGCGGCGGCGAAATATTTCCTGTACGGCACGGTCGCCTCGGCGATGATGCTCTATGGCCTGTCGTGGTTCTACGGCGTGGCTGGCTCTACTGACTTGGCCACTATCGCTGCTGCCTTGGGCGCATCGGGCGCTGGGTTGAGGCCCCTGCTCCTGCCGCCGCTGGTCTTGATGGTGGCGGGATTTGGGGCCAAGCTGGCGTTGGTCCCCTTTCACCAGTGGGCGCCGGACGTCTGCCAGGGCACGCCAGCGCCCGTCGTCGCGCTGTTTACGGTAGCGCCTGCGCTGATGGGATTTGCCGGGCTGACGCGCGTGCTGGTGGCCGTGCTGCCGATAGGGGTACAGACGCTCGATGTCGACTTTGGCACCTTGTTAAGTGCGTTGGCCTCGTTCACCATGCTCGTTGGAAACCTCGTCGCACTTTGGCAACGAAATGTCAAGCGGTTTTTGGCTTATCTCAGTATTGCGCAACTCGGTTATCTATTGATTGGCATCACGGTCCACTTTGGCGTCGCCCAGACTGATCGTCCGCTTGCCGAGATCGTGGCCGTTTCTGAACGAGGCGTGGTCGCTTTGCTGTTCGCGTTGGCGGCCCACGTACTGAGCATCCTAGGGGCATTGGCTGCCGTTCTGGCCTTGTTCGAGCACACCGGCTCGTACGAAATCAATGACTATGCCGGGATGCACCGGCGCGCGCCAGAGTTGGCCTGGCCGCTGCTCATCTGTCTGCTTTCGTTGGTCGGTGTCCCGCCGCTGGCTGGCTTTGTCGGTAGGTTGTACCTGTTCTCGGCAGCGATACAGGCGGGTTTGCTCTGGTTGGCCGTCGTCGGCGTGGTCAGCAGCGGCATCTCGCTGGCCTGCGTGTGGCAGATTGCGCGCGTGTTGTTCGTCGCTGCGCCACTAACTGAAGGGCGCCTGGCTGTTCCGCCGACGCTGGTGGTTGCGTTGGGGATCGCGGTGACCGGTGTGTTTGCCTTGTCGATCTTTGCCAATCCGATCCTGGTGTTGTTCCAGGCGGCGGCCGAGGCGCTCGTTTCGGCGGTTCCCTGACTGGTTTCACACGTCGTCGATAATAGTGGATGGCTCGGTGCTGGTTTGCCAAATTGCGCGTCTTGTCTATAATCAGAGTTAGCGTGACTAAGCAGGTCGCTAATGCCTCGTAGGAGAAGATTGTCATGGTTTGCCCAAAGTGTCAATCCCCTATGGAAGTGGTGGTTTACGAGTCGATCGAGGTGAATCGCTGTACGAATTGCAAGGGGCTCTGGTTTGATCTGCGGGAGCAAGAGCACTTGAAGGCTCTCGAGGGCTCGGAGCGTATCGATGTGGGCACTCTTGAAGAAGGCGCGGCGTATAACGAGGTTAGCAGTATCGAATGCCCCGTATGTCACACATCTATGATACGCATGGTGGACGCCGAACAGCCTCACATCTGGTACGAAAGCTGCCCCACGTGCTACGGCGTGTTCTTCGACGCCGGTGAGTTCAGGGATTACAAAGAAAGGACGATTCTGGATTTTTTCAAAGACCTGACGGCCAAGGAGCGCGAATAAGCGGATGCATGTCTATGTGGAACTCTTCGGCCTCTCCCGGATTGCGGCAGGGGTAAAGGAGCTATCGCTGGAGTTGGAAGAGAACACTACCTTTAGAGATATTGTCCGGCTATTGAGTACAAGATACCCCGATATGATCGGCAACGTGATCAAGCCTGACGGCGAGACGTTGCATCCCCCCAACATTTTTAACCTGAACGCCAAGCACATGATTCAGCCGAATCAGATGGACACGTGTCCCAGTGATG
>CAZKDJ010000142.1:0-10825 GCA_964551295.1 uncultured Anaerolineales bacterium | reverse complement strand
TCATCCACAATCGACTTGGCGATGAATTCAACGAGTTCCTTTAACGAAGTCATGGTTATCTCTCCCTCGGCTAGATGATGTTGATGCGCTTGTTCAAAGTGTGAACACACAGCGTGGGTGCCAAGTCCACACGGCGGAGAACGATTTACGCCTCCGACTCGTCTTTCTCTTCGTCCGTATCGCTTTCTTCTTCCTTCTCTTCTTGAGCCTCTTCTTGAGCCTCTTCTTGAGCCTCTTCTTGAGCCTCTTCTTCGCCCGCCTCGGCGGCCACCTCGGCTTCAGGTGCCGCTTCAGCTTCGGCTTCGGGCTCCTCTGCCTCAGGTTCCCCTATCTCTGCCTCAGCCTCCTCTGGCTCCGCGGCCTCAGGCTCTGCCTCAGGCTCCGTCTCCTTCTCCGCCACGGCTTCTCGTTGGGTTTTGGGGCTGATCTCGGGTGTGGCTTCAGCAGCGGCCTCCGCCTCAGCCACCAGGGCCTCTATAGACTCGCCCTGCTTGAGCCGCTCGAAGCGATCCAGCGTGCCCATCTTTTTCAACAGCCGGGCCACCGCGTCAGAGGGCTGCGCCCCGACGCTCAGCCAGTGCAGCGCGCGATCCTCTTTGATCCGCACCGTCTCCGGCTCGGTACGCGGGTTATAAAAGCCGACGACCTCGATGAAGCGGCCATCACGCGGAGACCGTGAGTCAGTTGCCACGATCCGATAACTCGTCTGTTTCTTAGCGCCTACGCGGCGCAGTCGAAGCTTGACCATATTCCTCCTGAGTTGGTAAATTGGTAGTTGGTAGATTGGTAAATTGGTGGTTGGTAGATTGGTGAACTGTACCAGTCTACCAATTTACCAGTTTGCCAACAATTATCCAAACAATCTCGTCAATCCTCTCATGCCACGCTTCCCCTTCCCCAGTTGCTTGAGCATCTTTTGCATCTGGCGGAATTGGTTCAGCAGGGCGTTGACCTCTTGGACGCTCGTGCCGCTGCCCTGGGCGATGCGTCTCTTGCGGCTGCCGTCGATGATCTTGGGCTTGCGGCGTTCCTCCGGCGTCATCGAGAGAATAATCGCCTCGATGCGCTTGAGCTGCTCGTCGGTGACCTCGGCCGATAGGTTGGGAGCCAATTGCCCCATCCCCGGCACCATGTCCAGCAGTTGGCTCAACGGCCCCATCTGCTTGATCTGCTGGAACTGCTCCAGGAAATCCTCCAGCGTAAAGCTGGCCTCGCGCAGCTTGCGCTCCATACGCTCGGCCTGCTCCTCGTCGAAGGCGGACTCGGCCCGCTCGATCAGCGTGAGCACGTCCCCCATCCCCAGGATGCGGGAGGCCAATCGGTCGGGATAGAATGCCTCCAGCGCGTCGATTTTCTCGCCCGTGCCCAGGAACTTGATCGGGACACCGGTGACGGCCCGCATGCTGATGGCCGCGCCGCCCCGGGCGTCGCCGTCCACCTTGGTCAGGATCAGCCCGGTCAAGCCGATGCGCTGGTGAAAGCCGCCCGCGACGTTGACCGCCTCCTGGCCCGTCATGGCGTCGGCCACCAGGAGCGTCTCCACCGGCTTGGCCGCCTTCTTGACGGCCTCCAACTCGGCCATCATCTCGTCATCGATCTGCAGGCGGCCGGCGGTATCCAGGATGACCACGTCGCTGCCCCGGCGGCGCGCCTCGCGGACGCCGTCAGCGCAGATCTTGGGCGGCGGGACGTTTTGCCCCTCGCTGTGCACCGGCAGCTCCAGTTGGCGGCCCAACACCTCTAGCTGCGTGATGGCGGCCGGGCGATACGTGTCGCCGGCGACCATCAGGGGCAAGTGCCCCGTCTGCCTAAGCTGCAGCGCCAGCTTGGCCGCCGTCGTCGTTTTGCCCGAGCCCTGCAGGCCCACCAACATGATGACGTGGGGCGCGGGGCCGGTCAGCTCCAGCCGCCCTGGCTCGCCCAGCGTCTCGATCAATTCCTGGTGGACGATCTTGACGATCTGTTGCTCGGGCCTGAGGCTCTTGGTGATCTCAGCGCCGATGGCCTTCTCGTGCACGCGCGCGATAAAGTCCTTGACGACTTTGTAATGTACGTCGGCTTCCAGCAGGGCCAGGCGAATCTCGCGCAACCCTTCGTCCACGTCGCCTTCGCGCAGGGTCCCGCGCTTGCCCAGCCGCTTAAAGACCGCCTGGAGTTTTTCGGTCAGATTTTCAAACATAAAGGGTACCTGCTTAACCAGGCCCTAATTTCACCGCCGAGACGCCAAAGCGGGCAAAGACCGCCCGGACGCAGTGTTTTTCTGTTTTTGCAGAGAAGCAAGTGACTTCTCTGCGGCCAAAAAGAATTTCTCAGTGAACTCTGCGGTGAGCGGTTACGATAAAGGAACGACCGCGCCGCTCCGCGTCACGCGCTTGCTATAGCCTGGGCGATTGTAATGTAAAAGCCCCGTTTCGTCAAGTATTTTTGCCCCTCATCACTGCCCGCGCGTCCACCGCCATCGCGCCCTCCTCGAACACGAGCACGGGGTTGACGTCGATCTCGGCTACCTCGGGGCACTCGACCATCAGCCGCGAGAGAGCCAGCAGCACCTCGACCACCGCCTCCACGTCGGCCGGCCGATCGCCGCGCACGCCGCGCAGCAGGCGAAAGCCCCGCACCTCGGAGATCATCTCGCTGGCCGCGTCGCGCGTCAGCGGCGCCAGGCGAAACACGATGTCCTCGAAAACCTCGGCGTGTATCCCGCCCGACCCGAATACCACCACCGGCCCAAAGCTGGGATCGCGCTTGCCGCCCAGGATCACTTCCCGCCCGCCGGGGAACATGCGCTGCACGAGCACGCCTCCCAGGTGCGCTTCGGGTGCCTGGGTCTCCAACTGCTCCATCAGTGCGGCAAACTCTTCCCGCAGCGTCTCCGGGCCGTCGACGTTGAGCGCCACGCCGCCCACGTCCGACTTGTGTGTGACATCTGGCGAGAGCACCTTGAGCGCCACCGGATATTCCATGCTGCCGGCAGCGATCAGCGCCCCCTCGACGTTATCCACCACGGCCCATTCGGCGACGGGGATATCATAGGCGGCGCACAGTCCAAGGGCCGTGTCCGTCGTCAGCACGCCGTCACGGGTCAGCAGCTTTTCCACCTCATGGGGACGCCGGGTAGGAGGCGGTGGCAGCGGGAACAGCCGCGCCGGATGAAAAGATCTCTCTCGCGAGGCGGCCAGCGCCCGCATCGCCGCTTCGAGCTGGGTGAATATCGGGTATCCCATCTCGCGTTGGAGCAATGCAACCTCCGACCGTGGCGCAAAGGGACAAAAGGCCACCGGCCTGTACATCGTGCGGGCCAGCTCGCCCAGTTGGCGGGCCAGCTCGTGCGAGCTTTCGGCCTCGGGGCCGGAGCTGTAGGTATGGACCACTACCACCGCGTCGGGGTCGAGGACGCACAGGCACTTGCCGACGATGGGACCGTATAGGCCAAAGTCAAAGATGGGCCCCAGGTCGAGCGGATTGGTGAGCGCGATAACATCGGCGCGGAACATGCTGCGCACGTCTTCCAGGACATCCTCGGAGATGGGCATGAGGCGAAAGCCATTGGTCTCGGCGGCGTCGGCGGCCACCACCGCGTGCCCGCCGGTGCGCGAGATGACGACCAAGTTCCTGCCCCGCACCGGCGGCAGCGCGAATCCCTGCGCCAGCGTCACCGCGTCGTCAAAGCTGAGCGCCCGGGCGATCCCTGCCTGTCGCAGAGCCATGCTGACAATCTGGTCGTCGTTGGCCAGCGCCCCTGTGTGCGAAAAGGCAATCTCGGCACTGGCCTGGGCGATGTTCGTCTTGTGCACGATGATCGGTTTGGGCGACGTGGCGGCCAGCTCGATCAGGCGGCGGCCCTCCTCGATGCTCTCCAGGTAGAGGATGATCACCTCCGTGCCGGGGTCGCGCAGCAGGTAGGACAAAAAGTCCACCTCATCCAGGTTGGCCTTGTTGCCCATGCTGACGACCTTGTTGATCCCCAGCCCGGCCTCGCTGAGCATCAGCAGGTACGTGATCGAGATGCCCCCGCTCTGCGCCAGCACCGAGACCGGCCCGCGTTTGAAGGCCCCTTCGTCGAAAGAGACAAAGGGCAGGCACAGCCCGTTCTCCATATTGACCGCGCTGATGCAATTGGGACCCACGAAGCGGATGGACCATCGGCGGGCCACCTCGCATACTTGCCTCTCCAGCTCCTCCCCCTCCTCCGAGAACTCGGAGAATCCGCCCGACTCGATCACTGCCCGCAGGATGCCCTTCTCGCCACAGGTCTCCAGCAGGCTGGGCACCGTCGCCGCCGGCGTCAGGATCACGGCCAGGTCGACGCCATCGGGCAGGGCATCCACAGAGGTGAGGAGGGGGACGCCGTGCACCTCGCCGCCGTGCAACCCCACCGCGTAAACGTCGCCGCCGTAATCGAATCTCTGCAGGTTGGCGATGATGTTGGCCGCCAAATTATCGGGTTTATCCGAGGCGCCAATAACGACCAAACTGTCGGGATAAAAGATTCTGTCCACTGTGGCCTCCTGTTGCAGCTATCTCGATTGTATCAGAGGATGGGAAAAATTGCCAACGCGAACCAAAACCAGGATGCGGTTCACGCTTTCGGATAATGCACGTTCCTCCCCCTCGATGGGGGAGGTTAGGAGGGGGGTGAAATCGCCTCCTCGGCGTGGGAAACCCCTCCAGACCGTCATCCAACTGTAACTTCTCCTTAATCGACAAACGAGGCCAGTCCGGGTATAATAGGGCACGCGAAGCGTGTAGACAAAGTGCGCCGATGTAGGGCAAGTTGGCAACTTGCCCTACATATTCTCGAGGGAGTAACCGTGAACTGCGTTCACCTTCAACAACCAAGATGTAGGTCACGTTAATAACGTGACGACGCCCGCAGCGTCACGCTGATAGCGTGACCTACAGGGTTCATTTTCGGAGCGTTATGGAATCAAGCGTGCGTATCCTGATCGTGGATGACAGCCAGGCCATACGGGAGTTTGTGGTCCAGGCCCTCGCCGATCGAGGGGGCTACACCGTGGCGGAGGCAACCGACGGGGCCAAGGGGCTCCAGATGGCCCTGGACGATTCCCCCGATCTGGTCCTGCTGGACCTAGAGATGCCCCAGATGGATGGTTCCCAGGTCGTGGATGCGCTCAACGAGCGCCAGGCAGATATCCCCGTCATATTGATCACCTCCCACGGCTCCGAGGCCATCGCCGTCGAGTTCTTCCGCAAGGGCGTGAAGGACTACCTGAGCAAGCCGTTCACCTCCGAGGAGCTGTTTGCCGCCATGGATCGTGCGCTCGCCGATGTCCGTCTGCGGCGGGAAAAGGAGCTTCTCACCCAGAGTCTGGCGGCGGCCAACCAGGAGCTGCGCCGCATGGTGCGTGAGATGGACACCCTGTACGGCATAGGGAAATCGGTCACCTCGCTGCTGGACAGGGATCAGTTGTTGGAGCGCATCCTGGATGCCGTCTTTTACGTCATCGGCGCCGAGGAGGCGTCGCTGATGCTGGTGGACGAGGAGACCAACAAGCTGCGCCCGGCGATCCAACGCCAGCGGGTGGATGGCGAACATCACCACATCGCCCGCCGTGGTCCCGAGGAGTTGGCGACCGATGCGATCCGCGCAGGGGACGCCACCGCCAGCGGCGAGATGCTCAGCGCGCCGCTGACGGTGGGGGACAAGGTCGTCGGCGCCATCGGCCTGGGCAATCCCGTGACCACGCGCTCCTTTGGCAGCCACGCCAAGCAACTGCTGATGGCCCTGGCTGATTACGCGGCCATCGCCATCGAGAACGCGCGCCTGTACGAGGAGGTGCGTCAGGCCGACCTGGCCAAGTCGGAGTTTGTCTCCCTCGTCGCCCACGAGATGGGGACGCCGCTGACCTCCATCGGGTGTTACACCGACCTGCTGCTGCGGGGGCACGCCAAGCAGCCCTTGACCGAGGAGCAGGCGAAGTATCTGCACGTCGTCCGCAGCAACGCCGACCGTATGCAGATTCTGCTCTCCGACTTGCAGGACATCTCGCGCATCGAGACCGGGCACCTGAGTCTGGATCTGCAGCCCACCGACCTGACCGAGGTGTTGAAGAATGCCCTGGAGGCCACCCGGCGGCAGATCGAGATGAGGTCGCAAAAGCTGAGCGTCAAGATACCGCAGGACCTGCCGCCGGTCTATGCCGACCCGGCGCGGCTGACGCAGATCCTGATCAACCTGATCAGCAACGCCTACAAGTACACGCCCGAGGGCAGGCAAATCCGCGTGCAGGCCAGCCGCAAGGATGGGTACGTGCACTGCGTCGTCGCCGATACCGGCATCGGCATCTCTGCCGAGGATCAGGAGCGGTTGTTCACAAAGTTCTTCCGCTCCGATAACCCCGACGTGCGGGAGCGGCAGGGGACGGGGCTAGGGCTGTGCATCGTCAAGAACCTGGTCGAGCTGCAGGGCGGGCAGCTCAACGTGGAGAGCGAGCTGGGGAAGGGGACGACATTCTGGTTTACGGTGCCTGAGGCGAGGTAGTCGCCATGAACTGCGTTCACCATGAACGACGAAATGTAGGGCGGATTGGCAATCCGCCTTACCGCGTCGCCTGTTTTTGGAGCAGAGACGACCCGTCGCCTTTTCAGAGTTGACTTGTCGTCTCTGCAGAGATGACGCGTCATCTTTTTCGGGGCAGGCCTGAATCGAAGGTTGGGTTTCGCTCCGAGCCTTTGGCTTGCGGCCCCCGATTCGTTCCTACCCAATCTATTGACTTTGGCCAAGTCACCGCCGTGATTTCTCTATGGTCGTGGCCGGGAATCGGCGAACGGTTGGGTCGCGCTCCGCTTGACCCAACCTACCGGCTTTTGAGGAGTTATTTGGTTATTGCCTTCGTGATCGCTCCTACGATGGCGGCTATCAATTCCTTATCTGGTGACTTCAGTGCATCAACCTCGCCGGACGCTGAAGCCAATCGCACGACATACTTGGTCTTGCTAAACACAGCTAGGCTAACACCGGTTACCGACATTATGACACCAGTGACGATACAACCACAACCACCGATTCCACTGCTACTACCCTGACCTCTCTCATAGAAGAAAGAGGGTAAACCTAAAAGTACGATGAGTACCCCAAAAAGTGCTATGATGATACCCCAGAAACGAGCCTGGTTCCGTAGCTTGACCGTCTGCACTGAGGTTATATGTTTGACAGAATAGAGCTTTGCTCCAATGACAATGCGAGCACTTGTTACTATCACATCACCACTATCAAAGTATATCGCTTCTCCTGTTGCTGAACCTGCTGCTTGCTGGTGATCACTCACATCACTTTGACGGTGTACCCCCTAATGCCTGCACTGCTTGCTCATCACCTGGCTTTAGGCTCAAAACGCGCTGCCAACACTGCCGTTTCTTTGCAGGATCGTCGATGGCTGCCGCCATCCAGCGCCAGGCATTGACGTTGTTGGGGTCTCGGCGTAGGATGGCGCTAAGCGTTGCTCTAGCTCGTTCCATGTCGCCGCTTTGTATTGCGAGGATTGCTTGACTCAAGTCATCGTCTGCCATAGCTCTCCCTGCCTTTATGCACTCTCCCTAACCAGGTTTAGTATAGCCCCATCCCACCCAAAGGTCAAAAACAAGGAGCGAGTCCAGCACCAATCACATAACGACACGCCGACAGTCAGCAAGACGAGCCAATGAATAAAATTGCGCCGCTCAAATAGTGTGTTATACTTGGCGTATCATATCTCGGGAGCGCATTACCATGTCCACCATATCGGTCAAGGAAACGCATCTCAGGGACTTGCTCGAGGACTGGGCCTTGGTAAAAGCCATCGAGGAGAGTGAATCTACCGAAACCGTCTCAAAGGCCCAGGTTCTCCAAGCCCTGGAGGCCGATGAAGCTTGAATGTCGAATTCAAGGCCAGCTTTGTCAAAGCTAGGGATTGGCAGAGATGCTGGTGTAATGCAGGGAGCGTTCGATGGCGACAATTACGGTACAGCCTGATCTGGCACAGGACCTGGAGCAGTTGGCCACACGACGGCAGAGCCAAGTGGAAGAAATCGTGGCAACTGCTCTCCGGCGCTACATACGTCAGGCTCAGGAAGAAAAGATGAAGGAAGAGGCCACCACCTTTTGTGAAATGCACGCCGAGTTGGTGGCACAGTATGATGGTGAGGTGGTCGCTATACACGAAGGGCAAGTAGTAGATCACGACAAGGACTTTGTGGCACTCCACCGGCGTATCCGGCAACGGTTTGGACGGGCGGCCGTTCTCCTGCGCCGGGTGAGCTCCGAACCGGAGCGAGTACTCGCTTTTCGTAGCCCACGCCTGGAACGGGACGAAAGATGATGGTTTATCATTACAGTGAGACGTGGTATCCCCCAATGCCGGTTTTGGAGGTTCGTTTGGGGTACCCGGAGGAGCCTCTTGCACTTGGGCCATACACGGCCATCATTGATACGGCTGCCGACGGAACCATTGTTCCAATCAAACTCGTCGAAAACCTTCAAGCTCCCATTGTGGATGACGTGCGACTGCGAAGCCAGTGGGGAGAGTGGCGCAGGGATCGGATGTTCACCGTGGACGTAGGAATTGGCGCGCTCCGTTTTCCTGCTGTTGAAGTGATCGGAGATGAGCGGGGTGACGAAATCATCCTTGGGCGTAACGTGCTCAACAGACTGCGCCTCCTGCTTGACGGCCCATCCTCCACAACCCAGGTGCTGGAGTAGAGAGCTTTTCAGAGGATCTCGAAGGTAAGCAAAACCACACATCAAATCGGAGGGTAATCCGTTGACACTCGTGTACCTGGCCGTGGCCTGGCTGGCGGGCATCGCGCTGGCCGAGGGAACCGGCCTGCCCTGGCAGGCGCTGCCCGTGCTGGGCCTGATGGCGTTCCTCGTGCTCCTGCTGTGGCGGGAGAATCCCCGCGCTCGGACGGGCGCGCTGTGTGCGCTGATGTTGGCCTTGGGCGCGGGCCGCTTCCTGCTCGTCGTCCCCCGCTTTGATGAAACCTCGCTTGCGACCTACAACGACGCCGGCTGGGTGCGGCTGGAAGGCGTCGTAGTGGGAGAGCCGGACGAGCGGGAGTATTATACCAACCTGCGCGTGCGCGCCGAGCGGCTGACCTTGCCCGGCGGCGCGGAGCTGGAGGTGGACGGCCTGGCGCTGGTCAAGGCCGACCGCTACCCACAGCGGCGCTTCGGCGACCGCGTCATGGTCGAGGGGGCGCTGGAGACGCCGCCGGTGCTGGAGGATTTCTCCTACAAGGACTATTTGGCGCGGCAGGGCATCCACTCGCTGGTGCGCCGGGCCGAGGTGACACTGCTGGCCGAGCGGCAGGCCAGCCCCGTCCTGCACGCCCTGTTTGCCTTCAAGCGACACGCCCAATCCACCATCGCCGCCATCCTGCCGGAGCCACAGGCGGCGCTGCTCACTGGCATCCTCCTCGGCGTCGAGACGGGCATCCCCGCCGACCTGATGGACGACTTTGCCGCCACCGGCACGACGCACATCATCGCGATTTCAGGATTCAACATCACGATCGTGAGCGGTATCTTTTTCGGGCTGGCCCGGCGGTTGTTCGGCAAGAAGCGGGCGTTCTGGATCGCCGCCGCGGGCATCGCGATCTATACGGTCCTCGTCGGCGCGTCGGCGGCGGTGGTGCGCGCAGCCGTGATGGGCATCCTCTACCTGCTCGCCATGCGGCTGGGACGGGGCACCTACGCGCCCGCCTCCCTCGCCGCGGCGGCTTTTTTCATGACGCTGCTCAACCCGCACACGCTGTGGGACGTAGGGTTTCAGCTCAGCTTTGCCGCCACGGTGGGACTGGTGCTCTACACCGAGCCTTTGGAGAGCGCCTTCGAGCGGGCGCTGGCACGGATCACGAGCGCCGAACACGCCGAAAAGATCGTCGGCTTGATCAGCGAGGCATTGCTGGTCACGATGGCGGCGCAAATTGTGGCCCAACCCATCATCTTGAATATCTTTGGCCGCCTCTCTCTCATCACCCTGGTGACCAATTTCTTGATCCTGCCCGTCCAACAATGGGTGATGATTGTTGGCGGCCTTGCCCTGCTATCGGGATTGATCTTTCGCCCGCTGGGGCAAGTGGTAGGCTGGGTCGCCTGGGTGTTCCTCAGCTACACCATCGAGGTGGTGCGGCTGACGGCGTGGGCGCCCCTCGCCTCCGTGCCGGTCAAGATGGCGGGCTGGATGGTGTTCGCGTACTACGCCCTGCTGGCGGGCCTCACCTGGTGGTTCACGCAGGCCAAGGAGCGCCGCCGCGAGCTGTGGCGTAAGTTCACCGCCAACGTGCAGACGAAGGTGATCGTCGGAACCGCTGCCATCCTGCTGATCCTGGCCTTTTTCTTCTGGCGGACCTTGCCCGACGGCAAGCTTCACGTCACGTTCCTCGACGTGGGGCAGGGGGACGCCATCTTCATCCAGACCCCCTCCGGCAGGCAGGTGCTCATCGACGGCGGGCCGAGCGAGACGCAGGCGCTTGCGCAGTTGGGCCGCCGCATGCCGTTCTGGGATCGCTCCATCGACCTCGTGTTACTCACCCACCCGGAGTCCGACCACGTCACCGGCCTGATCGCGGTGCTGGAGCGGTACCAGGTGGACACGGTGATCTTTCGCGAGATGGCGCTGGACTCGGCGACCTACGAGCGCTGGCTGGAGGTGGTCGAGGCCGAGAAAGCGACGGTCTATCGGGGCGAGACGGGGTTGTATCTGGCGCTCGATGAAGGGCTGGAGATGATCGTACTCCACCCTGGGGCAGAACTGGAGGAGGGTGCCAACAACAACTCGATCGTCACGCGGCTGACGTATGGGCAGGTTTCGCTGCTGCTGACGGG
>CAZKDJ010000141.1:4941-10859 GCA_964551295.1 uncultured Anaerolineales bacterium | reverse complement strand
GGTACTTGACCCCGTTTTCCATGGCCACCTTCATCGCCCCTCCATCTACGAAGATAGGCTTCTCGTGCTCGGCGGCATCGACCCCGTCGAGAAGATAGGGGATGTTCATGCGCATCGCCATTCGAAGGGTGACCCAGTGATAGATGTAGCTACACAGGTCACAACCAACATCCTCCTTCAAACCATACTTGGGCCCCTCCAGCAAACCATACCTGACGAATTTGACAAACATGTGTTCATCAGGATAGAACTTGAGCAGATCAACACCCAACCTGCGCGCAACAGCATCCACGTTGCTCGAAGCTTGGCTGTTCAGAAAAGGATGCACGATGGTGAGGGCCAGCGGCCTCAACTCGTACGTATTCTTCAACCTGTACAGCAGGCAGGCACTATCCTTGCCTCCGCTGAAGCGAACCAGTGTATGATAGGGCCTGCTTTCCTTCTTGACCGCGGCAAACCGATCCTCCATTTCCCCGGCCAGCCGTTCTAGATCGTAACCTGGATGCTTGTCGTGACGAGCACAATCCGAACAAATCCCGCTATCGTTTATCTCAACGCCAGGCGTTGTAGATTTCAGAACACATTGCTTGCAAATTCTGACCTGGCTCGGCATCGCTAGCTCCTTACAACACGGTCCCAACGAGGACTTTTGCCACAGGTTGCAGAGATGGGACGATCTCCTCATACGACCTCTCGACCGCCCCAAAGATCACGAATAACATCCCAGGAGATGATGCGGGGCCGCTTGAAATCGCGCCGAACACTATCCAGCGCCTGTCCCCTCACCTCGATCTCACCCAACCCACACGGGCGCATCCCAACCTTGTTAGCCCACACAAACATTGGAATCTCGTCCGGCTCAAAGCCCATGACGCTGGCACCAACCATGTCCGTCGCCAGGGGATTTGTGCCAGCGATAATCACATTCATCTCAATCAAACGCCCATGTGTAGGCCCCTTGCCCTCCATGGCCATCGAACCATCGATAACCACCAGACCGAGTTTGTTGGCCCTGACAAGATCAACGACTTCGAAAGCGATCTCCGGCGACCCGGCCTCGAGTGCCTGATCGTGCACCGGAACTCGGGGGGCACAATAAACTGTGCCAGGAAGAACGCCCATCAGATTCTTCATTCCCAAAGTCACCTTCGACAACATGTGCGTTTTCATCATCGGCACAGAGCAAAGCAGATCGATTTCAGTCAGAGAACGATGAAGCGTGATCTGGTCAAAGTAGAGGCCATTGAGCAGTTTCACGGTCACCATCTCCCCCGAGTGAAGGCCGACGAGTTGGATGCCCATCGATTCGGCCATTTCGGTATAGCCGAGCCTCTCAAACACGACCTGCTGCATCCCGTCCAGTATCTCTTGATTGCTCGTCCGGCAAATCTTGCCTTCTCTTATGTTGAATCCAGCGACCGCCACCGAGCCTTCACCGATCAAGACCTCCTTTCCAGATTCCTGCATCAACCGTGCCAGCACCTCGACGACCTCGGGCTTGGTCGTGATACTGGGACTCTCCCCCACCAAATTGGGCTTGAGCATTATTCGCTCCTTGCCCTCAGCGATAGTCTGGATTCCTCCAAGAAGGTCGATAGCCTCCTCTACCGCGATGTCGATTCTGCCGTCTTTGATTCTGGCGATGCTAACGACAGGTCTTTTCGTTGCTGCCAGGCTTTTACCTATAGATGTTTCTGACTCATCGGATTCACCAGTTCCTCTGCCCACTGTAGAGTCCACATCTTGGGCTTCCGCCAATGAACCACAACCCTCTTCTTTCTCCGACATTCAACGCCTCCTCGTATAGTAGATTCAATAGGAATCGGCACCGCTCGGACTCCAAATCTCCCGCTTCCCTGAACACAAGCATCTGGCTCAACACTTTGACACCTCCTGGTCCCAGCATTCCAACGAAGGCTTTGTCCCAGAACGCGCGCAGGACCAAGGTCGGCAATCCTTACGGCCGCTACTATCATTATGGGCGCTGACAAGCTTCGCCCCCACTAAAATAGCAACTGGCGCGGGCGCTCAACTGCATCCTAGAGACCCACCGCCAGGTGTATAACACTGCCCTCAAAGAGCACGCAGAGACGCCGGGAAGCGCTACAGAACCTTCCCATCTTATTTCTGAATGGCTAGTGTAGAGGGAAAAGTAGCGAAGAAGTGTGGCTCCCTCCCTTTTCTCTCACTTTCCCCTGTCGTAAAACAGCGGGCATTTTACCACGCGGCGCGGAATTGTCAAATCACAAAACCTTGCAACTACATGCAGGCGAGCTGTACCGCTTGTATCGGTCGACGAGGTGACCGCCTCACCCCGCTATCTACTGGCCGGCCAAACCTTAAAATCTCCCGGCTCATGTCCAAACCAAGCACTAGATGTGGTATAATGTCCAGCATGGACCTTTCAATCACAGACCTATTTGATGACGATCTAGGCTGATTTTCGACACTTTGGCGATTTTAATTCCTAAAAGGCAAGATTGGCATCCCTAAATCGCTGGATAGTGTCGAATCTAAGCTACGCCAGCGTCCATCTCAGCCCTGGTAGCTCTGCACTAGATGTGGACATGAGCCGCAAAGCTGGCCCTCAGCCCTGGCTCAACAGGCCTGCCGATTAACGGCGACCCACGCGCCCAATACGCAATACTGGCCTGGCATTGACCATTGGCGAGATGAGCATCGTGCCATAATGTACGACATTGACAAAACGCGAGCAGCGTTCCATGAGAACGGTCTATTGGAGAAAGATGACTGCCCTTCCCGACTCTATATGGGAACACATCGAGACAACCTTCGACTGGGAAAGCGCAATCTCCAGTCTCAGTAGATCCAATTTTCGTCACTCCGAGCGGAGCGAGGAGTCTCCCAATGCAGGGCGGAGATTCTTCGCTACGCTCAGAATGACGGTTTCGCAGGTGATTTTCATCAACACGCACATGTGCACACCAAGAATTTGGATCTACTGAGTCTCTAATCTCCATCAAGGAAGTGTAATTTTGGACTCATTAGAACTCGCCCGGCGCATCGTAGAACTCATCGCCGACCAAAAAGGGGAAAACGTCTTGTTGCTCGACATCCGCGACATCTCGATCCTGGCCGATTACTTTGTGATCGGCAGCACGACCAGCGACCGGCAGGCGAAAGCCATCTTGGACGACGTCAGGGAAAAGGTTAAACAAGAAACGGATGCCAGACTTCTGCACGTCGAAGGGGAGCCCGGCACGGGGTGGGTCCTGATGGACTATGGCGACGCCGTCGTCCACCTGTTCTCCAAGGAGATGCGCCGGTACTATGACCTGGAAGGGCTGTGGCAGGAAGGCCGCGTGGTCGTGCGCATGCTCTAGCGCCCTCACCTTTCATCCTAGCCGTCACGAACCACAAGAGGCAGGTATACACTCAGGAGCGGCAAGGCGTACACGTCACCGCTGTACGTGCCCACATAGGCGAACCCATCCAACATCTCCAGGGCATTGGGCGTGTCGGTAAAGTGAGCCGTGACCGCAGGCACCCACGTCACCAAGTCCCGGCTGGCATAGATCGTCGCCGTATAGCCAGCCGGATCGGGTGGCTCCGCATCCCACACATCGCGAGGCCCCCCAGCATCCAACACATAAATCCACCCATCGACCGCGACGATGTCGCGAGGGTGCTTGCCCTCGAAAAACAGCACGGGCTGGCCATCCCGTTCAGGCCCAATTGCATATAGCGCCGTCAGCGGCCAGGTGTGCAAGATATTCGTCTCCCGAGACCAGGGAATATAGAGCACCGTATCTTTAAACGTTACCATGTCGTCATACACGAAAATCGGAATTGCGGAGCGATCCCCCACAAGCTGAATCGTCGTGGTGATGAACCAGGGAGGTTGGTAGCAGTAGACGACTGGCTTTGTGTAGACATCAGCAGGACTAACAGGGCTCTTCACGGCGAACAGCATACCGTCCAACTCGTAAAGATTGGTGAAAAAGATATCACTGCCCTCGCTGATCGCCACAGTCCAGGTAAGCCCCTCGTTTGAGGAACGCAACAGAGGCTCAGTCCCATCGGTACCGATGGCCGCAAACAGGTCGTCATTGTAGCCAGCCAGGTCGAAAGTATGGACACCGTTGAGAATGGTGCGGTACTGCCCCCACCCACTCCCATCGTTACGGTAAAAGTTGCCCCATTCCCACGAGTCTTTCGGGTCTGTGCCAGGTATGTACAGGTCGCCATCAATGACCACGTAGCGGTGAATGGCCTCCTCGTTAAGCCGGGCAGCAGGTAACGTGGCGCTAACGTAAACGGTTTCACTGACGAAGCAACCGACTGCAGGTGTGTAATACCAGATATCCAACGGCCCAGAGTTGCCGATCCAATCGCCGTAGCCCAGATAAACGCGCCCACGCCAAACCTGCAGATCCCAGATGTGACGTGCCGTGTAGGGCTCACCGGCGACGGGATTACCCAGCCAGGTCGAGGCGGCTTGCTCGGCGGATCGCGGCACCGAAGGAGATCTGCGAGCCGCGCCGGCAGTCACTCCCATCAACACCAGCAACAGGACCAGGGCCAGGCCAAAAGCAGTAAGCAAGGGAAACGACGCACGAGCTAAACAGCGTCTTTTTGAAGCACACACATACACCCCCTCCTACCAACTCACACACAAAAAAGGGGCAGGCTTTGCGAGCACCTACCCCAAAAACGAGTCAAGCCCTTGGTGATCCTACTCAAATATCCAGCGATCGACGTCCCGGCCGTACGCAAGGAGTTCGTCCTCGCCAAAGAAAAGGGGCACTTCAAAGGCCGCCGTATCGGGGCCATCGGAACCGTGCACCAGGTTGCGTCCAATCTCCAGGCCAAAGTCGGCACGGATGGTTCCCGGCGCAGCCTCGGCCGGGTTGGTGGCCCCCATCGTGCGGCGCACGATGTCGATAGCGTCGTTCGCCTCCAGCACCATCACCACGACCGGGCTGGAGGTAATGTAGCGAATCAGCGGCTCGTAAAAAGGCTTTCCCTCGTGAATCGCGTAATGACGCCGAGCCAGCGACTCGTCAATCTGCATGAGCTTCATTCCAGCGATACGCAGACCGCGCCGCTCAAAGCGCCCAACGATCTCCCCGATAAGCCCACGCTGTACCGCGTCAGGTTTGATGATGACCAGCGTGCGTTCCAAGTTCATTTCCTCCCCATGTTATAGACTTTCCAAGGCTTGACGATAAAGGGCCAGGGCCTTTTCCAACTGATCGCTCTTCATGTAAGCGTCGCCCAGGACCCGCTGCGTGCTGACGTCCGGCCACTGCTCCAGATACTCCTCCAACTCTGCGGTTACGACATCCAGTTCCTTGCCAGCACGGACCAGACGGCTATAGGCCTCCAGTGCTTCCCTACGCCTGCCGGCCTGCCACAGCGCGCGCGCCAGATTCAGCCGGGCATCATAATCACGCGGATTCTCTTTCAGATAGGCCTTTTCGGCAGCGAAGGGATCAGCCGGCTCAACAGCCAGCGGTTTGGGCTTTGACGGCGGAGCCGCTTCAACAGGTAGCGCGGCTCTCTCCTCGGGCTCAACGACCTCTGCGGGCGGGGCTGCCGGCGCAGTCGCCTCCTCCACTGGAACCTCAGCCTCTGGCTCCTCCACAGAAGGCACGACAACTTCCTCAACCTCACTGGGGACCATCTCCTCGACCATCGGCGCAGACACGGCCTTAGCCATGACCTCCTCAACCACACTCGGCGGCGGCACCTCGCCCACGACGGGGGCCTGTGGTATCGCTTCCTCCGGCCCCTGGGCCGCCTGTTCAACCTCGCTCGGAGCAAACACCTCAGACTCACCGAAGGCCGTCCAACCGAACGCTCCCTCGGCCTCGGACACCTCGTCCGCGCTTGGAATGGGCTCCTCGATCGACATGACAGGAAGCACCGCCGGTTCCGCCTCCTCCATCGCCGGC
>CAZKDJ010000141.1:0-4931 GCA_964551295.1 uncultured Anaerolineales bacterium | reverse complement strand
CTACACCCACCTCGGGCTCACCAAACGCCGTCCAACCCACCGCTCCCTCGGTCTCGGACACCTCGTACGCGCTCGGGATAGGAGGCACTGCCGGTTCCACCTCCTCCATCGCCGGCGCGACCTCTTCCGCGCTAGGAGCAAGCTCCTCGGATACACCCACCTCGGGCTCACCAAACGCCGTCCAGCCGAACGCTTCCTCTATTTCGCTCGGGACAGGCTCCTCGGCGGGCAGTGAGGGTTCCTCGACTGCGCCCAGAGCGGGCGCCGCGGCCTTCGCTGCCGGAGCAAGCTCTTCCTCCTCGGCCACGATCTGCTCGGCGGCAGGCTTCTCAGCCTTAGGACGGCCCATGATCTCGGCGGTGCGGGCCTCTACCTCGGCCTCAACCTGCGCCTGCAGCTCCTCCTCCTTGCCCACCGTCAACTGTTCCAACCACGCCAACGCCTCCTCGCCAGAGGGCATCTCCTCCCCCGCCAACCACGGTGGTGCGGCCTCTTCCTCGCTAGGAGCAAGTTCCTCGGATACACCCGCCTCGGGCTCGCCAAACGCCGTCCAACCGAACGCTTCCTCTATTTCGCTCGGGACAGGCTCCTCGGTAGGCGGCGTGGGCTCTTCGACTGCACCCAGAACGGGCGCCACGGCGGCCTCCGGCGGGACAACTCCCTCGACTTCGCTCGGGACAGGCCCCTCGGCCTCGGACACCTCTTCCGCACTCGGGGCAAGCGCCTGCACCCAATCCGGTATCTCAGCCGCAGCCGGCGCTGGCGGCACCTCCGTCGCCGGGGCCGGCTCCACAACCTGCTCGGCGGCAGGCTCCTCGGCCGCCGGCTTTTCAGCTTTAGGACGGCCCATGATCTCGGCAGTACGGGCCTCTATCTCCGCTTCGACCTGCGCCTGCAGCTCCTCCTCCTTGCCCGCCGCCAACTGCTCCAGCCACGCCAAGGCCTCCTCGCCCGACGGCATCTCCTGCCCCTCTAGCCACGAAGGGGCGGGCTCCTCGGCCATGCCCGGCGCGGGCCCTTCGGCTTCGGCCATCCTGTCCGCGCTCGGAGCCGGTGCCTCGGCCTCCGGCGGGGCGGCCTCCTCGACTTCGCTCGGGGCAAGCTCCTGCATCCAATCCGGTATCTCAGCCGGAGCTGGCTGCACCGGGGATAACTCTTCAGCACCCTCGCCGGCTTGTTCACGAAGGCCCGCCAACCAGTCGGGAGCCTGTTCCTCAGACGGCGCTGCCTCCTCGGCAAAAGCCCCAGCGCCTATCTCGGACAGGAAATCGGGGACCTGTTCCTCACCAAGCGCCTCTTCCCACTCACCCACAGACTCAGCGCCCACCTCCGCCAGCCAGTCTGGAACTTGTTCGCTGACTGCGCCCTCTTGTTCTACCTCTTCAGCCTGGACAAGTTCCCCCAGGTCCTCACCAACACCCGCCAGCCACTCGGGAGCCTCTTCCTCCTCAGGCTCAAGAGCCAAAGTTGGCTCCTCAACCTCCGCAGGCTCCTCCGCGGCTGCCATAAACGCCGGCACCTCAGGAGCTTCAGCCTCTTTCACATCGATCTCCTCCAACCAAGAGGGGATCTCGATCTGTGCCTCCAGGGCGGCGGCGATATCGACCAACGCGGCCTCCCCTTTGGTTAGCGGCGGACCCTCGACGGACGCAGACTCGACCTCAGCCATCCAAGCCGGACGCTCCTCCTCGGCCGCCGGCTTACGCTCATCAAACGGAGCAATCCGCACATCGTATGCCGGGAGAGGGGACGCATCTCCGAATAACGCCTGGGCCATCCCGTTCTGCGGATCCAGAACCTCGGCGCGCCGCAGATACGTCTGGCCCTCCTCGCGGCCGCTGTTGACCCAGATCTCGCCCAGCAGCAGGTTGGCCTTCAGACAGTAGGGCAGCTTGTCCAATATCCTCTGACAGACCTCCGAAGCCTCCAGACGCTGCTCGTTGCGCCACAGGGCCTCGGCAAACGCGACCTCCAGGTCTACCCGATCAGGCTGCTCGTCCAAAAGGGTACGGAACTCACTGACCGACCGAGAGAGCAAGTCGCCTTTGAGGTAGAGGCGGGCCAATGCCCCCCGAGTGAGTTCGACGCGCTCGGGCTCGACGCCATCGCGTCGCCCGTAGAGCTGACGCAGCTCCTCTGCCACCAACTGGTTGTCGACAGACAGCTCGAACGCCCGCTCCAGACACCACACCGCTGCATCCAACTCGCCGCGGCGGTCGTATATCTCACTCATCGCCACCCACGAGAGCATGTCCTCAGGGTCGGCGCTGAGCACACGCAGGAACATGTCCAGGGCATCCTCATCCCGACGCGCCTCAAGCATCGCCCGCCCCAGCAGACGGTAGCCCGCCACGTACTTGGGATACGTGCCCAGGACATGCTTTCCATGGGCCACGGCCTGTGCGTAGCGGCCCTGATCGATCATATCCTCGATTTGTCCGTAATACTCCTGAAGGGAAATCTCCGCCATTGCTCCCCCCTACTCATTCAGCCTCGTCAGCACCACCTAGATTATGCACCGTCTCGCACAAAAAGTCAATTCAAGCCATGCAGTTCTCTCAAACGCACGATCAACTCATCCACAGGTCGCTCAGGGTGAGGCGACGGCCCAAAGGGATCGATGATGGTATCCTCACCCAGCATGGCGTAGAAAGCGTTGAGCACGCCGCAGGCCAACACGTCCAGCTGATAGCCGCCCTCGAGTGTGAACACGATCCGCCCCGCACACAGCCGGGCCGCCATGTCCGCCAGTTCGCGCTCCAGCCAGGCGTAGCCACCCAGCGACAGGTTCATCTGCGCCAGGGGATCGTTCCAGTGAGCGTCGTAACCGGCAGAGACGAGGATCACGTCGGGACCAAAGCGCTCCGCCATAGGCCAGATCAACTCAGAAAAGATCCGGGCATAGCCGGCGTCACCCACTCCCGGCGGCAGCGGCACGTCAAGCACAGTTCCCTCCCCAACGCCGCTCCCCATCTCGCTCCAGTGACCGGTGCCGGGATAGTACGGGTATTGATGGGTGGAGGCGTAAAAGACCGCCGGGTCATCATCAAAGATGGCCTCGGTGCCGTTGCCGTGATGCACGTCGAAATCGACGATCAAGACACGCTCCGCCCCGCCCGCCTCCAGCGCGGCCCGCGCCGCCACGGCGACGTTGTTGAACAGGCAGAAGCCCATCGCCCGCGCGGGCGTCGCGTGGTGACCGGGTGGACGCACCAGGGCAAATGCGTTGTCGATCTCGCCCGCCAGCACCGCCTCCACCGCGCGCACCAGGCCACCGGCGGCCATCAGCGCGGCGTCGTACGAGCGCGGAGCGACGTAGGTATCGGCGTCAAGGTTTCCGCCGCCCGACCGGGCCACCTGGCGCACCCGGGCCACGTGCTCGGGCGCGTGCACGCGCTCCAACTCTGCGTCCGTCGCCGGGCGAGGGTTCAAGCGCGTCAGACGCCCCAGCAGGTCCTCCTCCTCCAACATCTCCAGAATGCGCTGCAAACGGCGCGCGTTCTCGGGGTGAGAGGGGAAATCGTGCTCCAGATAGATCGGATCGTAAACGTAGGCCGTGGTCAAGTGGTTTTCCCCCTGCCCCTGATTATACCCGCCCCCGCAGGGGTGTCAACATAACCTTAAAGAAGCTCTAGCTCTCCTTCGCATCGACCGCATACTGGGGGCCGGCATAGAGGAAGCTATAGGGCGGTTGCCCTTCTTTCTCGATGTTGCGATGGTGAACCGAGTGGGCGTGAACGATGCGGCGCAGGTAAGGTCCGCGCGGCGGGAGACGAAACCGGCGCAGCCGCTTGTGGAACATCACGTCGTGGAAGAGGAAATACCCCACCCCATAGAGGTCGATACCCACCCCGATGCTGACCAGCAGCGTCACGCCGCTCGCCGTACCGGAGGCGATCGAGCCCATAGAGATCAGGCTGAAGAAAACGGCAAACCAATCGTTCTTCTGCAAGCCGCGGTGCTTGGGCCGGTGATGATCCCGGTGGAGGTTCCAGAGAAACCCGTGCATGACGTGCTTGTGTGTAAACCAGGCTACCCCTTCCATAAACACCGCCAGGCTGATGGCAACAAATACGTTTAACAGCAATTCCCGTTTTGTAGCCGCGATTTCCAAATCGCGCGCATCTTGCCACGAAAAACACCCTGCGCGATTGCGAAATCGCGGCTACAGCCCGGCGTTTTTTCCCATAACGGGAATTGCTGAACATGGATGAATCCAGTGGATTATAGGCAAAATCGCTTATCTGTAGCGAAGAAAGATAGGCGTTCTACCCGATGCCAACCGTCGCCACGTAAAGTATACTAGAACCTAAAGGAACGGATGCGTTAGCGGTCAAGCTGCTATCTGGTAGCTTGATTAAAAAATGCGATTTAAAAACGACAAAATCTCTCGATTTAATCGGCGAACGCTATGAAACTATCCAAACGTGGCGAATATGGCCTGCGGGCCTTGCAGGATTTGGCCAGGCATCACGGCGAAGGCCCACTGCCGAACAAGGAACTGGCCGAGCGGAACAATATTCCGGCCAGGTTTCTGGAGCAGATCATGCTCATCCTCAAGCACGGGCAGATCGTGCACAGCCGCAAGGGGCCCAAGGGCGGCTACTACCTGGCCCGCCCCCCGGAGCAGATCACACTGGCAGAGGCGGTGCGGCTATTGGATGGGCCGTTGTCACCCGTCAGCTGCACCAGTGAGACGGCCTATGAACCCTGTGGCTGCCCCGATATGAACACGTGCGGCCTGCGGAAAGTCATGAAGGAGGTGCGCGATGTCGTAGCAGAGATGATGGAAAACACGACCTTGGCAGATTTGACTATCGAGTGAGTATCTCATTCTCTAGTTTTTGACGTAAACCCGATAAAACCACTAGAGTTAGTAGACTCAGTAGATCCAATTTTCGTCACTCCGAGCGGAGCGAGGAGTCTCCCAA
>CAZKDJ010000140.1:0-10906 GCA_964551295.1 uncultured Anaerolineales bacterium | reverse complement strand
CGTGACGCCGTTCCATTCGGCCTGTGCGTGCAGCCGGTCGCGGGTCGTGCCCGGCTCTTCGTGCACGACGGCGATCCGCCGGCCGACGATGCGGTTGAAGAGGGTGGATTTGCCCACGTTGGGCCGGCCCACGAGGGCCACGATGGGAGCGCTCATAGCGGTCAGTCCTCGGTTGGGTTGGGAGTGGGCGTTACTACATCGGAGGCCCGTGAGGTTAGCGTGGGGGTGGGCGTCGCTGTTGGCGCTACGGCGATCTCCACCTGCACGACGGAGGGCAGGATACTATGGTTGGTCACGCCATCCGGCACCACGACCTGGGGCACGATTTGGTATGTGTCGGCCTCCAGCTCGAACAACTCGACGACGACGCGCACGTCACTGGCCTGCATGGCTTCCAACTGGGGCAGCGGGCCGCTCAGGAACACCTCGACAGTCTCGGGTGAGACGGTGGCCGTAAAGCCGGAC
This sequence comes from uncultured Anaerolineales bacterium, assembly GCA_964551295.1. GTDB lineage: Bacteria > Chloroflexota > Anaerolineae > B4-G1 > B4-G1 > JAFGED01. The sequence continues at coordinate 10,441 of CAZKDJ010000140.1, read as the reverse complement.
GCCAGGTTTTGCAGCGTGGGCGTGATCTCTATAGTCAAGCTGCTCTGGATGGCCTCGACGTGATAGGTGACGGTCACCTGCTGGCCCGGCAGGAGGGCGACGTCCGTCGGGACGTTGAAGGGAGGGTGGGCGACTACGTCGTCCTGCGCCCCTTCCACGCTGATCGGCTGGGTCTCGATGAAGCCGGGCAGGGCGGCAATGATCTCGGGTGCACCGGAGACGGTGACCGATTCCGGATAGACGGAAAAGCCCGTGATCGTGTAGCCGTAAGCGATCAGTCCCTCCCGGACGGGCTTGACGGTCAGCGTTCGAAAATCCTCCTTGATTTCGATGGGGACACGCACATGGGCGACGGCGGGCGTCACCTTGACGTAGGGCACGACCTGTCCATCGGCGTCCAGGGGCTGTAAGGCCAGCACTTCTTCCACGTCGGTCTCGGCATCCTGAACGGAGGTCTCAACGCTGGTTTCAACAACCCGGCTGACGTAGGTGCCAGGCCCGCTGATTGTGACTGCCGTCGGCGTTACGACCGTGGTCTGTGCCGAGTAAGCCAGCGCCGGCTCTCCCTTTACCTGTACGTTCACGGGAACGGTGCGCGCTGTCCGGCGCTGCAGTTCCACGGCGACGGTCTGGGGTTCTATAAGCACCAGTTCCGAGGGAGACCTTTCCTCAGAGATGGTGACGTTTATGGGCACGTGGTAGGTTCCGACGCCCAGCCCTGTCAGGTCAATGGAGGCGCTAAAGTCATCCGCACTCAGCCCGTCCCAAACCGATTCGGGAGCGCGGATGGTGACCTGGGTCCAAGCGTCGACTTCTCCCACGATGACCATGCCCTCCGCGAGACCGTTCATCTCGACCGGTATCACTTGCAGGAAGCGGTCTGTGTTGATCGGATCGGCCTCCTCGGCAGCAGTAACCCAGGTCAGCACGGCGAGCAGCATGGCCAGCAACGCCAGGGGCAAGTTGGTCAAGAGCCAACGGGCTGCTGCTTTCATGCCCTACTTCTCCTCGCCGCCAAATGTGCGCCGCAGGCGGGCGGCCCACCGGGGCCAGGCCCGTTCCAACACAGGCTGATAGAGCGCGCGCAGCACGGCCTCCAGCCGCTTGGCATCCAGGTTGCGGATGATGCGGCCGCCGTGGGCGATGGAGATAGCGCCACGTTCCTCCGAGACGACGACGACGATGGCGTCGCTCTCCTCCGTCACGCCGATGGCGGCGCGGTGGCGCAGCCCCAACTGCCGGTCCGCGAGAAAGGCGGTCGAGAGGGGCAGTACGCAGGCCGCAGCCAAGGCCCGTCCGTTGCGTACGATGAGCGCTCCGTCGTGCAGCATCGTGTGGGGATCAAACACAGTCACCAGCAACTCGGGGGTGATGGCGGCGTCGAGGAGGACGCCGCTATCTGCGAGCTCCTGCAGACCGGTCTCGCGCTCCAGGACGATGAGAGCGCCGCAGTGTTTCTCGGCCAGCGTGCGGCTGGACTGGGCGACCGCGGCCAGTGTCTGCTCCAGAGCCGCGCGCTTGCCCCGCCTCCAGCCAAACAGGGCCCCCGGGCGTCCCAGTCGCTCCAGTGCCCGGCGCATTTCCTGTTGGAAGAGAACGGGCACGGCCACGAGCAGGGCCGGGAGCGCCTGTTCCGTCAGCCAGCCGAAGGCGCGCAGTCGGATGATTCCGCTCAGCAGGACGACGGCGATGATCAAAAAGACCGCCCCGCGCAGCAGGGGCACGGCTCGCGTGCCACGCACCAGGTACAGGATCCAAAAGAACAGAAAGGCGACGAGCAGGATATCGAGGATGTCTATCCATTCCAGCCTTTGCAGATACCACAACAGGTTTACCACGGTTCAAATCCAAATCCTAATCGCGCTCACCGGGCCTGCCCATTGATCTGAGCGAGCAGTTGCTTGTAGGCCTCCACATTGGGCGGGTTGAGCGCGATGATGGCCCGGACGGTGGCCTTGGCATCGTCCGCTCGCCCGGCGTTCATCTGCAGGTCTCCCAGCTTGTCCAGATGCTGCAGCGCCTGGTCGACGTTCCCCGCGTCCAGGTGGGTCTGCGCCAGGCGGGTGCGCAGTGGAATGTCGTCGGGGCGCTTGTCGACGGCGTCTTCCAGGATGGTAAAGATGCGTTGTGTCTTGCCGCGCTCGCGATAGGTTTTTATCAGGTCGTCGAGTTCGTTGACGGCCAGGTCCGGTCGGCCAAGGCGGTGGTAGAGCTCCATCAACGTCAGGCGAGCGCGCTCGTCATCGGGAGCCACTTTGCGTATTTGTTCGTAGACGCCGACGGCGTGTTTCCAGTCCACCCGTTGCATATCGATATCGCCGATCTTGTGCAGAATGCGCACCGTCCAGCGTCGCCCGGGGCCACCCCGGGGGGCCAGCTTTAAGGCCTCCTGGTATATCTCGCGCGCCCGGTCCATCTGGGCCAGGTTGTAGTAACTTTCGGCCAGAATCAGGTAGTGCTCCAATGCCTCTTCGATTTTGCCGTGGCTGACGAGGATGTCGATCAACTTGGATCGTACTGTCGTGTTCATGGGGGCCAGTTTCAGAGCACGGTTGTACATGCCCACGACCTGCCCGATGTTGCCGCGCGCCAGATAGGTGTTCGCGATGGCGACGAACTTGGCCACCGCCTCGTCCATTTTTCCCATGGCCAGCAGCACCTGACCCAGTTGCCGGTGGGTGGGTAGATAGGTGGGAGCTTGTCCCAGGGTGCTGTAGCACTCTTCCAGGGCGGCATAGTACATGCCGCGTTTGGCATACTCCTGCGCCAGGGACACCGATTCCAGCAGGCTCTCCGATCCCGATGTCGCCAACATCTCGGCCAGGCTCAAAGTAGGCCCTTGCTCGGCCAGCACGTCGAGCCTTTGACGGGCCTGGACGACCTTGTCCTCCCAGCCTTGCTCGCTGAGAAAGGTGACCAGGGAGTTGGTGAATTCAAGCGCCTGATTGCGGTCGCCCTTGGCGACGTAGCCGTCGGCCAGGTGCTCGTAGAGCTGGATCAGGTCATCGGCCTGGTCGCGTTCGACGGTGCCCAGGTCGACGATCTTGAGTACCTCGATAAAGTGCTCCAGTGCTTCGTCGATGCGTCCCTTGGCCCGGTGACATTCGCCCAGGGCAAAATGGCTGCCCAGCGCATAGTCGAGGTGGGATATCGACCGCTCAAACTGGGAGATGGCGGCGTCGAAGCGCAGCTTTTCCTGGTACAGCAGGCCCAGGTTAAAGTATACGGCAGGTTGTTCCGCGCCGGCTGCGACCACCTGCTCGTAAGCGTCGATGGCGGTGTCGATCTCCCCCCGCGTCTGCAGGTCGATCGCCCGGCCAAGCAGGCCGTCGATCTCGGCCTTGCTGAGCGGGCGGGCCTCTGCGCCTACGGGAGGCGCCGCTATGGCGACCGAATCGTCTTCCTCGAAGAAACTCTCGGCCAGGTCGGTCAGCGCCTTTTGGCGGGCGATGGCGGCCGGGCTGCCTCGGCTTTCGATGCTCTCGGTAGGGCCCACGCTGATCGTGCCACTGAACACGTCGAGAGGATCGGGGCCCTTTTCGGCGGCCTCGGCCTCGGCGACCGTCTGCTCGCTGAACCGCAGGTTGTCCAGGGTCTGTAGCACGCCGGTGTCGTGCGGGGCCAGCCTGAGGGCGTGTTGCGAGATCTTGGTCGCATAGTCGATCTGCCCCAGGTCCTGGTAGATGTGCACCAGGGCCAGGCATTCTGCCACAGCTTCCGTGTTCTGGCCGTGCTTTTGGTAGTACTCAAGCAGCTTGGCGTGCGCCGGTATGCATTCAGGGCAAGCGCGAATGGCGTCCTTCCAGCGCTCCAGGGCCAGTTCGGTGGCCTGCTGCTGGCTCAGGTATTGGCCGGCGGAGGCGACGTAGGCTTCGGCGGCCTTCTTTCCCTGTCCCAATTGTTCCCGCGTCTGCCCGATCCGCTCCAGGAGCACCGGGTCGTTGGGTGTGAGCTCGCTGGCCTGCTGGTAGGCGTCGAGTGCGGCGTCCAGTTCCCCCTTGCCGTAGTGGGCCTGTCCCAGGCCGGTGAGCGCGGCGGCGTTCTTGGGGAACTCGGCCAGCGCGCGTTCGTATTCCGCGACGGCCTGGTCCCAATTCTGCTCCCAGGCGGCGTTGGCCGCTGCCTGTATCGCTTCCTCAAAGATTTTGCGGTTTCTTGCCATGACGTAGCCTCCGGCACGTAGCCTCCGGCACGTAGCCTCCGGCACGTAGCCTCCGGCTGTTGGCCGTCAGCTGCTTTCCGCTAACAGCTCTACCAGGACGGCCTTTTGGGCGTGCATGCGATTCTCGGCCTGATCCCACAGCACCGAGTGCGGGCCGTCGCACACGCCGTCGGTGATCTCCTCGCCGCGATGGGCCGGCAGGCAGTGCATGGCGATGACGTCCGGCTTGGCCTCGGCCACCAGCGCCTCGTTGACCTGGTATGGGGCAAAGACGCGCGCCCGCTCGGCCGCCTCTTCCTCCTGCCCCATCGAGGCCCACACGTCGGTATAGACCACGTCGGCCCCGGCGACGGCGGCGTGGGGGTCGTGGGTCGCCAGCAGGCGGCTGCCGCTTTGGGCGGCCAGCTTTTTCCCCAGCGCCCACACGTCCTCTGGCAGCTCGTAGCCGGGCGGCCCGGCGATGGCGAAATCCATGCCCAGCATTCCTGCACCAAACAGAAGCGAGATGGCCACGTTGTTACCGTCGCCGACGTAGGCCAGCCGTTTTCCCGTCAGGTCCCAGCCCTTGTTCTCGATGATGGTCAAAAAGTCGGCCAATCCCTGGCAGGGGTGGTTATAGTCGGACAGGCCGTTGATCACGGGCACGCTGGCGTATTCGGCCAGCGCCAGCACGTCGGTGTGAGCGAATACGCGCGCCATGATGCCATCGACGTAGCGGGATAGGACGCGGGCGGCGTCGGGCACGCTCTCCCGATCGCCCAATTTGATCTCGAAGGGGGAGATGTAGAGCGCCTGGCCGCCCAGGTGGATCATGCCCATCTCGAAGGAGACGCGGGTGCGCAGGGAGGGTTTTTGAAAGACCATCCCCAGCGTCTTGCCCTTGAGCAGGGGGCGGTTGCCGCCGGCTTTTCGCTCGGCCTTGAGGTCCACCGCCAGCTTGAGCAGGTCGCGCAGCGCCCCGGGGGTCAGGTCGGTCAGTGCCAGAAAGTGTTCCATGCGTATCTCCTGTGGTTGGTTTTCGTCCACGGCCAAGTATACCACAAGCGACGCAGGAACGGAAGCCACTTGACAACATCGCTCTCCGTGTTATTATACCATCGCATACGCGGTATGCGCACGCGCGCCTGTACCTCAATTGGATAGAGGGGCGGCCTACGAAGCCGACCGTTGTGGGTTCAAGTCCCGCCAGGCGCGCCTTTAGGATAGGATTCCCGGCTGCGGCGGTCCGGCCGCTGTTGAGCTCTACCTTTGGTGTGGTGATGACTGAGGCTAGATGTGTAGCGTTCCCGACCGATTGGCTCTTCTATCCTGACTGGCTGACGCTCGATCAGGCCTGTTACCTCTCCGGCTGGGATTGAGCGTCTATGCTGGAGATCATCGACGAGGGTGGCGTGGATCTGAACCTGGATGGCCTGATCGAGAAGAGAGGCCTCCGCGAGTTCCAGGAGATGCTGGCCCTCGTACTGCATTGGGACGAGTGAGCTGATCTGACGATCGAGCTCCGCCCCGGCCGCACCGGAGGAGGGCGCTACAGCTTGGATCTGTAGAGCTGCTCTGGTAGGATCGAGGCGCGTGTCGAGTTGGCCAGACGCACGAGGCCCCGCCCAACAGGGCGGGGCTTTTTGTTGTGCAGGTGTCCTGTAAATTCTCAAGGATTGAGCATTGAAACCAACAATCATTCCCCAGGAATTCGTCGCCAAGTGGCGTGACACCACGCTGAAAGAAAGAGCAGGTTCCCAAGAGCACTTTATCAACCTGTGTCATCTCGTGGGTCACCCGACGCCTGCCGAGGCGGACCCCACCGGCCAATCCTTCACCTTCGAGGTCGGCGCTACCAAGCAGCGCGGCCAGCAGGGCTGGGCCGACATGTGGAAGAAAGGGTGCTTTGGCTGGGAGTACAAGGGCAAGCACAAGGACCTGGCCCAGGCTTACCAGCAACTGCTCCAATACCGGGAGTCGCTGCTGAACCCACCTCTGCTGATCGTCTCCGATATGGAGCAAATCGTCGTCCACACGAATTTCACCAACATGGCAAAACAAGTGACGACGATTAGCCTGGATGACCTACTCGAGCCGCAGGGGCTGGAGCAACAGAGGGCCATTTTCTTCGACCCCGAAGCCTTCCGCGCGCCCCAGACGACGGAACAGGTCACCCAAGAGGCAGCCGCCGAGTTTGCCCACCTGGCCGACCTCTTGCGCAAGTACGGCGCAGACCCCCACGCGGCGGCCCATTTCCTCATCCGGCTGCTGTTCTGTCTCTTTGCCGAAGACGTTGGCCTCTTGCCCAAGAGCCTTTTTACCCGACTGGTTAAGCAGACACAGAGGAACCCCAAAGCCTTTGCCGGGCAGCTAGGGCAGCTATTTCGGGCGATGGCCGTAGGTGACTGGTTCGGCGTTGAGGAGATCGTCCACTTCGATGGACGCATCTTTGATGACGATACCGTCCTGGAGTTGGATAGCGACGGACTGGCCATTCTGGCACGGGTCACCGAGCTGGATTAGCCCAGCATCGAGCCTTCGATCCTGGGCACGCTCTTTGAGCGCAGCCTCGACCCCTCCAAGCGCGCCCAGTTGGGCGCCCACTATACCAGCAAGGAGGACATCCTGCTGATCGTCGAGCCGGTGCTGATGGCCCCCTTGCGCCGGCGATGGGAGCAGGTGCGGCAGGAGTCCTTCGACCTGGCCCGACGCCGAGACGAGGCCAAGACCAACCGAATCCGCGACAACCGCCAACGCGACCTGGCCAACCTGCTGATGGGGTTCGCCGGCGAGATCGCTCAGGTCCAGGTGCTCGATCCGGCCTGCGGCAGCGGCAATTTCCTGTACGTGGCCCTCAAGCAGTTGCTCGACCTTGAAAAAGAGGTGGTCGCCCTGGCCGGAGACCTGGGGCTGACGCGCTTCTTCCCGCAGGTCTCCCCGACCCAACTGCACGGCATCGAGGTCAACGACTATGCCCACGAGTTGGCCCAGGCCACGATCTGGATCGGTTACATCCAGTGGCTGCGCGAGAATGGCTTTGGCCAACCGGGCGAACCGATCCTGAAGCCGTTGGATACGATCCTGCAGATGGACGCCATTCTGGCCTACGATGAGCAGGGGAATCCGATCGAGCCGGAGTGGCCGGAGGCAGACGTAATAGTTGGGAATCCGCCATTCTTGGGTGGCAAGAAGTTACGGGCTGAGCTAGGCAAACTCATACGTAGACACTATGTTCCAGCTTTACGAAGGCCGTGTTCCTCATGAGAGTGACCTCGTCTGCTATTGGTTTGAGAAGGCACGGGCGATGATTCAAACCAATCGTCTGCAGCGGGCCGGTCTTCTGGCTACACAAGGGATTCGCGGCGGTGCGAATCGAACCGTGCTGGAGCGTATAAAGACAATCGGCGACATTTTCTGGGCGCAGTCGGACCGCGATTGGATACTTGACGGTGCCACCGTCCACGTTTCGATGGTCGGTTTTGATGATGGTATAGAGCAGTCCCGCACACTCGACGGCCAAATAGTTTAAACCATCAACGTGGATCTGACCAGCTCGGTGGATTTGACCCAAGCGCGGCGACTGCCGGAGAACGCCGATCTTGCATTCATGGGCGACACCAAGGGGGGAGCGTTTGACATTCCCGAGGATGTGGCCCTGAAGATGCTCGACGCGCCGCTCAACCCGAATGGCGAGCCTAATAGTGACGTTTTGCGACCTTGGTTCAATGGCCTCGACATCACACGGCGTCCGCGTGGGATGTGGATTATCGACTTTGGTGTAGACATGCCAGAAAGCGAAGCCGCACTCTATGAAGCGCCATTTGAGCATGTGGTCAAGCATGTGAAACCTACTAGACTGACAAACAAGCGGGCAGCGTATCGTGAGCGTTGGTGGATTCACGTCGAGCCGCGGCCAGCAATGCGAGAGGCATTGATAGGCTTACCAAGATACATTGGAACTCTACGTGTGACCAAACACCGACTCTTTGTCTGGATCAAGCCGGCGGTTTTGCCGGATTCTCAGGTGATTATCTTTGCCCGTGATGATGGCTACTTTCTTGGGATTCTCCAGTCTGGGATTCATGAATTGTGGGCGCGTGGTACAGGCACTCAACTCCGTGATGCGGCAAGCGGCTTTCGCTACACCCCCACTACCACCTTTGAGACCTTTCCTCTCCCCTGGCCCCCTGGCAAGGAACCACAGGACGATCCACGTGTTCAGACTATCGCCGGGGCCGCCCGCGAGCTGGTCGAAAAGCGTGACAAGTGGCTCAATCCCGAAGGCGCTTCCGAGAAGGAACTCAAGAGGCGCACGCTGACCAACCTCTACAATCAGCGGCCTACCTGGCTCGATCTGGCCCATCGCAAGCTTGATGAGGCCGTGCTGGATGCCTACGGCTGGCCACACGATTTGAGCGACGAAGAGATCCTGGAGCGCCTGCTGGCGCTCAACCTGGAGCGGGCGGCAAGTCAGGCCCAGTGAGCAGGTTGGGTTAAAAGTCCTGCGAATTTCCAGACCTCGGAGGTCTCAGACAGTGATTTTACGTCAGAATTGCCTTGGCCAGGCCCGGCCCTTGCCAACAGAGAGGCTCTTTGGAGACCTCCGAGGTCTTATCGCTGCCAATCTTGGATCGACTGAGACTAAAAGCGACAGAGCCGACAGGAGATTGACCCATGCCAGACTATCTGACGGCTGAGGAAGTGGCCGAGACTTTGGGTTTTCACGTCAACTCGGTGCGCCGGCTCATCCGCAATGGCAAGCTAAGGGCCGACAAAAAGGTGGGCGTTTGGCTGATCCCGCGCGAGGCGTTGCAAGAGTACCAGGAAACGTTGGAAGGAAGATCCAAACACGACCCCTGGAGGCCCGGGGCGCGTGGGAAAGAGAGCGAAACCACAGACAGCGGGGGCCGGTAGGCCCCCGTTACATTTCCCCCACGGTTTCAGGTTGCGTCGGTTGCGTCAGTTGCGTCGATTGATGGGTAAACCGACCGGGGCGGAATCCGACGTTGCGAACGTCGATACCACTTTATACCGCTCGTGTCCCCCATCCCCAGTCAGGATCGCGCCCCGGCCAGGGCCTGCACCAGGCAGGTGCCCTGCGCCTAAAGCGAAGGGGGCGCAACGGCCTCGCTGCGCCCCCTTCGAGAAGGCTCACCGCCCTATTACTCGTCCAGTTCCTCGTCCCATACGGGCAATCCTACCGGGCTGCCGACCTGCACTTTGCAGAGTGCCAGGGTGAATGGTGTTGATCTATGGCGTATAGTTGTTAAAGACTACTGGCAGAATATACTGCCACCGCTCGACGGTGGCGACGTTGTTGCTGCTATCCGTGTCTGTTATGCCCGCCGGCGGGACGATTTCGGCCGTGTTCTTCAGGTAGCCCCAGTCGGTCAGCGTGCCGGTCACCGTGCAAGTGAGTACCCCATCAACCGGGAAGGAGGTCAGCGTGACCTGCACGTCCCCCGTCCCGCTGCCCGTAGCGGGCACTGCCCCGCCTGCCCCCACGCACGTCCACGCGATGCCGGTCATATTGCTCAGCGTGTCCGAGATCACCGCGCCATCTGCCGCGTTGGGCCCCAGGTTCTGGCCCACCAGGGTGTAGGTGACGGCGCTCAAACCGGAGGACTGCACCGACTTGGCCATGGCCAGGTCGGTGGGCGTGCTGACGGTGACGACCACCTCGTCGCTGCCGGTGGCGTCGTGCGTGTCGGTCACCGTCAGGGTGAAGGTGAGTACCGTTTCTGAAGAGGGCGAGGTGAAGGTGGGCGCTTGCGCCGCCGGATCGCTCAGGGTGACGGTGGGGCTGCCGCCGGTCTGCTCCCAGCCGTAGGTGAACGCGTCCCCATTGGCATCCGTGCCGCTGCCATCCAGGGTGACCAGCGTGTCCTTGGTGACAGATTGATCCTGCCCGGCGTTCGCCACCGGTGCGACGTTCTCCACCGTCAGGTCGGCATTGGCGGTCTTCACCGTGCCGGAGACGACCATGGTGACCTCGTTAGGGATGGTCCCCGCGGCCAGCGGTTGGGTGAGTACGCCGGTGATGGTGATGACCCCGCCGTCGCCTTGCAACAGGTCGGGTGCGGTCCACACGTACTGCGAGCCGGGAACGAGCGTCAGCGCCACACCGCTGCTGCTGTAGCTGGCGTTGGTGATGTGGGTTGAGAGCGTGTCGGTGATGACCACGTTGGTGGTGGTGATCGCCCCGGTGTTGTTGAAGCTGATGGTGTAGGTGATGGCCTCGCCTGGTTGATAGTATAATCTTGTCTTGACATTTGGCTGAAAACAGAGAGCATAGGTACC
>CAZKDJ010000139.1:1692-11102 GCA_964551295.1 uncultured Anaerolineales bacterium | reverse complement strand
AAAGGGGAGCTGCGCACATGGCTCAAGGTAGAAAAGGCAAGCTGAACTATCGTTGCCCGCGCTGCCTGATGCGGGAGATCGACATGGATATGCTCTACGATCGGGATGCCGGGGAGTACTACTGCCTGCGCTGTTCCTTCGTGGGTGACGAGCAGGAGGTGCTGCGCCTCAACGCCCAGTTCCGTGAAAAATACCAGGACCGGACGAGGCGGATCACAGATTTTTAGCGTCCGCTCTTACCGTATGGATGTCCTCGCGGTCGAGAGCGGGCCTACACTGTGATCTGTCGAGCTCATGCTGAGATACGGGTCACAGGCCTGACTCGGAAGCAAAAAGCCCTCATCGATTTGAATGAAGGCTTTTTGCTTTATATCAATGCCCATGTCACCCAGTGTGAGTGTCAGCAGGGAAATGTCCTTGGCTGTTGAAAAAACAGACTGTTTGATGTATCATAGGCGTATGATCCCAGTTGCCGAAAGCAAAGCGACTAGCTGGCGGGCGGGCACGGCCCCACGTCTCGACAGCGGCTTTCACAGTACACGCCCCACGATTGGTTATCTGGCGCTCAGGACGGGCGACAATGTCAGCCAGGCCCTTTGGATGGGGGTAGTCGATGGGGCTCGAGGGCGAGGCGCCAACCTGATCTGCTTTGCCGGAGATAGGTTGCGCGATCCTGACGGTGCTTCTTCACCGGCTAACGTGCTCTACGACCTGGTGAGCTCGGAGGTCGTGGATGGTCTGGTGAGTTGGGCCTCTTCGGTGGGAGGGTCGCTCGAGCGCGACGAGATCGTGCGCTTTCACCGCCGCTACCGGCCCCTGCCGATGGTCAGCGTCACCCTGCCGATGGAGGGGTGCCCCGCGGTGTTGATCGACAGCTACGCCGGGATGCGGGACGTGATTGCCCATCTGATAGAGTCTCATGGGTGCCGTCGCCTGGCCTTCATCCGCGGCTCGGAGAACCACTATTACGCGCAGGAGCGCTATCGTGCTTACGTCGACACTCTGGAAGCGTATGACATTCCCCTGGATCCCAATCTCGTCACCGGGTACGGCGATTTTGTTCTTTCCACGGGGTTGGAAGGGATCAGATTGCTGCTGGACGAGAGAAAGCTGCGGCCCACGGTCGACTTTGACGCGGTGGTGACGGTCAGCGACCTGCCCGCGCTTGGAGCGCTGGAGGAACTGCAGGTATGCGGGATACAGGTTCCTGAGGATGTGGCCCTGGTAGGGTTCAACGATGGCCGGGAGGGGCGGTTTGTCACACCGCCGCTGACCTCGGTGCGGTTGCCGTTCTACGAGCAGGGGAGGAAAGCGGTCGAGATGCTGATGGCGCAGTTGGCGGGTGAGCGGGTGCCCGAGCAGGTGGTTCTACCGGCCAAACTGAAAGTGCGCCAGTCGTGTGGCTGTATGCTGCCATCGGTGATTCAGGCGGCAGCGAATCCGCCGCCGCCGGAAGGCTCGCAAGCCCCTGTATTGGCAGGGGGGACGTTCGAGGCTGCCCTGGCCGCCCGGCGAGAGGCTATCCTTGACGCGATGGTACAGGCGGCAGAGTCTTCTGCCGAAGGGTTAGGTCTGGGTTGGGCTGCCCGGCTGCTGGATGCCTTCGCGGCCGAGGTAAGCGAGGATTCGGAGGCGGCCGGTGCTTTTTTGCAGGCATTGGACCATCTATTGCGCCAGGTAGTGATGGCGAACGGGCAAGTGGCAAACTGGCAGAACGTGGTGCCGGCGCTGCGTCGTCACCTGCTGCCAGCCTTGGGTGACGTTAGCGCAGATACGCTGCGTCGGGCCAACGGCCTTTGGGCACAGGCCCAGGTACTGATCGGCGAGGCGGCACAACGGGCGAGGGGGTATCAAATGGTGCAGGGAACCCGCCAGACCCAGACGCTGCGCCAAATCAGCCGTGAGCTGGTCACCACTTTCGATGTGGCCGAACTGACCGATGTGCTGGCTCGGGAATTGCCGCAGTTAGGGATTGAACGCTGCTATCTGGCCCTGTACGAGAACCCACAAAAGCCAACTGGGCGGTCGCGATTGATCCTGGCTTACGATGCACGAGGGCGTGTCGATTTGGACGTAGATGAGCGAGTCTTTTCCTCTGGAAAGCTGGCGCCGATCGATTTATTAGCCCGGCACAGATCCGACAGGCCGTACAGTCTCGTAGTTGAGTCACTACACTTTCGCGAAGAGCAGATCGGATTCGTCTTATTTGAGGTAGGGCCGCGGGATGGGACGATTTACGAAGTGCTGAGTAGACAGATCAGCAGTTCTCTGAAGGGAGCGTTGCTCTTTGACGAAACTCGCAAAGCCCGGGCTGCAGCCGAGAAAGCCGATCGTCTCAAAACGCGTCTGCTGGCCAACGTGAGCCACGAGTTGCGCGCCCCGCTGAATGTGATCATTGGCTGCACGCGGGAGATACTAAACCCGCCCGCTTCTTACAATGTCGTTCTGCCTGAGGTGTTGTTGGAAGATCTTTGGCATATTGGTCGCAGCGCCGAGCACCAACTTCGAGTGATCAATGACCTGCTGGACCTCTCGCGGGCCGAGATCGATGAACTCGACCTATACCTGGAGCTGCTAGATCCGCGACTGTTTTTGGAAGAGGTCTTTCACAGTATGTCGGAAGCCAATTCTCTTGATGGCGTCGCCTGGCATTTGCAGCTGCCCGACCGGTTGCCGACTATACAGGCGGATCCGGTACGGTTACGCCAAATCCTGCTCAATCTACTGAGCAACGCCAGCAAATTTGTCGAAAGGGGCCAAGTTGTACTGGGAGCCGAGGTGGCACCCCCCAACCTACACATCTGGGTTCAGGATACAGGCCCCGGCATTCCCAGCGATATGCATGAGCGCATTTTTGAGCCCTTTGTCACTGCCGGTCACACGAATCGGCGCTTGGAAGGGGTGGGGCTGGGGCTATCCATAACGCGTCGCTTGGTGGCCTTGCACCGTGGATCGATGAGCTTGGAGAGCCAGCCTGGCCAGGGCAGCACTTTTCACATCTACCTGCCGCTGCCCACCTTGAGCGATCATCTGTCTGCTCCTGCGTCAGCGGTCCAGCCCGTTTTGCTTCTGGTCTCTTCCCACGATCAACCGGCGTTTGATATCGTCGAGTTCAGCCAGCGCCAGGGGTTGGAAATACTTCAGCTACAGGCGAGTGATGATTTGGATGTGGTTATACGGCGCGTTCAACCGGCTGCTTTGGCCTGGGATTTGGTTGGCGCCGGTTCTGGCGACTGGGTGATCATTCGGCGGCTACGGAACCATCCCAAGTTGTCCCAGGTACCCTTCATATTGTATGGTCAGGAATCCGAGGAAGCGACTGCTCTGCGTGTTGGCATGACCAATTTCGTCGTCAAATCGGTCGATGGCGACACCTTGATGGAAGCTATCGATAGCCTCTGTCCGCCGGATGTCGGGCCGATTCTAATCGTGGATGACGACCCTGTGGTTCTCGATCTTTACCAAGAGGTGGTGACGCGAGGGTGTCCTGAATACCCCATCTGTACTGCTGCCGATGGAGCTGCTGCTCTGACTCGCATGGCCGAAGAGACCCCCAGCTTGGTCATTCTGGATCTGATGATGCCAGAGATGGACGGCTTTGACGTGCTGGACTGGATGCGAGCCAACGATCGAACCCGCCAGGTGCCGGTGCTGGTTTTGAGCAGCCGGTTGCTCAACCGCGATGACGCCAATCGTCTGGAGCAACATGCGCGAGTTGCATTCCAAAGCAAAGGGATTCTGTCTGAAGAAGAACTCATCGCTTCGCTACACCGGGCCCTGTTTGGCGTCGATACACTACCGCGACATACTAGCGCACTGGTGAAACACGCCGTGGCTTACTTTCACCAGAACTATGATCGCGCACTCTCACGTTGGGAGGTGGCGGAGGCGATTGGCGTTAGCGAGAGCTATCTCAGCCGGGTGTTTCGCCAGGAACTGGGGATTTCGCCCTGGGATTACCTAAACCGATACCGTATCCTTCAGGCTAAGAGATTGCTGCGCCGTAAAAGCGATAGTATAAAAACCATAGCTCCCCAAGTTGGGTTCAAAGATCCGGCTTATTTCAGCCGAGTGTTCCACAAACTGACCGGCCTTTCCCCTACCGCGTATCGAGAACGTCCCGAAACAGCCTGATTTGCCCCAACTGCATCAACCTAGCTTTTGTCCCATCTCGTCCCCAATCCATTACACGCTTTCGCGATCGGGTAGGGAGTCAAAATCGGGTACGTCTACGACGAACACTTGCCCATATCCCTGTGGATCGGCGGTGTAGACGATCTGTGTCCCCTCGGCGTTAAAGCAGGGATGCAGGTGCACGCGCTGGATGTGAAACGACCCCCGGTGCCAAACCAGCACCTTAGGTCCCTCGAACTGCCCATCCTTAAAGCGCCAGAGCAAAAGGTAAGGGTTCTTGCTATCGCCATCTCCGACGACGAGATCGAGCATGGTGCTGTGAAAGTGCCAGCAGTGCCCCTCGAATGGGGCCTCGACTTGATCTGCGTTATCGTAGCGGATCGAGCCGTAGACGGGGCCGGCCTCGGTTCGCCCGTGATAGCCGATGTGCTCGCCGTCGGTCATCCAGTACTCGTGCCCGATGGCCTCCCCTGGTGCGTTGGGGCGTATCTGCCACACCTCGCCGGTGCCCAAGTCCAGTCCCCAGATACGGTTTTCCACCAGGTGCCACGGCCCTTCGTGGCAGAAGGTGACGATGTTGGGCAGCTTGGGTGAGGCGTTAAAGTGGCCCAGCCAATAGTTTTCCTCATAGACCGTCTCGGGCGCGCCGCCGTCGATGGGGATTCTGACGATTGCCGAATGGGGATGCGCTTCCCAGGTCTCTTGGAACCCGACGTAGCCGTGACCCAGATCGGTTGCGATCCTATCCGAAAGGTCTTCCCGATGGCCTGCGCAGATATACTTTCCATCGGCGGTGGCATTGGCGCCGCCGCCCACGCGGCCCTCGGGGCGGGTGTAGAGCGGGCGCGTGTCCAGCGATGCCAGGTCGAGCGCCATCAGCGTGTTGCCGTGGTAAAAGTAGATCTCTTCTCGATCCGGGTTTTTGCTCAGGCTGCCAGGCGCGCCTGACGCTGGATCGAGATCGGTGAGCTGCACGATGTCGCCGCTCTCCAGGTCAACGCCGAACAGGTTAGTGGCGTTCTCCCTATCGGAATAAAAGACGATCTTGCGTCCCTCATCGTACCAACATGGATAGGTGAAATAGAAATGGTTGCTGTGTCCTTTGTAGTTGGTCAATTGGTGTACCGTCGCACCACTGGCCGGGTCTTGATAGACGTTCAACTCGGGTTCCCACCGACTGCCTATACCTATTCTAGCCATTTTAGGCCTCCATTATTGTGCTCTCTACGAAAAAGCACAGTACCGCAAAACTTGCTTATCCCACAGCAGCTTTTGCGGTATCACATGCCCCATCTTGTTTGTTTTTTGCGCTGGTTTCTAATGCAAAGCTCGTTCGACCGAGTTCACGAGAGCGCGGTCTTGCCTCTCACGGCTCGTTTTTACTTATGTGCCTGGACCAGGCATCCCGCACGTAGAGGCGTTGGAATGATTCGATCTCCTTCAGTGCTTCCTGGGATTGGTTGAACAGGCGGGTGTTCTCGATGGTGTTGGCCAGCAGACCGGCCATCAGTTGAAAGGTCGCCACAGCCTCTTCGGTGAAGGCGGATTCTTGAGACGACTGAATGGTCATTGCGCCGATCGCTTCACTGCGACTGATGAGAGGCAACGCCAACTCGGAGCGCGTCTCGGGCAGCAAGGGGTTGGAAAAGCGCGCGGCCTCCTGTCCCACATCCAGCGCCACGCGGGGTTGTCCCGTGGCGATACATTGCCCGATCATCGACTCGCCGCCCACCTCCAGACGATACCTCTGCTTGGTCATCTTACGGCCTGCCTGGCCCGTGCCTGCTTGTAGATAGGCCCATTTGCCCGATCCCTCGGCCTCATCTTCGGCTTCCACCAGGAACAGACCGACGTAGTACAGGTCAAAGCGCTCGCGTACTAACTCCACGACTCGGTAGATCAGTTCCCTGGTATCGAGAATGGCGCTGGCCACCCGCGAAACCTCGACAGCGGTCTGGATCAGAAACAGGCGGTTCTCTACTTGTTCGATGAGTGAAATCCCGTGCATAGCGCTGCTGATCTCTCCGCATAATGCCTCGTAAATGTTTCTCCTGCCTGCGGCTGTGTCGCTCTTATTCGTTTCGAACAGGGCGAACCCCCACTGGTTCTTTTGGAAAAAGATCGGCTTGGCTATCAGGCTGTACCGCGTATCCTGGGGTAAAACGTCCTCAGGCAGCAATTGGTGGGTCGGGAAGCGAATTCCTCCGGCGTTCAATTCAATTTGTCCATCCTTATCAGTATAGGCTAACACCAACCGTGATTGCTCAGGAGCGGGTTTCGGGTAGCTGTACACTTGAGGGTCCTCGTACAGCACGAGGTAGCCGCGCGGAATTTCCAGATGTGCCAACTCTTCCATCAGCGCCTCGGTCAAATCCTCTACATTTGAAGTGGTGGCTAGCGTCTGACCGACCTGGAGAAATTCTTGGGATCGTTGTTCCTCTTGCGTTACCAGGAAACCCAGTTTGTGTTCCCTCTCCTTTCCGATGAGCGTCCGTGCCTGTTGCCACAGATCTTCAGCCCGGAGACGCGCCGCTTCATTTCCCACAAGATATGGCAATACCTGGCGGCGCAGTGCCGATAGCGCCGCGTGCCAGGCGGTCACATCGCCGTCGCGTGTCATGGCCTCCTGGCGCAGCACTGCTTCTAGTTCTGCTATGAATGCGCCTGATGGGTTTTTCTGCACTCGGTCCATCTCGGCGATGAATGCATCCCACAGACGCGCCGTCTGTTCGGCGGCACTTTCGATATTCCCCACCGCCTGGCTCATTGTGGTGAGAATCTCGTCCCGTTGGGCAGCGAGGATGGTTTGCAAAGGCTCTTTTGCTGTATGCGCTGCTGCCTTTGTGGGCTTCAGCAAGGCTGAAGCTTGCACCACTGTTTCTTCCAGGCAGCCACAGGATTGTCGCAGGATAAGCTGGCCAGGCACAGTGACCTTTTTTGGTACATCCTCGCCCTGTAACAGCGCCAGCAACATCTCGACCGCCCGCCTCCCGCGTTCGTAGAATCCGTTGGACGCCGTCGTCAGTGGCGGCGTGGCAAAGCGTCCGCTGACGCGGTTGTCAAATCCCACTAGGGCTGTGTCGTTGGGGACGTGAATCCCGCGCTCTTGGAGCACTTCTAGTGCGTTTAGGGCCATCAGGTCGCTGGAACCCACTATCGCGTCAAAGTCGACCGAGGGGCGCAGCTTGCGTTGATCGAGTAATATCTGAACCGCCTTTGCTCCTTGATCCCAGGCTATGGGGCCGACGACGAGATTGGGATCGAGGGGCACGTTGCATGTCTTCAGGGCGTCGGCATAGGCCCGGTACCGCTGCTCTGCCTCGCGGTGCCCCCTGGGTCCGCGCAAAAAGGCCAGGTGGCGCCGCCCGTGGGATTCGATCAGGTGCATGACGGCTTCCCGCAGGGGGGTATAACTATCCAGTAACACGCTTGGGAAGCCCTCCATCTCTGCCCCCACGGTGACCACCGGTAGATTGTAGTGCCGGCAGAAATCCTGCATATCTTGCTGGGTGACGTATATGCCTATGCCGGAGACCCAGATGATCAACCCGTCCACGCTCTCTGCGCTCGGCAATTCGAAGATGATGTTGCATTGGCCGTAAATCTCCCTTTGATCTCGCAACTCTCTGCCGGGAAAACAGATGAGGTTGACATCGTGATCCCGAGCCGCGTCTACGACCCCGGCCCACAGTGCAGCGCCGTTTGCACCCTCAACTAGGGTCACGAGCAAGCCGATCGTAGGACGGCGATCCTGCGCGTTAGGGGTTTTTTGGTTCACTTTTGCATCTCCCAGTTCTTTCTAGCTGATGGTCCATTTCGACCAGGCATTCCATCACACTGATTATATCCTGGAATCACCTTTCCGGGAAATGCTGGTTTGGGGGCTGTGTTCGCGTGTTTCTCCCGGTAGCGATCAAATGAGCAACTCGGGTGCGTCGCTGCAAATGCCATCTACACCAGCGCGGCGCAGGGCGGCGATCTCCTCGGGTCGCTCCTCGTGCCAGCAGATGATGCCTAGGTCGGCTTGGCGCACGCGCGCCACCCACTTTGGCGTGAGCAGGGCACTGGGGTGGGGCAGCCGCTCCCAGCAGGGGTGGACGTAGTTAGCATACACGGAGCGGGCCAGCAGGACCGGATCGAGGTCGGGCGCGTCGAACATGATCGACGTGGCGATCCGTGAGGCGGCCGCCTTCGCCGCCATCAGCCAGTCGGGGCGGAACGAGCCGACGATGCCGTGCCCGGTGGCCTTTTGCTCGCGCAGTGTCTCGATCACAGCAGGGATTGCCGCGCCATCCTTGATCTCGATGTAGGCCCCCACGAGTTCGTCCTTGCACAGCTCGATGGCCTCGGCGAAGGTGGGCATGCGCTGCCCCGCGCCCAGGTCGATGCCCCGCAGCTCATCCAGCGTGCTGCGGCGGACCGGCCAGGCGCGCCCATCGGCATCGATGATGTGCGGATCGTGGGCCAGCACCGCCTGGTCGTCGGCGGTCCAGCGCACGTCGAACTCGACCGCGTCTGCGCCTAGTTCCACCGCCCGGCGAATGGAGAGCAGGGTGTTCTCTGGGGCGTGGGCCGCCGCGCCACGGTGGCCGATGCGCAGGAAGCGGTATTCCTGCGGCGGAATCTCGCGCGCCAGCCGGTCGAGGCAGGCGTTGACGCGCGCGCCCATCCAATCGCGCAGAGCGGGCCAGGGGACCAGCATCTCTGGTGCAAAGGTAAACGCCTGCGAGAAATCCCAGCTTGGCTCGAAACCGTGCTGCGATAGATAGGTGTGGACCAAGCGATTCTTGAGCGGCGTCACCTGCACGGCATCGGCGATGTAGGGCGCCAGCAGCACGCCGCTGGCCCCGGCCAGCGCGCTCGTCACCGAGCGCTTGAAGCGCTGCCGCCGCTCCTCGAACCACGCCGGGGTGGGGGCGAAGGCGTGCTTGCCCGGCTCGCTGTAGATCACTAGACGATCGCCCTCCAGCGCCAGCGCTCCGTCGTGGCACATGTCGTGATAGCCGCCATGCCAGCTTGCCTCCCCGCGCACGACGCGGTCCTCCGTGTCCACGAAAACCCACACGTGTTCCAACTCGTACAGGTGGCCAATGTCCCAATCCCACCAGATGGCGTACTCGATGGCCAGGCTGGCCGGGGGTTGGTCCGCAGGGGTTAGCTCCACCTGGCGGCCCCGGCTGAACGAGGGCGACGGCCCGCTCTGGCGGAAGATGGTATAGCCCGCTGCCAGCGGCAGGAACGGCTCGCGGGCGTCAAAGCGCAGGATGGGCGCGTAG
>CAZKDJ010000139.1:0-1592 GCA_964551295.1 uncultured Anaerolineales bacterium | reverse complement strand
AGCCACGCCGCCTCCGGCCCGCAGGTGAGCGTCGCGCCTCCGAGGGCGATGTGGCCCGATTTGCTCTCCTGAGCCACGGGTGACTGGAGCATCGGCCAGCCCAGGTCGCCCGCTTGCGTCCAGCGCCGCTTGAGCGCCCAGGCCATCAGGTCGATCTCGATGCTCAGGGTCTGCTCGTCGCGGGCATACTCGACGGTCCACAGCCGTTCTTTCTCCCCGCGGTAGGTGAAGGGTGGGGCGGTGACGTCCTCCAGCGCGCCACTGGCGACGGCTCGGGCGAACGCTTGCCCGTTGGGGTACGCGGAGCGCTCGGCCACCTCGACGTAGATGCCGCACTGGGGTCGGCCCTTGTAAAACGCGCCGGGCCAGTTCAGCTCCCAGAAGGATTTCTGCGGGCCGAGGTAGTTGTAAATCTCCAGCACCAGATCGCCTTGGATCTCGGTCAACTGGATGGGAGCGTCGCGGCCCAGGTCGGTGTGCGTCAGCGGCTGCACGGCCACCAGCGCATCACCGCTGCCGACGACGACGATCTCGCTCGGTGGTACCTCCGCCGGGAGCGTCTCGACTCGCCTGTTGCCGATCCAGAGCTCGTCTACCAGGTCGCGCCGCGTCCAGATCAAGGTCGCCTTGGCGCTAAAGACGCTGCCCAGGCTACGTGGGGTATACAGCCCGATGGCGCGCGGACCATGCTGGACGCCGTAGAACAACCCCTCATCGATCAGGTTGCGCGACTTGGTGCGGTCGGTGGCGTGGTAAAAATCGCCCAGCCACTTGTCGTCGGTCAGGTAGCGGGTGTAGACGACGCCGGGCCGCTCCGCGCCGGGCCGGGCGTAGTGGATCATCAGCACGTTCGACTGGCCGGAGAACTCTTTGGTGGAAACGCCCAGCGCAAAGGATGAGCTGTGATAGGTGGTGATGGACATGTCGCGCTCGGCAAAGGCAGTCTCGACTACCTCAAAGGTCTTCTGGCGCTGCGTCAGCACGTCGGCCACCCAGGGGGGCAGCGTGCCCTCGGTGATCCATCTCTGTACCATCTCGACCTCGGGGGGCGTCTCGCAGACGACGGAGGGCTGGTAGGCGCGGCTGTGCGGTCCGGCCCAGCGCCCCGTGCCTGCGTGGATGTGCAGCCCGGCGCTCAAGCCTAGTCGCGCCAGCGCCGTGTGAGCACGGATGCGGGTATCCTCGTTCTGCACCAGGCCGACCAGTTTTTGGAGCGCGCGCACCGTGACGGCGGTATAGGTGGGGCTGTTGTACTCATAGGGGATGCCGTATGTATCGGTGAGGGCCATCCACTCGACCAGTTTGTGGTAGCCCCGACTGGCGATCTCGGCATCGCACAGAAGCTCGCCACCCAGGCAAGAGTTGAGGATATCGAGCACGGTGATGTTGGAGTAAGCCACCAGTACGTCGAGGCGGCGGATCTCGTCCAGGCCTAGGCGGATCGCCTCCAGCACGCGCGCCTGCAAGTCTGGCGGGAGGCGGTCGCCGTGCCGGAGCATCATGGGGATCAGGTGCTCCAGGTTAAACTCGACGGCGTTCAGGTCCTGTACCACGTCGTCCTCCAGCATCCAGAAGAAATTGCCGTGGTGTGG
>CAZKDJ010000138.1:0-11122 GCA_964551295.1 uncultured Anaerolineales bacterium | reverse complement strand
TCTGGTGAACACGCCCCGCTTGCCTGCCACCGGCAACCCGCGCCTGGTCTATCTGCTTCTGGAGGTGGACGGAGGCGCCGGTTCCCACTCGCTGCCGGTCAACCTGGCGTTGGTGGTGGACGTGAGCGAGTCGATGCACTTTCGCCTGGCCACGGAGGCCCAGTTCGAGGATTTGGCGCGCAAGGGGTTGCTGAAGGAGGTGCTGGTAGATGGCGTGCCGGCTTGGCGGTCGGTGGGGATACCCCGGGAAGTGCTCACTCATATGCCGCGCAAGATCGATCGCGTCAAGGACGCGTTGCTGACTGCCGTCGAGCAGCTTCGTTCCAGCGACTGCTTTGCCCTGATCGCCTTCGCGGGTCAGGCGGTCACGCTCATTCCCAACACCGCCGGCACCGACAAGCGCCGGCTGCTCGATATCGTGGGTGGGCTGGATCAGTTTCAACTGGGCGACGATACGTACATTGGACGGGGGATGGATCTGGGTTTTGGCGAGTTGGCGCGGGGCGCTGAGGGCGACCTGGCGGAGCGAATGCTCGTGCTCACCGACGGTTTCACGCAGGATGAGGCGGACTGTCGGGCCGCCGCTGCGCGAGCCCGGCGGATGCACGTCCCCATCAGCACGATGGGCCTGGGGGGAGAGTTCAACGAGGAGTTGATGATTCCCGTCGCCGACCAGACCGGCGGCGAGGCCTACCTGCTGGAGGACCCCGACGACATTCCGGAGGCCTTTGCCCGCGAGTTGCAGCGGGCGCAGGCGGTGCGCTACCGCGGCCTGGAGATAAAGCTGCGCCCTTCGAGCGGCGTGGAGGTGCGGGCCGCCTACCGCGTCCGGCCCACCATCGCACCGCTGGAGGCGATCAACGACGACGGGAGCTACAGCTTCCCCCTGGGCGATTTGGTGGCCGGGGAGGAACCTGCGGTGCTGTTGGAGTTGATCGTGTCGCCGCGCCAGCCGGGCGTCTACCGGCTGACCCAGGCGCTTTTGGCCTGCGACGATCCGGCCGGCGGCCCGACCGGACTAAAGACGCGGGCCGACGTAGTGGTCGAGGTCCTCTCTGCCTCGGCGCAGGCGGTGCATCAGACCCCTGAGGTGATGCACATCGTCGAGGCGCTGAGCGCCTACAAGCTGCAACGCCGCGCTCAAGCCGACCTGGAGGCAGGGGACGTGGCCAAGGCGACGCGCAAGCTGCGGGCCGCCGCCACCCGGTTGCTGGATATGGGCGAGCGGGCGCTGGCTACCGAGGTGGAGCGACAGGCGGAAGAGTTGGAACGACACGGACAGGCCGATCCACAGCGGAAGAAAAGACTGCGCTACGAGACGCGCAGGCTGACGCAAAGGTTGACGGGACACGGGCAATCTTGACTCGGGTGCTTCGAGTCTGGTGTGTTATGTTGCCTGATGGTACAATAAAGTTACTTTGGAGAACCTAGGCGTAGGGGTGTGGTTATGAACCGCACTTGTGAACTTTACCAATATCTCTATACTCAGCAGGGGGCTTGCGTTTTGTTGCGGGAGATCAAAAAGCCATGAGCGTCTGCCCAAAGTGCGGCACCTCCAATCGCCCAGGGGCGTGCTTTTGCCGGAATTGCCGGAGCGCTTTGCCGCAAACGGCTCAACCGGTGTGTCGCTATTGCGGGGCGGCTGTGCGTCCGGTGGCGCGCTTTTGCAAGAACTGTGGCCGACCGCTTTTCGGTGGAACTGCGCCTGCTGCCCACCGCACCTGTCCACGATGTGGCGCGTCGGCACGGGCGAACGCGCGTTTCTGTCCCAGTTGCCGTTCTCCTCTGCCCGCATCTGCCGGTTTGCGTTGTCCCCATTGCGGCGTGGTGATGCGTCCTGGCGCGCGCTACTGCCGCATCTGCAGCCGCCCACTGGTATATCAGTCGCCGCCTTCCAGCCATCCGCCGTCGACGCAGCCGGGCCGGTTTGGCACCGGCGATCTGCTCCCTCTCACGGTCCTGGCCAAGAGCCGCTACGTCATCTTGGAGAAGGTGGCCCAGGGAGGCATGGGGGCCATCTACAAGGCTCAAGACCGGCGGCTCCAGAACAGAATCGTCGCCGTGAAAGAGATGTCCGAGTCGGCGATCGCTCCGGCCGAGAGGGAACACATCTTGGATTGCTTCAAGCGCGAGGCGGAACTGCTGGCCCGATTGGAGCATCCTAACCTGGTGCGGGTGAGCGATCTTTTCCAGGAGGAGGATCGTCACTATATGGTGATGGAGTTTATCGACGGGCGGACGCTGCAAAAGATGCTGGAGGGGCGCAGCGAGCCGTTCCCCGAAGATCGGGTGCTGCTGTGGGCGGAGCAGTTGTGTGATCTGCTCTCCTACCTGCACAATCAGCAGCCCAAGATCGTGTATCGCGATATGAAGCCGGCCAATGTGATGGTCTTGAACGGCACCGACGTGGTCAAGTTGATCGACTTTGGCATCGCGCGATTCTTCAAGCCGGGCAAGCGCAGGGATACCATCGAGCTGGGCACCGACGGCTATGCGCCACCGGAGCAGTACGGCAGGTCCCAGACCGATGAGCGCGCCGATGTGTACGCATTGGGGGCCATGCTGCACCAGTTGCTCACGCTGCGCGATCCGGTTGCGGTTCCGTTCCAGTTCCCCGCCGTGCGCAGCCTGAATTCCAGGATAAGCCACCGCGTCGACGAGGCTATCGCGAGAGCGGTGCGGCCGGCCAAGGAACGGCGCTACGCGTCCGTCGAGGCGTTCGGCACGGCCTTGTTGGGAGATGAGCCCGGGCGGACTGCCCTGCGGGGCAAGGACCGGCCAGCGGGCAAGAGACAGCGAAAGCCAGCTCAAGGGCTGCCGGGCGATCTTGTGACCACGCCCGACGCTATTGACTTTGGGTGCGTCTCGGCTGGGGATAGCATCCCTTTCCGGCTGATGAAAGTCGATATTCCGTCTGGTGAGAAAGCTACGCTCGACGTCGGTGTCCCATGGCTGAACGTACATCCGCGAAACGTCGTCGAGAGCGGCGACGTGACCGTCGCGGTGTACCCGCAGTGTCTCAAGTTGGGGCGGCGGTCGCTGGGCAGGCTGGGTTGGGTCGTTTGGCCTGCCCGCTTTCTGGTGCCGGCGGAACGGGAATTCAGCAGCGATATAAGGATCGAATTGAATGGCAGTCTGTTATGTGTTCCCGTCAGCGTCGTCGCGGTGCCCACGCGGAGACGGGTCGTCGCAGGCTGGGTGGCGACGGTCTTGGTGATGGTGGGCGTGTATCTCGTGGCGGGGTTGCTCTTATCGTTGATTCTGGGGGCGTTGGGCATCACAAGCGTGAGTTTCTAGTTGGATCGCGAATAGCACGAATCAACAAATGGTGCGAACTCTGTGGAATATGAATACACCAAAAAGTATTCGTGACATTCGTCTATCTGTGTTATTCGTGATAAGGTCCTGGCCTTTTGTCAAAGTGTCAGGTGGCTAGCTGGACAATTAGGGGAGATAGCCATGCCGCTTTCGAGTGGAGAGGTTATAGACAATCGTTATCGTATCGTCAAGCTGCTGGGCCAGGGAGGCATGGGGGCTGTCTACCGGGCGTGGGACATGCGCCTGGAGAAGCCGATTGCGCTGAAAGAGATGGTGCCGCAGTTCAACCTCAGCGATGACATGTTGGCCGGGTTGCGCGAGCAGTTCCGGCAGGAGGCTCAGATACTGGCGACGCTCGTCCATCCCAACCTGGTACGGGTCACCGACTATTTCTCTTGGGACGGCAAAGAGTACCTGGTGATGGATTTTGTCGAGGGAGAGAATCTGGCGCAGCGGATCGCGCGAGATGGCGCGCAGCCGGAGGCGCAGGTGCTGGAGTGGGCGGAGCAGTTGCTGGCGGCTCTGGGCTACTGCCACAAGCGAGGGGTGATTCACCGCGACATCAAGCCGCAGAACATCATCATCACGCCGGAGGGGCAGGCGGTATTGGTGGACTTTGGCCTGGTCAAGCTGTGGGATCCCAGTGCCCCCGAGACGCGCACGGTGATGCGGGGAGCCGGGACGCCGGAGTACGCGCCGCCGGAGCAGTACGACATGGGGGGGGGACACACGGATCAGCGCAGCGACATCTACAGCGTGGGGGCGACCCTGTACCACGCGCTGACGGGGCAGGTGCCTCCCACCGCTACGCAGCGCATGGCCAGCCCGTCCAGCTTTATGCCGCCGCGGCGCATCAACGCCGAGGTCAACCCGAGCACAGAGGCGGCTGTGCTCAAGGCGCTGGAGATGGCAATGGAGATGCGCTACCAGACCACGGAGGAGATGGCGCAGGACCTAGGCGTTGCGCCGCGAGCCGCTGTGATTGTCCCGCCGCGTGTCCAGCCCGAGAGGGAGGAGCCCGCTCCCGCAGCCAAGGAGGCTGCCCCAGCCAAACAGGGCATCCTGTGGGGGGTGGGGGGGGCGGGTCTGGCCACGATTGTCGTGTTGTGCCTGGGCGTGACGGTGGTCGTCGTCTTGGCCAGCTTGGGCGCTTTTGGCGGCGGTGAGCCCCCGACGGCTACGCCTACACACACGCCTTTGCCGACCGATGCACCGCTCTCGCCAACGGGTACGTCTCTGTCACCTACTGATTCGCCCTCCACGCCTACCGTCACATCCCCACCTGCTGTGACGCCAGCGCCTGTGAGCGGCCTCCTCTTGGAGGACAACTTTAGTGACTCGGCCTCCGGCTGGGAGGTGGACGATTCGTCGGAGGGCGATGTGGGGTATGGCGACGGATACTATTATGTTCTGGCCGAAGCGGAAGATATCCAGATTTTTGGCTCCGGCCCGCTTGCTTTTTCCGATCTCGCTATAGACGTGTACGCTAGCCAGGTTGCTGCATCTCCAGATAACATCAACGCCTATGGGGTCATGTGCCGGGTCCAGCGAAACGGCGATGGCTATCTACTGCGCATCAGTGGGGATGGCGAGTATGCCATCCAACGCGTGGCGGATGATGATTTCGAATTCCTGGTGGAGTGGACGCCGTCCGACGCGATAAACCAGGGGAACGCCACAAATCACATCCACGCCGTCTGCGATGGCACGCGCCTGGCGCTGTATGTCAACGGGGAGCTTTTGGCGGAGGCGGAGGACGACGCCTTTGCTAAGGGGGATATTAGTCTGACGGCGACCACCTTTGGGAGTGTGGCGACGGAGGTTCACTTTGACGACCTGCTCGTTCTAGAGCCGGACGCGATCCTCGTCCGCGATAACTTTGGCGATCCAGAGTCCGGTTGGGATGTGATCGAGTTCGATGGCGGCAGATTGGGTTATGAGGAAGGCGTCTATTTCATACGGGCCGAGGATAGCGACTATTACTACTTGGGGCAACCATACGTCTCCCTCGCTGACGTGGCCATCGAGGTGGACGCCACACAGATCTTGGGGCCGGCTAACAGCAATGACTTCTATGGCGTTGGGTGCCGTCTCCAGTCTGATGGCGCTGGGTATTTCTTCGCCACCAGCGGGGACGGCTACTATGCCATCTACAAACTGGGAGGCGCAGCAGGGATTGAGTTTCTGGTGGACTGGACCGAGTCTGATGTGATACGGCAGGGGAATGCGACGAATCACTTGCGCGCCATCTGCGATGGCCCGCGGCTGGCGTTCGTCGTCAATGGAGAGTTGCTCGCGGAGGTCGAGGACGCCACCTATGCGACGGGCGACGTATTCCTGGTGGCCAGCACCTTGGAGGACGGGCCAACAGAGGTTCACTTTGATGATTTCTTGGCATACGTTCCCTGATGGGGTCAAAGGATAGGGATGACGCTTTCAGTCGGGCAGGTCGTAGATAACCGTTACCGCATCGTCAAGCTGCTGGGGCAGGGCGGTTTTGGCGCGGTCTATCAGGCCTGGGACGCGCGTCTCGAACGGTTGTGCGCGCTCAAGGAGAACCTCGATCCAACGCCTGAGGTGGAGCGCCAGTTCGGCAAAGAAGCGACCATCCTGGCCAACCTGAACCATCCCAACCTGCCACGCGTCATCGATCACTTTACCGTGACCGGCCAGGGCCAGTACCTGGTGATGGATTACGTTGAAGGGGAGGATCTGCAGCAGATGCTCGACCGGCGCGGCCTGCTACCGGAGGTCGAGGTTTTGCCCTGGATCGCGCAGATCTGCGACGCGCTGGCCTACCTGCACGATCAGCCCCAGCCCATCATCCACCGCGATGTCAAGCCGGCCAACGTAAAGATCACGCCCGAGGGCCAGCCGATGCTGGTGGATTTTGGCATCGCCAAGTTCTACGACCCGGCGCGGCAGACGACGCTGGGCGCGCGCGCCATCACGCCCGGCTACTCGCCGCCGGAGCAGTACGGCCACGGGCGCACCGATACCCGCTCCGATATCTACAGCCTGGGGGCGACGCTGTACGCTTTGCTCACCGGCAAGGAGCCGGCCGACAGCGTCGAGCGCATCATCGGTGCAGCAGCCTTGACGCCGCCCGAGGAGCTGAATCCCCACATCTCGGAGCCGGTGGCGCGGGGCGTTATGAAGGCCATGGCCGCCGAACCGGCGCAGCGCTTCCAGTCGATTGGCGAGTTCAAGGCGGCTTTGACCTCTGATTCTCCGGCGCGATCGACCGTCACGCCCATCGGGCAATCCACGCGCGCTGTGGATCCCCGCGCTATGGCATCTTATGCCACGGCATCCCATGCCGCGGCATCCCACGCTGTATTACGCACGGTCGGCGTCGCACAGCCGGAGGTGACGGCGGCCCCCAGCAGGCGGCAGGATCGGCGGACGCCCAGGATTTTGGCCTTGGTCATCCTGGCCTTGGGGCTGCTCAGTTGGATCTTGGTCTGCGTCCAGCCGGTAGTGTTGATGGGCCTCAAGGTTGACCAGGTATTGGGCTCGGCGGCGGCGGGTATGATGTTGATTCTCGGCTTCTGCGGTGGAGGGATCAGTGCGCTGGCGGCCTTGATCCTCGGTGTGCTGATGTTGATCAAGTACCGCAAACGGGCGACGGGTGGCGATTATGCGATGACGGCCGTCGGTATGGTGGCGGCGGCGGTACTGGTGCTGGTGGTAATCGGTCTGGTGGTCTTCACTCTCTTGCTTCCTGCGACGGGAACCTAGGCCAGGGTCTGGGGGAACCTGAATGACGATTTGCCAGAAGTGTGGTGAACAAAATCGGGACGAGGCCAAGTTTTGCTCGTCCTGCGGGGCTGATCTAAGTCCTTCCGAGTCGCCGCGGGCTACGGTGCCTCTTCCTGCTGAGGCGTCGTCGGCGCTGTCGCAGCCCACTACGCAGTCGATGGGGGCGGAGCGAGCGCCCGCCCCGCTTACGCCTCTGCCGCTCAACAGCATTCTCTCGCACCCGCGCGATCCCACGCGGCGGTACAGCATCGCCAAGGCGTGGGCGCTGGAGCATTCGATCTACTACGACGCCCTCGATCTCACCTGTCCGGGTTGCCAGGTGGCGCTCTCGCAGATGCCGCCCTATGGCCTGTGCCCGCAGTGCCAGGCCTCGTTGGACGTGGTCCTGATTCACGAACGGCTTTTGCCGGCAGGCGGTCTGCATCCCGATGAGGAGATCGAACGGCTGATCCAATTGAGCGTTGGCAACCTCAACATACTGCGCCATCGCGATGTTCTCCAGTACCGGGAACACGTCTACATCGTCGCCGAGCATCCCGGTCGCTGGGGCGTGTTGGTGCGCGGGCGCCGGCAGCGCTCTCCCGACGAAGCGTTGGCCGGCGCGGCCCAGGTCGGTCACGCGCTGGTTTATTTGCACGATCACGGTTTTGCCCCTTCCGAGGCCGGCGGCGGAGTGAGCGTCGAGAGCCTCATCGTGGTGGGCGGGGGCAGGGACGTCAAGTTATCTGACCTGAGCGCTTGCGTCCCACTGCCGGCCGGCGATGCCGCCGCGGCGCGGACGTTGGTCAATCGCAGCGTCACCTTCCTGGGGCGATTGTTGTTTTATCTGGCGACGAATGAGGAATTATCGCGCACGAGCATCGATCTCGCTCCGCCCGTGCTGCGGCCGTTTATCGAAGGAGCGATGCAGAACCAGTACGCTTCCGTGGCTGACATGCTGGTTGATTTCTCACTCATGCCGGCAGCGCAGGCGGGGCGCTCGCTCAAGGCCTCTCACGGCCAGGCGACGCATCCCGGCCAGAAGCACGCGCGCAACGAGGACGCGGTGGTCACCTTCACCTACGATAAGGAGCAGGATGGGCGCACGGTGCCCATCGGCTTCTACCTGGTGGCCGATGGGATGGGGGGGCACGATGCGGGCGATCTGGCCAGCCGCACCGTTAACCGAGTCGTGACTGAACGCATCATCCAGATCCAGGTGCTGCCCGATCTGCGGAAATCGACGCGCAAACTGACGCAGGAAAGCGTACCGGTCAAGATTCTGAGCGAGGCGATCGAAAAGGCCAACGCAGCGATCGTCGCGCACGGCCAGAAGGCGAACAGCGATTTGGGGTCTACCGTGACGGCGGCGCTCGTCATCGGGGACGTGGCGACGGTGGCCAACGTCGGTGACAGCCGCACCTATCTGCTGCGCGACGGGCGGCTGGAGCAGATCACGCAGGATCACTCCCTGGTGGCCCGCTTGGTGGACGCGGGCGTCATCAAACCAGAGGAGGTACGCAGCCATCCTCAGCGCAACCAGATCTACCACTGCCTGGGGCACAAGCCGACGGTCGACGTAGACACATTTACCGTCCAACTGCGGCAGGACGATCGCTTGATCCTCTGCTCCGACGGCCTGTGGGAGATGGTGTCCGATGCCGAGATTCAGCGCATCGTTGAGGGTGCCCGCAGCCCGCAGAAGGCCGGGGACGCATTGATCGAGGCGGCGAACCGGGCCGGGGGCGAGGATAATATCGCCGTGATCGTGGTGGAGATGGAATAATGGCACGCATAAAGACGCGACTTCCAAAGGGCGGCACGCTGATCCTTTTGTGGATCGGCGTCATAATTCTCCTGGGGTTGGTGGGATGGGGGATTGGGTGGCTGGTGCCGCGCGTGCTCGCGCCTCGCGAGACGCCGACGCCAACACCAACACAGATGGCGAGGCCGACGGCTACATCCACGATGGTGGACGTGCCGACGGACATCCCCACTGCGCCTGAGGCGACCGACATCCCGCCGACGCCCACCGCCGCCAGCCCGGAGGGCGCGTCGGAGCCGTCGTCGGAACCGACGGCCGCGCCGGTGATCGAGCCCACGCTCATCGCGGAGGAGAACGAGGTCGTGCAGTCGGGGGATGGGCTGTTCCAGGTTTGCCGCCGCCACTGTCCGGAGCGATGGCCCCCCGACGACGACACGCTGACGACCTACGCCCAGCAGGTGGCAGAGTTGACCGGCTTGTCCTGGCCCGACCCTGCTCTGAGTCCAGGGCAGATTCTAAAGATGCCGCCGTGTCCTTAACCATCTTTATGCGCCAGATCCTGAACAAATGAGACAAGATTTTGTAGATGGTGGGAGCGATTATGAGCTTTGACTTCCGCCGCATCTATCTTCACACTGTGTTGGGCGCGCTCGGCGGACTACTTGGCTGGGCGCTCACGATCCCGCTGGCCTGGCTGCAGTTGGGTAGCACCGTGGGATTGTTCCTCAAGGATGCGCTGATCGGCGCGTTGGTCGGCCTGGTCGCCGGCGCGGCCCTCGGCGCCTACGACGGCCTGTTTACCAGCCGCTCCTTCAGGCGGCTGCTCAAGGGCCTGCTGCTGGGCGGGCTCGTGGGCTTGGTCGGCGGCACGTTTGGGCTGATCTTTGGTGAGGTCATTTTCCTCCTCGGCGGGGGCGGCGTGTGGCCGCGGGCGTTGGGGTGGGCGCTATTTGGGGCGCTGGTGGGCAGCTCACAGGGTATCAGCCAGTGGTCGTTGGCCAAGGTGGGGTACGGCGTCCTCGGTGGATTGCTGGGCGGTTTGATTGGTGGCAGCACCTACGAGCGGTTGAGCGTCCTCCTGCAGAGGGTCACCAGCCGCGAGTTGGGCCTGAGCGCGGGTGGTGCCGTCGGGCTGACCGTTTTGGGCGTCTTTATCGGCGGCCTCGTCGGCCTGGTCGAGATCGTCCTACGCACTGCCTGGCTCAGGTGCACCCGCGGCCTGCTGGAGGGACAGACGATCACCCTCGATCCACGCAAGAAGGAGCAGGTGCTGGGAGTGGCGGACAACTGCAGTGTCGTGATCCCGGGAGATCCGGATGTTCTCCAGCACCACGCGGCGATCCTGCGGCAGGGGGCCGAGTTCGTCGTCGAGCCGCGCGACGGGCCGGTGCTCGTGCGCGGTGCGCGGCTCGTGCGCGGTGCGCGGCTCGTGCGCGGTGCGCGGCTCGTGCGCGGTGCGCGCGAGTACGTGCCGGTGGATAGCCACACGCTCAATCACGAGGATCGATTTCAGTTGGGCAAGACGCGCTTTACTTTCCTGCGCGAGCGGAAAGGAGGGGCGTCTTGAAGCGCATCATCACTTTGGTTCTGCTGTTCGTCCTGGCGGTGGCGTGCGCCTGCGTGATGAGCGTCGATTTCTGGCGCCGGCAGTCCACGCCGGCGACAGACGGTGTGACCGCCGAGGTGGCCTACGTCGACCGGGCCGAGTTCCCCGAGGTCACCGTCTACCTCTCGGTGCTCGACGGGAGCGGAAAGCCGGTGTCGGGCTTGACCGAGTCCGATTTCTCCATCGCCGAGGATGGCGACGCGCGGGAGATCGGCGATTTTATCGGGAGCGGCAGCCAGCCTGTGACGGCGGTCATGCTGATCGACCGCAGCGGAAGCATGGCGGATGGAGTCAAGATGGCGGGCGCTATCGCTGCGGCCCTGGCTTTTCTGGACGAGTTGGAGGATGACCGCGACAGCCTGGGCGTGATCGCTTTCGATGACAGCTTTCTCGTGCTGGGTGATCTGCGGACGATGGACCCTGATGTGCGTGAGGATATGCAGTCCCGGATCAGCGCCTTGGTCCCCGAAGGCGGCACCGCTTACTACGATGCCATCTATAGGGCGACCGGTATGCTGAAGGACGTGCCTGGCCGCAAGGTCGTTCTGGCGTTGACCGACGGGATCGACAACAGGAGCTCGCGCACCAATCGGAACAAGATGATCGAGTACGTGCGGGACAGCAACGTCGTTGTATAGTATCATCTCAATAATCTGGGGGGCGGGGGGTGTGAGGGCGGCGTAGCCGCCCTC
>CAZKDJ010000137.1:0-11390 GCA_964551295.1 uncultured Anaerolineales bacterium | reverse complement strand
CGACCTTGTTCTTTTTCACCCGCACCCGCGTCCGGTTCCCGATCACCTCGCCCTTTTCCTTGATGGCACTGATCCGCCGGATATCCAAACGCACCGTCGCGTAGAACTTGAGCGCGCGGCCCCCCGACGTCGTCT
Source organism: uncultured Anaerolineales bacterium (assembly GCA_964551295.1). Classification (GTDB taxonomy): domain Bacteria; phylum Chloroflexota; class Anaerolineae; order B4-G1; family B4-G1; genus JAFGED01. The sequence goes on along the minus strand of CAZKDJ010000137.1, from coordinate 11,255 downwards.
CCGGGTTGCCGAACATCACGCCGATCTTTTCCCGTAACTGGTTAGTGAAAACCAGTGCTGTGTTCGATTGCTTCACCGCACCGCTGAGCTTGCGCAGCGCCTGGCTCATCAGCCGTGCCTGTAAGCCGGGGTGCGAGTCACCCATCTCCCCCTCGAGCTCCGCGCGGGGCACCAATGCCGCTACCGAGTCGATGACGACGATGTCCACCGCACCAGAGCGGATCAGCGCCTCGGCGATCTCTAGCGCTTGCTCGCCGGTATCGGGCTGGGAGATGAGCAGGTCGTCCACATTCACGCCGCACAGGGCGGCGTAGGCAGGATCGAGAGCGTGTTCCATATCGACAAAGGCCGCGGTGCCACCCCGCTTTTGCGCCTCAGCGACGATGTGCTCGCAGAGGGTGGTCTTGCCCGCTCCCTCCGGACCATAGATCTCGGTGACGCGGCCGCGGGGGATGCCCCCCACGCCGAGAGCGCGGTCTAGGGCCAGTGAACCAGTGGGGATGACCTCGACCTCCAAATGAGTCGCCTCCCCCAATCGCATGATCGCGCCTTCGCCAAAGCGCTTGGTCAAGTTCGCCAGCGCCGTCTCCAGTGCCTTATCACGTCCATTATCGCTCATCGTTCGCTCCTCCCCTAGTGTTATTTTGGTATCATCTCAATAATCTGGGGAGGTGTGAGGGTGGCGCGGCCACCCTCGCATTCCTGTCTTTCCCTTACTTGAGAAGATGCCAATTTCGCTAAACAACACCACTATAGCACAAATGTTCTGAGTTGTCAAATGCAACAAGCCACAAAAAAGAGCGACTTTGCAGTCGCCCAAATCTACGAAGCGCGACTCACTGCACTGACTGCCCGCACTTGGAACAAAAGCGCCCGCCCGGTCGCAGCGGAGCGCCACAATATGGACAATGGCGCGTGACCGGGGTCGGCTCACGGGGATGACCACAAACGGGACAAAAGCGCGCACCAGCGCGCACCGCTGCGCCACACTTTTCACAACACGCAACCTGGGGCCAGGATGCAGAAGACAGAGACACCTGCTCCTGCTGGCCCTCACCGGGCTGTGCCGCCGAGCGTGTCCGCCGATCGCGACGTCTCAGAGCCAACAACCCCACCCCACCGATCAGCAACAACACGGCCCCACCACAGCCGAGCAGCGCCACAGCCACGCCGCCGGCGAATACCAGCACGTCTGTATCGGGCAGCTTGCGCGAGGGTGAGGGCAGCAGCACCGGCGTGGATATGGAATAGTCGACCGGCGTGGGCGTGGGCATTGGTGTAGCGGTGGAGGCAGGGGTCGTGGTGGGACCAGGCGTGGGCGTCGACGTGACCGTCGCGTCAGGCACGTCCGTCGCGTCGGGCACGACCGTGACGTCGGGAGCGGCAGGCAACTGAAGCCGGCCATAGCCATATCCCGTGTCCGGACCCGCAGGCCCCAGGTCAACCGCTTGGCCGAGGAGAAAGCCCACCGTCTCCTGGCGCGTGAAATCAGGATATGCCTGCCAGACCAGGGCCGCGGCACCAGCGACGTGGGGACACGAGGCCGAGGTGCCGTCAAATCCCTTGGGCCCATACGAGATGCCGGAAACCCCCGTCGGCGCCGATATCTCCGGCTTAAGCCGCTCATCCGCCGTCGGCCCCTGAGAGCTGTAGTCCGCCAGCGCGTCATCCGTCCACTCGACCGCGCCCACAGTCAGGGAATACAGCGCGTCGGCCGGCGGCGAGATGCTGTAGCCCGCCGTCGGGTACTCGACGTCCCCATTCAGTACAAAGATGTCAAAGGTCACGTCACGGTCGGCCTCTTCGACCACGACGGCGGCGTAAACGGCATATTCCTCAATGCCATCCAGCAGCACCATCTCGACCGGTTCCTGACCCCGCTCGCCCGACTGGACGCCGCGGGAGGAAGCCAGCAGGTCTCCAGCCTGATCGTAAACGAACAGCTCATAGTCCTGCTCCGGCCGCTCCCAGTCGTCGTCCCAACTCAGCGCGATGCCCAAAAAGTCCGTATAACCGTAGATCGCCAGGGTCTCTTCATCAGGCGCGAACTCGTGGATGCCGTTGCCGTCCACATCGGAAAAGCTGCCCCGATGGTGAGAGAGCGCGTCGTTGCCCGCGGCGTTCACCCACAAGATGCCATCGGAGGCCAAGTCGTTCACCAACTGCGCGTCCCACTCACTGCCATCGCGTGGACCGATCAGGCCACCCGCCGAGTGGGAGATGATGTCCACGTCCTGCGCGAGCAACCAGTCCACTGCCTCGCCAAACGCCGCATCGCTGCCATCGTACATTGCAAAGACGAGTTCGGCGCTGGGAGCAACCTCGTGGACGATCTCGGCGCACGCCGTGCCATGCACCCCCGGCTCGCCGTAGAACCAGCCGAACTCTTCGAAAGCCACCTCGTCCGGCAACTCCTCCCCCAGCAGCGACTCATACCCATCGAACCCCATGTCGAGCACGGCGACGCGCAGGCCCTCGCCCGTGATCCCCGCGCTGTGCCACACGTCGGCGTCGGTGATATCCACCCCCTCGCCTTCGACGGGGCCTTGGTCGGGAAACCGTGGTTCGGGCAAGCGCACCGAGATGACATGCTCGATCTCGGCCAGCTTGCCAAAGATCGCGCCGGGATCGTCGGAGGCCAGTTCCTGCCGGACCAGATCCAGCGGCACCGCCACCTCGACCCGATCTCGAAAGGCGCTGACCACGACGACGCCGACCGCCTCCAACTGCGTCTTCAAGGGTTCATTGTCGTCCGTGTCCAGAATAAGCGTCAAGCGCACGTACTCTTTGCCCTCGTTCTCTACCAGAATGCCCCGCTCGCGCGCCATCTCCAGCGCCGCTTCCTCTCCTTCCTCCTCATAGACCACCAGGAAATCCTTGTACACCGTGTCCAGTTCAGGTTCCTGGAGCAGCCGGGCCAAATCAGGATACTGCTCAGCCACCTCGTCCAGCGAGGGAGGCAACTCAACCTCTGGTTTGGCAAATCTCTGGGAGGAGGAGAGCACAAAGACGATGCCCGCCGCCACGAGCAGCAAAACCCCCAGCACAAGCACAGCGACCAAGACCTTGCGTTCCATCGACGGGGACCTCCGTATCCCTGACTACAACCTCACTGTAGTGGTCGCCCACACCGGCCGCAAAAGCGCACGCCTTCCTTCACCGGGGCCCCACAATGAGGACAAGAGCGAGCGGGCAACAGAGAGTTGCCACAAGCGGGACAAAAGCGCGCGCCGGGACGCGCCACCGCACCGCAGTGGGGACATTGCGCTGCTTGCGCTTGTGGAGCGGCCCCCGGTTGCGGCGGAGGCGCGTACGGCCCCGGAGGAGGAGGCGGCACGGGCCGAGCACGTCGCCTGCGACTGGCCATAAAGATCAAGCCAATGAGACCAACAAACAGCAGCCCCACACCACCGCAGCCAAGTAACAACACGATGATCCCCACGCCAGCCACGAGCGCCAGCCCCCCCGCTCCACCCGAAGACGAAGATGGAGGCGGCACCGGCACCTGCGTCGGAACGACGTAATCGGTGACCGGCGTGGCCGTGGGCAGCGGTTCAGCCGTAGGCCCGGCGGTGGGAGGGGGTGTGGCGGTAGAATCGGGGGCCGCAGTGGGTCCGGGCTCCTCCGTCGGCTCGGGTGCGATCACCACATCGGGCGACTTGGGCAACTCCAGCCGGCCGTAGCCATAGGCGGTATCCGGCCCCGTAGGCCCCAAGTCGACGGCGCTGTCCAGTAAAAAGGTCCCGACCTCCTGGGGCGTATAGTCAGGATAGGCGCTCAAGACCAACGCGGCAGCGCCGGCGACGTGGGGACACGAGGCAGAGGTGCCGGTGAACGTCATCCCCAGGTCCCCGTAGGAAGCACCCGAGACCCCGGTCGGCGCCGATATCTCCGGCTTGAGCCGTTCATCCGCCGTCGGTCCCTGGGAACTGTACTCCGCCAGGCTGTCGTCGGACCAGTTGGCCGCACCCACGGTCAACGAGGTGAACGCATCGGCCGGCGCAGAAACACTGTAACTCGCCGAAGGATTATCCACAATGCCGCCTCGGATGAAAACATCAAAGGTCACGGCTCGGTCAGCGTCCTCGACCGCGATGGCGGCAAAGACGGGATCCCCACCACTATAAACCTGCACCACCTCGACGGGCCACTCGCCCTCCCCGCCCGATTGAAGCCACTCCGAACGGCCCACCAATTCGCCCGCCGAGTCATAGACATATAGTTGATAATCCTGCGTGGACCGCTCCCATTCGTCTTGCCAAACCAGCACCACCTGTATTTGACCGGTGCCCAGGGCCGCCAGGACCTGGTCGCCAGACGGAAACTCGTGGACGCCATCGCCGTTCGCGTCGGTGAACGTGCCTCGATGGTGACCGAGTGCTTCGTTGCCCGCGGCATTCACCCACAAAATGCCCCTGGTAGAGGTCTCGTCCACCAACTTGGACATAAACCCGGTGCCATCCCGGGGATCGGCGACGCCGCCCGCCGAGTGGGAGACGACGTCCACATCTTGCCCGACCAGCCATTCCACCGCCTCGCCAAAGGCAGCCGGGCTGCCGTCGTACATGGCCAGGACAAGCTCCGCATCCGGGGCGATCTCGTGAACGATTTCAGCGCAAGCCGTGCCGTGCACCTGCTGCTCCATCGGTGCATCCTCGCTAAAGCGCCAGCCGAACTTTTCAAAGGTCACATCGTCCGGCAGTTCCTCACCCAGCAGATCCTCATACCCCGCGAACCCCAGGTCGAGCACGCCGACGCGCAACCCCGCGCCGGTGAACCCGGCACCCTGCCAGGCCTCGGCGTCGATGACGTCCACCCCCTCCCCCTCGATGACACTGCCATCGGGAACCATGCGCTCCGGCAATCTCACCGCGATGACGTGATTCATCTCGGTGAGTTGGTCAAAGATCGCACCGGGATCGTCGGACGCCAATTCCTGTCTCACCAAATCCAAGGGGATCGCCACCTCCATTTGATCCCGATAGGCGCTGATCACGATGATGCCAATGTTCTGCAACTCTCCCTTAAGCGGGTCGTTGTCCTCCGTATCCAGAACGAGTGTCAGGCGCACGTACTCCTGTCCCTCGTTCGTCACTAGGACGCCGCGCTCGCGCGCCATCTCCAGCGCCGCATCCTCGCCGTCCTCCTCGTAGACCATCAAGAACTCTTTATACACCGAGTCCAACTTGGAGTTCTCGAGTATATTGGCCAACTCGGGATACTGTTCGGCCACCTCGTTCAGCGAGGGAGGTAAATCGACCCCCGGCGGCTTTTGGCTCTGCTGGGATATGACATAGACGATACCAGCCGCAGCGATCAGCACAACCCCCAGCACCAGCACGGCGATCAACAAAATCGTAGGTTTACGATCCATCACACAACCTCCTCAAGAAGATACTACACTTTATCAAATCGCAGGCGGGTATCCCCCATCAAAATCACCTCACCACCGGATAACTGTGCCTGCTGCACCCGCTGACCGTTAACGCAGGTGCCGTTGGAGCTGCCTTGATCGACGAGGAACACCTGCGCGCCCCGCAGCTCGATGCGGGCGTGATGGCCGGAGACCGAATCATCCTGCAGGACAATGTCGTTATCAGCAGCGCGTCCGACGACCACAACTGGCTGTCGCAGGAGAAAGACGACGCCGTGCTTGGGACCGCCGACGATGACCAATTGGCCCCACCCCTGCCCGGCCGCCAGCTGCGCCGGCCCTGCTTGGCCCTCGACGACCCGCCCGCCGGGGTGGACCGCGCCCGGAAGCGGCGGATTGACGAACATCGATCCCTCGACCAGGCGCTCCTGCATGTGACTGCGCTTGACCGAATCGGGCAGGTCCTCCCACTTGCCGCGCAACCGCCACTGGGCGGCCTCGCCCTCCATCTGGGCTACCTGCCGCTCGTCAAAGGCCATCCCCACCCGTTCCGGCAGCGTCAGGTCATCCACCCGCACGTCGGTCAGCGCGATACCCAGCGTCTGCTCGACTTGAGGGCTGCCACTCAGAACGTGCTGGCGCACCACCTGCCGTCCCATCTGGCTCAACGTCTGAAAGTCCTGCCGATTGATCACCTGCCCCAGCAGATCCTTGACGGTGCTATACAGGGCGTGAACCGGCTCGGCATACTCGACGGCGACGCACGCAGGATTGACGACCCGGTACGAGACCCAGAGAGAAACATTGACGCGCCATTGATCGATCGTCAGGAACTCGCCCTTAGAGACGATGCTCAAGTTGCGAATCCTGGTGTCCACGAGCCGGATCTCGATCTGTTGAAAGGGAAGGCGAACCACCACCCTGCTCCCGGGGGTAATGACTTCTTTCACACGTCCATTGCGCAGGACGACGGCGACGGTGCCCTGGCGAACCAGGTGCCTCTCCATCGTCTCCTGCTGCTGGCTGACCCGCAAAACAAGGTCTTCCATAATCGCTGGCCCCTGTGGCGCGTTCATATACGACGGTCTGTTCATTTCTCATCCCTACAACCCGCTCACTCTCCCGCAGGTCTGGAAGCAACCACGTCTGAACCTGCAGGAGAGCAGGCAAATCAAGGTGTACGTAACGCAAAGTTATCAAACTCGACGACGGACGAATCCCCGGCCTCGCTCAACCCCACCACCAACGCCGACTGCCCACTGGTCAAAAGCTCGTCGCTAAACTCTCCGACATACTCGTCATTGATATAAAAGGTGACCTGTGAACCCTGCGCCACGACCTCCAAGCGATTGATCTCGCCAGATCGAACAGCGGCGGTCTCGGTCCAGTCAACCAAGAGCGTCCAATCGCTGTCAACCACCTTGACAAACTCATAGTACCCATTGTCGTTGACCAAGACGAGATAATAATCCTTGCTTTCTCCCCGCCGAAAGACCAGCCCATACTGGGCATTCGAGACACCGTCGACTAACTGTGCGTCCACGGCCATATACAGGTCAGAGACCGTGTCAGTTTCGGGAATCGACCACCACACAAAGTCATCAAAGGCCTCCGCTTCCCACCGGTAGATACCTCCATCGATGCTCCGGCTTCCGTCCACCAACGTGTCGTCATAATCCCCAACAGACCAACCATTCCCCTCGGTGCTGAAATCGTCAGCAAGGACAACGGGCCAGCCGGACGCCTCCCGCAGAGGCAGGTAGAGGCGCGCCTCCGCCGTGGCCGTTGCCTGCACCTGCGCCTGTGCCGTGGCGGTGACCGCTGCCTCGGCCGCCGCACGCGTCGCCTCCTCCTGCGCGACCGCCGTCTGCCTGGCGCTCGCCGTAGCAGAGGCAACAGCCTCCCGAGCCGCCCGCCGGGACTGCTGAACCAAGACCCCGCCCACCAAAAACACCGCCCCACACGCCAACAGCACACCCAATGCCACGAGCACCCAAATCCACATCGGGAAACGGCGCGCCTTGCGCGGCCCTGCCACAGGCGCGGCTTGTGGCGCCCGGCGCTGCGCGTCCACCATCACCTTCGTCGCCTGGCGCTTGGGGACGACGGGGCGAGCGACGGCAGGCGTATCGGTAGGGGCTCTTCCCTTCAGCGCCCTAGCCATCTCCTGCGCACTCTGCCAGCGCTGCGAGCGCACTAACTCCATGGCCTTCAAGATCACCGCCTCGGTTTGCGATGTCACGCCGGGCGCTGCCCGCCGTATGGGCACGAACCGGGATGGATCGGCCATACGCAGCGTCGCCGTTGGCGGCGACTGCCCCGTCAGCGCGTGATACAGCGTTGCACCCACGCTATAGACATCGCTGGTGGGATCGGTGTGTCCCGCCGTCGTCTCGTACTGCTCCGGCGGCGCGTACTCCGGCGTCCCCATCCCGCGCATCACCGTGCGCGTCTGCGGCGCGCTGGGATCCCACAGCTTGACCAGCCCAAAGTCGACCAACACCGCCTGGCCGTCCGAGCGGATGATCACGTTCTGCGGCTTGATGTCCCGATGCAGCACCCCTTGGTCATGGCAATAGTCCAGCGCGCTCAACAATTGATCCGCCCAGGTCAGCACCTCCTCCTCGGATAGCGCTCCCTCCTTCTCAATGCGATCGGCAAGGCTCCTGCCCTCCACAAAGTCCATCACCAGATAGGCGTTGCCCGCCTCCTCGAAAAAGTCGGTGACGCGCACCAAATGCGCGTGCGTCATACGGGCCAGAATGGTCGCCTCCTGCTGAAACTGGCGGCGCAGCTCGACCAGCGTAGCGGCGTCCAACCCAGGTTGCGGCACCATCTCCTTGAGCGCCACAGGGATATTGAGGCGTGTATCCCAGGCGCGATAGACCGCTCCCATCCCCCCCTGCCCCAGCAGGGAAACGATGCGATAGCGGTTTTGCAGCGTATGGCCTTTGTCTAGCATAACAAACTCCGATCTTGAGTGTTTCGCGGCTACGACGAGCTCAAACTAGAGTGCTATTACGCCGCGAAACACTAGTGATAATCCCACCAGTACAACCCCCACCGACGCACCGCCCCGGCGAGCCAGAAGGCAACCAGAGGCACTAACAAAACGGATGGAAGCGCCCGCAGCAGTTCGAATCCCGCTGCCTTTAGGATGTGCTCGATCCCTATCCACCACCAGAAATCCCATCCATAAAATTCGGGCAGCATCCAACCGGTGTTGATTACAACCCACACCAAGTTGACAGCGATCCCATACCCGAGCACCGCCTTCCATCGTCCCTGGCCGTTGACCAACCAGCGTGCGAAAAAGGGCAAGAGTACCACGTTCGCCGGAAGAGTCATTTGCAAAATAAAAAACGTGAGCCACAAGAAATCATACCACGCATCGTATGCCGCACATATCCATAGGTCAATGATCAGGGCCCAAAGAAAGTTGATTCCGGCGCCGACCCCGAGTACCAATCCCCACTTGTTTGCATCCTTGATCAGCCAAGCAGGAAGCGCGCCGAGCATAAAACCGGTCACCGGAATGACCAAGAATGCCACACCCATATCTCCAACTACCCATATGCTGCTAAAAAACACCGACCAGCTCACAAGCCCGGTGCCCCCACCTACCCAAGGGCCAAACAGAATACCAAACAGAGGAGCAATGAACGCAAACGGAAGAAACGTAGTATCCCAAGACAGCGAGTGGACGTGGAGGGCGTACGGCGCAAAGGGGTAAGCGCGGGCCAGTTCCCACCAGGCGCTGGAAAGCGCCACTCCAAGGACTATTAATCCCAAACCGCGCCAACGGTTAAGGCGAGAAGTGATCGGCTTTGAGAGTGGCTCAGAACACTTGGCACAGAACTGTGCCGTGCCACGATTAGTGGCGTTGCAGTGAGGACAAGTTAGCGTCATCCTCCGTTTTTCCTACTCCTCATGAAACTCCAACAGCAACTGGCCGCAGCGGACGACGTCGCCATCGCGGATGCGCACCGGCTGACCGGGCGTCAACTGCGCATGATTGACAAAAGTGCCATTGGTGCTGTTCAGATCCTCCAACACCCATCCCTCGGGATAACGCAGCAGCCGGGCGTGACTGCGCGAGACGCCCGCCATACCGCCGCCGTGCTCCCCCAGGTCGACGTCGGGCGCCAGCGTGGTATGTGGGTCGACTCTGCCAATGAGTAACTCTTCCTCATCGGACAGGGATATCCTCGCCCCCGTGCCCATCACGATCAGGTGTGGACCCGCGCTTTCCCGGGCGGCAGCGTCGTCCAGGCGAGCCGTCGTGCCACCAGGGGCACCCTGCGAGGACCGCATGACGGCCCGCCCTGTGGCTCCCGGCAGCCGCGACAGATCGGCCACCAGAGCCTCCATGTCGAGGTGACGGTCGTCCGGATCGTGAGATAGCGCGCGCATGATCACGCTCTCCAGCCGAGGCGAAACCTGGGGGCAGAATTGACGGGGAGGCGTGGGTTCGTCGTGCAGGCGAGACAGCATCGCTTCGATAGGCGACTGGGTATCGAAAGGCAGCCGTCCCGTCACCAGGCGGTAGAGCACCAACGCCAGACCATAGATGTCGCTGCGATGATCGATCTCACTGCCCACTGCCTGCTCGGGGGAAAAATAGGTCGGGGTGCCCAGGCTGGTGCCAGGCCGGGTGATGGCCCGCTGGCGATCCAGCAGCTTGATCAACCCAAAATCGGCCAGCAGGGGCCATTCAGGGCGGGCCAGGAGGATGTTGGCCGGTTTAACGTCTCGATGGACGACGCCCTGCGAGTGAGCATAGGCCAGAGCGCGCCCCACTGGGATGACGAGGGTCGCCGCATCCGGCCAATCCATTGGCTGATCAGTCAGGTTCGCCTTGAGAGACCCGCCGGGTACGTATTCCATCACGATGTAGGCGATCCCGCCCTCCTCGCCGTAATCGTAGATGGTGAGAACGTTGGGATGACGCAGCGCAGCGATCGCCTTGGCCTCACGTCGGAAACGGGCCAGGAACTCGTCGCTATCGACCTCCGTGTGCATGATCTTGATGGCCACCCAGCGCTCCAACTGAGGCTGGTAGGCGCGGAAGACGATCGCCATGCCCCCTCTCCCGATCTCATCAGCGATCTGATAGCCGCCGATCGTCCTTCCGGTCCAATCGCTCATCTTTTTCCTCAACCTATACTATACCCTGTGCCCGCAATTTGCGCAAAACCTGGCGCCGGGCCGCAGTGCCTTGCCACAATACGCGCAGGTTAACGCCGATCCCGATGCAGCCGGGGTCGGCTTACCACACTGCTTACAAAAACGCGCTCCAGGCCGCAGCGTCTCGCCGCAAGCCGGACAGGTCACTGCATCAGGTGGCGCAGCCGGTGGCGGATCGAGTTCCACCTCGGCGGCTGACTCAATCACCAGTGCCCGCCCGCGCACGCGGTCGTATACCCCCGGCGCAACCAGCAAACCAACCCACACAACCATCAAGAGAAATCCCCCGCCACACGAACATACATTCAGCGAAGGGGCCAGCGTGCCGCCCACGGCATACGACCCCACCGCCAGGGCTGCACCCGGCGGGACCTCGACCGCCACCGCCACCTGGCGCGTCGTGCCGTCGAGCTGCGGCGTGGGCGACCTGTAGGTCAGCGAGTACTCGCTCTGCAGATCGTATGCGATGTCGGCATAGAGCTGCACCAACTGGCTGCCGCTGGGCCACTCGTAATACCGGCCGCCGGTCTCGCGCGCGATCCGCTCCAGCGCCGGGGCCTTCACGTCTGCCCCCAATCCGATAGTGTATACAACGTATCTTCTCAATAAGTAGGGGAAGATGGGGGGTGTGGGGGGGGGGGGGCGGGGCCCCCCCCCCCCCCCCCCCCCCCGGGGGGGGGGGGGTGGGGGGGGC
>CAZKDJ010000136.1:0-11421 GCA_964551295.1 uncultured Anaerolineales bacterium | reverse complement strand
AATGACAACCCGTACATCGAGTCGCACTTTGCTACCATCAAGACCCATCCTGCCTTCCCAGGTTACTTTGCGGGCCAGGCTGAAGTCGAATCCTATTTCGACCAATTCTATCCGTGGTACAACGATGTGCATCCGCATACTCGCCTCAACATGCTGACTCCCCATCAGGTTCACTCGGGGCAAGGTCCGCGCTTGCTGGCTGAACGAGCTGCACTGAAGGCCGCGACCCTTGCGGCCCGCCGCGCCAATCCCGGCGCGCGCACATTCACAATGGAGGAGCTTATTGCCAATCATCTACCTGACGTGTCCGATTATCCGTGTTACTCGTGGATGGGGCCGAAAACTGCCCCCGTAAAAAAGGCGACACCTCTTGACTAACTCACCGACAGGGGCTCGTAAAAGACCTCTTTTTGAAGAAGAAAAAACAGCAAGAACTCGATAGAAAACTGGAAAGTGTCTTGGAGAAGTATACGAGATTTAAGCATCCCTACTTTGTCAACTACTTGCACATTGCTAGAGGCGGATCAGATGACACAGAGGGGGATTACTCGTCGAAATTTACTTATTCACGACTGACGTTATTTCATCATGTATTGACAAGACTTGGTTTTAACGAACTCCAAGAATACCCAAATTTAACCAAGAAGTTAGTGTTATCAACCGAGTTTGATTTTGACTACTCAAATTTCGTGTCTCAGATAGAGCGTCATATGAAAGATAGTTTAAGGGGTTCCGTATACTCTTGGATAGGAGAGAGAGGAGCGCTTTTCCGCAAGGAGCTACCACTCTTTCTTCATTATGTTTGGGAGACTGGCAGGTTTACAGAGAATATTCAATTTGGCAAATCTGTACAAGGTAGCAGCTCTTTTGTACCGCTGGTATCTCGAGAGTCTTTATCCCGACTCTATGACTGGTGCGAGAAGATCTACTTGGATATACAAATTCAACGATTCAAGGCAACCCTTGAGAATTTTAATCCACAAGATTATCTTAATATCTATATGGTGGATTCTATGAACGGATATGAGTTCGAGGATTTCTTGGTGAAACTATTCTCCTATCTAGGTTACGAGGTAGAAGAAACCGCGAGGTCCCAAGATCAAGGAGCTGATCTCTTTGTCAAAAGATTCGACAAGCGGGTTGTGATCCAAGCCAAAAATTATACAGACAATGTGGGAAACTCGGCAGTACAACAATCTCTTGCAGCAAAGGCGTTTTACGGTTGCGATGAGGCAATGGTTGTCACAAATAGCTATTTCACACCCTCCGCAAGGGAGCTTGCCATGGCTACTAATGTTAGGTTGGTTGACAGAGATGAGCTAGCTCGCTACCTTGATGAGTACAACCAGTTAGTGATAGAGCAGCAAAGCTACGGCCAACGATCTGATTCTACAACTGTGGAAGATGAGAACTCTGTTAGCACTGAGTTGTGAGTGGGGGCCCCAGGCATTGATTGGGGCAAGGGTGGCGAGGGGTGCGAAGGAATTGGAGCGGGTGCCGTAGTAGAAATTCATTTGGGTGGACTTGTTGGGATCAACGAATTGGTTAGCAGAGTCGCGTGAATGCCGTATTAAGAGAGAGTAGGTGCTGTGAACATAGAACAGCTTTTCCTGCGGACGCTGGATGATCTGGAATCTCGAGCCAGTTCAAATGATGAGTATGCGATTCTCGGAGCTTCCGCTTGCAGGACAGGCCAAATTGGGGCAAAATACTATCTGTGGGTCCAAAGGCACTCTCTTGGTCTGGTCCCTTGGCAAAACCAGATTGTGCCTGAGAACCTCGTTCTGTCAAATTGCATCCCCACCACGGTTTAGTGGGGGGCCTACCTCAGGAGAAGAACTATGCGAGAAGATACAAAACAGGGATTCCAGAATCCAGGGACGAGTGAAGTGGAAAAGGCAGAGATCGATGCCCAGATCCGGCAGTTCCGGGAGCAATATGCTCTGTCTGTAAGCCGCGCTCTGCTTTTGCTAGGTGGTTCGGCATCTGTTTCTGAGGCAGCTCTGTGGCTGCTCTTCCCAGATTTCCCCCAGCTCATCCTGCTGGCTATACTCACTCTGCCTCCAACAATCAGCGCCGCTTTGTTTCCCTTTTTGCGCCGAAAGGGGTTGGGGACCTTTGGCCGCTATTTTGTCCTCACTACCCTGATGTTGGACATCTTTATTGGTGTTTTGATGCCACAGTTTTTGGTGGCCATCGCCATCTTGGCGGTCATTGTCATCGTCCTTTGTTTTCTGTTGCTGGGTGGCCGGGACAGCCTGTGGCTAGTGGGGATTAGCGTCTTTTGCCTCGCTGTTACGGTCTTTATAGGCGGGAGGTGGGTGCCCGATTGGCTCCCCCCGTTGGGCGAAACAACTGAGGAACTCCTCGTCATACCTGTTACTGCCTTTACCTCTGTGGTCATGGCCGTGACTGCTCGTTTGATCGTCACGGGGCAAGATGAGCAGTTTCGCCGGGCCCAGCGGGCCAACCTAGAGATCCAGGGGCGCATAGCCATTGAACAGGAACAGCGCGAGCAACTGCAGCAGGCTAATCTGGAGATCGAGCAGCGTATGGCCGTCGAACAGGAGCAGTACGAGCGGCTACAACGCGTGCTGTCGAGGGCACGCGAAACCGCCGATCATTTGAATCAGGCAGCAGACGAGATTCTGGCCTCCAGCACCCAACAGGCGACCGGGGCCGATGAACAATCGGCTGCCATTTCACAGGTATTAACCACTATCGATGAAGTGCGCACAATTGCCCAACAGACCTCTGAGCGCGCCCAAGCCGTTGCCGAGCTGGCTCAACATACAGCTGAGTCCTACCAGACCGGCCAACGGGCAGTAGCTGATACGACCCAGGGTATACAAAAGATCAAGCAAAGGTCCGAGTCGATCGCCAATGATGTTTTGCATCTCTCCGACCAAGCTCAGTTCATCAGACAGATCATTGCGACCGTCAGCGAGATTGCCGAGCAGTCGAATGTGCTGGCACTAAATGCCACTGTCGAAGCCGTTCACGCAGGCGATGCTGGCAAGAGCTTTGGCGTTGTTGCCCAGGAAGTGCGCACTCTGGCTGAACAGAGCCAGTCCGCCACCAGGCAGGTCAAGGAGATACTCAATCAGATCCAGCATGGAATCAACACCGCCGTCATGAGCGCCGAAGAAGGCATGAAGGACGCCGACGTAGGAGTCGAGTTAGCTGGTGGTGCCGGTTCATCCATCCGGCAGTTGGCCGAAAGCGTGACCGAATCATCGCAGTCGGCACTGGAAACCGCAGCCGCCGCCCATCAGCAGCTCGATGGGATACAGCAAGTTGCCCAGGCGATGGAGAGCATTCACTTGGTCATGGTGCAGACTGTGGCCGGTGCCCGCCAAGTAGAGAAAGCGGCAGGCGAACTCAACCGCCTCGCAGGAGAGTTGCGAGAGATGATCGAGCAGGGTTGATCGCAAGGAGATTTCTTCAATAGACGCCATTCGGAGGTACGTCGTGAATACGCGAGAGAATGACGAACGCGTTCACCAGTTTGGGCAGGAGCCTCTTTGGAGAGAGAGCCTTTTCTTCAACTGGCACGATGCTGGTGAAGAGATTGCAGGCGCGGCCACGATCGGGATTCGCCCAAACCAGCACCGCTATGAAGGCCTGGCCATGTTTTTTGTGAAGGGACAGGTATTGTTCTTTCACACCCAGGGGGCGTTACAGAGTGAAGACGACCTGTACTCTGTGCCTGGTCTCGCCTTCGTGATGGAAAAGCCCTTGCAGCGGTGGCGTGTGGAGGTAGGCGCCCGCTTCTTCGAGGTTGAAAAACCAGGTGCCTTTTCCAAGGAAACGATTGAGGTGGACTGTCACCTGTCGTTTGATGCTGTCAATCCAGCATACACTTTCCCGGAACGCGGTCTGGCAGAGATGGGCATCGCTGCAGGCCACTATGAGCAATGTGGACGTTTTCACGGGGGCGTGTCTGTTGGAGGGGAGGTGTACGAGGTGAATGGCCTGGGCTTCCGAGATCATTCCTGGGGCGTTCGAGATCTGCAAAAGGCAGGGAATATCGTAAGCCTATTTGCCCAGTTCGCGGACGACTTTACTGTAAATGCTGCTTTGGGCAGGGTAAGCGATCAAGAAATGGCCATCGGGTATATCTGGCATAATGGGAGGAACAATCCTGTCACCGGGATGCATGCCTCTGTGGAGACAGATTCGCAGGGTTTGCCTAGTACGATTACGGCGCAAGTAACCGCAGATGGGCTCTCTTCACTGGATATCCAGGCGGATGTCAAAGCCGTCATGCCTATCGTACTCAAGCAGGATTACATCATGTTACGCTGGTGTGAGTGCTTTACCTGGTTCAACGTGGACGGGCTTCACTCTGCTTATGGTATCCTTGAAACGACTCAAATCTTGAATTCGTGAGGATGTGTAAAAACTATGGCATCGGGTAGACATTAAATACTTCCAGAGGAGATCTCTGTGGAAAAGTGGCTTTTGAGTGGGCATAACCCACGTGAAACGTTTGGGATCAGTTACCCCATCAGTGTCTCGTACAGCGAGAACTTTGCCTCGGGTCGGCAACTGGAAAAATTCATCAAGAGGATCACAGGGAGCGACGATCGGGATGCCAGCATGCCTCCGATGCTTACGGTACAAGGCTCTTTTTACATCAATATCAGCTATTTTGTCCGCAACCTGGCTCCGGTGCTACCATTTGAAGCAGAGTCATTCGGTGCTCCCAGCCACTTGGTGCCGCTGGGTGGAAAACCTCCGATGTGGCGCATGATTCCCGTCCTGTTCCGCTTTCTGGCTGTCTACCGTGAGACCGCTCGGCTCCATGGAATGAATCCCCAATACAGGCAGATTCTCGAGAAGGCGTATTGGCCGCTGCAGAAGTGTGACCCCGACCGGCTTACGAAGACGGACCTTTCTTTGATATGGCCGCTGTTTGATCAATTGCTGGTAGATCGAGCGGACCGATTCATCTGGGCCTCTATCGTCAACACCTTTGTCTCTGTTGCAGTGGCCACGGAAATCAGGAAGCGGGCGCCGGATCTCCTGAACGCATTCGTCGGCCAAGGTACGACCACGGCTATGTTGGGAGAGCGTATGTTAGAACTGCGGACAATCGCCATACAATGCGGGGATGGGGTGCTCAGCCTGCTGCGAGCAGGAGAAGGGAACCTCGACAAGTACCGCGCTCTGACCGAGGCGGAGCCCTTTGTGAAAGCGGTCGAGCGTTTTCTGCGTGTCTATGGCCATCGGGCGTTCAGTCATGCCTCCGAGTTCGAGGCTAAGCGCCTGGTCGATGAGGTCGATGTATTGCTTGTGGCGGTCGCCGGTCTGATCGAGGAAGGTAGTGTGCCATCTGCTCAGACAAAGGCCGCGCCGCGCATAGGCAGCGAGGTGTTACAGAAAATGAACCGGCCTGAACGGCTGGTTTGGAAGCAGGTACTCAACTGGTCGGCAAAGTTGTTGACACGGAGAGAGGAAGATCGAGACCTGGCAGAACTGCAAAATGCTACCTACGGCTTGGCTGCACGGCTGCTCTCGCGTCACTACTTTCCCGACCAGCCTGATGATTATCTGTGGCTGTACACGTTTGACGAGTTCATCGCTTTTGGTCAGAGCCGTGGTCAGCAACGCGTTGCCAGGGAAGAGGTGGAAAAACGCCGCGCCGAGTTGCAGAGGAATCGCCAGATGGCTCTCCCTCCAGAGTTGATCTGGTATGATCCAGAGACACGAACCTGGTGGCCGGCGCTGGAAGAGGGAGAGGAGCGCGCTCAGGTCGGGTTGAAGGGTATCGGTGCAGGTGCAGGGCATGGGCCTGTCGAGGGAATCGCACTGGTAACCGATGATGCACAACAAGCAGCCAAACGGCTTTTAGAGATATCGGGGCCGGTTATACTGGTTACCCCTGTGACCGATCCGGTGTGGTCAAGTTTGTTTCTGCGATTTGCCGCCGTCGTGACCGAAATGGGTGGCATTCTCTCTCACGCGGCGATTGTGGCTCGCGAGTACGGCATTCCCATCGTAGTGAGCCTACCGGAAGCTACGTGCAGGATTCAAGACGGCCAGCGAATCCGCGTCGATGGCGCTGCTGGCTTGGTAGAGGTAATTGAGCAGTAAAGGTTCTCTAGTAGGTAGGCTGGGTTGAACGAAGTGAAACCCAGCGCTTCGAGAAGGACCGATAAGGCAGATTATCATACCTATAGAATCGCGAATCTATATGGCTTCCATCATCGAAGGAGAGCGTATGATAATTCTAAATGGCGCCCTCCCGGGAAAAGCAAAAGCCGACTCTAGCTAATCACAAATTAGGCGATTCGCCAGTAGTTGCGCATAAGGAGGAAATGATGAAAAGACTGTTTTGGTCCGTCCTAATCTTTCTCTCTCTAGTTCTGAGTGCCTGTGGCTGCTTGCCCATCACTTTTCCCAAGATTGACCGGCGACCAGATCCAGCCAACTGGGTACGAGGAGCTGTGACATCGGTCCCAACCTACAAGCCCGGCTCAGACTCAATGTCCCAGATGGACCTGAGATCTTGTGATTTGTCGCAGCTTGATCTCTCCAACTCGTTGAATGACCTGATGTATGCCAGTTTTGATAGTCAGACGAAATGGCCAGCAGCGGACAAAATGCCGCCGGACTTTGACTGGCAACGCATAATGGAAGTGGGCAAGAACCCGGGCCTGGGTATCCGTCGACTGCATGAACAAGGCATTACCGGGCGCGGTGTCGGCGTTGCAATCATCGATCAGACCTTGCTGGTGGACCACCAAGAGTACGCGGGCCAATTGCGTTTGTATGAGGAAATGGATGACGTTCGCGACGGCTGGTTGGAAGCACAAATGCACGGCGCGGCTGTGGCCTCCACCGCAGTGGGCAAGACAGTCGGGGTAGCGCCTGATGCAGACTTGTACTATATCGCCACAACTGATTGCGGTGCTCGCGCAGGTGAGCCGATAGATTTTTCTTGCCGGGCACAGAGCATTCGCCGCATTTTGGAAGTGAACGAACAATTACCCGCAGATCGTAAAATCCGTGTCATCTCGATTTCCTATGGTTGGACGCCGGACAGCAAGGGATATGATGAAATCGCCGCTGCAGCAGAAGAGGCCAAAGCTGCCGGAATGTTTGTCATTTGCTCCACCGTGGAGGAAGTACACGGTTTCAAGTTTCATGGTCTGGGACGCTCGCCCTTGGCAGATCCCGACAACCTTCAGTCCTACGAGCCCGGACTGTTTTGGAGCCAACAGTTCTATGAGGGATGGCAGTTTTCCGATCGCTTGCTGGTTCCGATGGATTCGCGGACGATAGCGAGCCCACAGGGCGTAGACGAATATGCGTTTTATCGGGAAGGTGGTTGGAGCGTGTCCATTCCCTACATTGCCGGGGTGTATGCCTTGGCGGCCCAGGTAAACCCAACCATTACCCCCGATGAATTCTGGTCATTGGCACTGACAACCGGACAGACCATTGAGCTCAAGCACGAAGGAGAAACGATTTCCTTTGGACCTATTCTCGATCCAGCGGCACTGATTGCGGCATTGCAGTAAGCTGGGTTGAACGAAGTGAAGCCCATCGCTCCGAGCAGGAACAATAACCTACTTTATCATACCTGAGGAACCTATTGAGGACTAGAACGGAAGACAGGATAATGAACATGCCTATCACACGGATGAATGAACGCCAGCCTGTCCAGGCCACCTGGAGGCGAAAGCACAGTCGGCTGCAATCTGCCCTGGTCTTTTTGGCACGGAACTCGTTGGGGTTGCTCTTTGCCGTGGGATCCTTGTTCCTACTTCAATACATCAAAACATCCTCACCTTGGGGTTTTTCCCTTCTAATCCTGATCGGGCTGGTAACCGCCTGGATCACCGGCAAACCTGCGGGATGGGCCATTGCCACTTTCTCTGTCTGGCTGTGGCTGAGTCTCCTCGTGGCGAGGGATTATGTCACTACCGGTCCCTATTACATGTGGGACTTGATGAAGGTGATCGGCAGCCACCATAGAGAGAGCATACGCCATATAGGGCCGATTTTTTCGATGTATCTCCTCGTAGGCGGCCTGCTGGGTGCAGGATTAAGGGCCATCCTCGTGGCCGCCGTCAGGGCACGAGTAAATCGAGAGACGAGCGAGTTGAATGGGTAGAATAAAGTGAAACCCATCGTTCTGGGAAGGATCAATAATGCCGATTAGTGCGCCTGAGGTCAGGGAAGAATTGATCAGGGCAATGTACCAAGGTGAGTTGCTTACAAGTTGCACCCGACCGGGCTAATCGCGGCCCGAATTCGAAGTAACTATCGTTATCGTGGGCGGTCTTGTGTCGCGGCGTTGCAGCTCAGCCTCACATTAACACGTCTATTCACACCTGAAAGTCTTGACAATCTGATGAAAAGAGCCAATCTACCAGTCGTTGCTCATACCTTCTTGTTGCGTTCCAACTCAGTTCTCCTACTGAGACGAGCTAACACCGGGTTTGAAGATGGGAACTACGGCCCGGTTGGAGGACATCTTGGTGGAGGTGAGTCTGTCAAACAGACAGCCATTCGCGAATGCCGGGAGGAGATAGGAGTAGAAATCGATCAAGCCGACCTGAAGATTGTTGGTGTCACCCATTACAACTCTCCCACAGGCGAGGGTATAGATTTCTTTCTGAGTACGAGGCAGTGGAGCGGTGAGCCATACCCACGAGCCGAATGCGACGATCTGCGATGGTATCCGCTCGACGCGCTTCCAGAGAACGCAATTCCGTTCGTGCGTCGAGCAATAGAGCATCATTTGTGGTCTGGATTGTGGTTTGATGAGATCGGGTGGGAACAGTAAGTGATCCGTCCTCACAAGGTTATTCTCATATGAAGTTGGAGATTAAGACGACAAAAAGACACCTGAAGAAACCAGTCGTATGGGGGCAAGGCGGATCGACCGGAGATCCCCGTGGCGGGCTGAGGGTGGGGGACGATAAAATAGTGCCGACGAGCCCGTGCCCAAGAAACATTGGAAGCCTAGACTGCGGCATTCTGCCTCCAACGAAAATACACCCTGAAGGGGCTGTCCATTCGCTAAATCAACACTTTTCAGTATAATTAGCAAACGCCGCGTGATTGAAGGGCAGGGTTGCAAAACCTTACTGACTGTTGATAATTTTGGAGGACAATATGAACTTTGTGGTTTTGAACGGAAGCCCGAAAGGCACCAAGAATAGTTGGACAATCCAGTATGTGTATTACATTCAGAAGAAATTCCCCCAACACGATTTCCAGATCGTTGATATTTCGCAGAGAATCAAAAAGCTTGAAACCGACATCGAGTTTTTCCAAGGTACTCTCGATTTGATCTCTTCTGCGGATGGTATCTTGATGGCGTCGCCGGTATATTTCTTTCTTGTGCCTGCCGGTTACAAGCGTTTCATCGAACTGGTTTCTGAAAGAGACCAGTCTCGCGTTTTTTCAGACAAGTACGTGGCGGTCATGACCACCTCAGGACACATATTCGATCACACAGCACATAGTTATCTACAGGCTATCTGTGATGATTGGGGGATGCGATACGTAGACAAGTTTTCCGCGGAGGTATTTGACTTAACTCGTACTGAAAGGCAAAAACAGCTAGTAGCCTTCTTTAGCCACTTTCTGAAAGCGATTGAAAACAACGCTTTTTTGCCAAAACGGTATGCTCCAATAAAGTCACGGCACTTTGAATACCTCCCCGGGGCGCCTGATGACTCGCTGGATGTAGGTGAAAAGAAAGTTTTGATAGTCACAGATGCCGAGGAACAGCAAAGCAATCTTCTTGGGATGATACAGCGTTTTCAAGCCGCGTTCACAAAGCCTCCAGATGTAGTTAACTTACATGATCTATCTATTAAAGGCAGTTGTGTCGGGTGTTTTCAGTGTGTGGATGATAACTGCTGCGTATACGAGGACGAATTCACTCATTTTTTCAACAAAAAGGTCAAAACGTCTGATATTTTGATCTTTGCTGGGGCCATAAAAGATCGTTACCTCTCCTCAAGATGGAAGCTCTTTTTTGATCGCAGTTTTTTCAATAACCACATCCCCGCGCTAAGACAAAAGCAATTTGGTTTTATCATTGCCGGCCCATTAAGTCAAAATTCCAATCTTCAAGAGATATTTGAAGAATACACACAACACCAGAGAGCAAATCTGGGCGGTTTTGTAACGGATGAATATGGCAGTTCTGAGGAGATCGACCGCTTATTACAAGACTTTGCAATGCGGTTGCTAGATCTGTCCAATCGTGACTATACTGCCCCTCAAACTTTTCTGGGTGTAGGTGCGCACATGATGCTCGGGGAACTTGTTTGGTCTGCCCGTTTGCTCTTTCAGGCCGATCACCGATACTATCGAAAAATGGGGTACTATAATTTTTCCAAAGAGGATACTCAGCGATGGCTTTTGAACCGCTTGTTGCCGCCGATTTACACCATATTTCCAAGAGCTCGAAGGGCTTTTTTGAAACGATTCAATAGTCTCTTTACAGCCCCTCTGCGGAAGATTGTTGAAGAGGTTTAGGTATTTTGGGGTAACACAAACATTCATCACAAGTCGGGATGCAGATCGAGGAAGTAGACTTGCCTGGTGATAAGTGTTACAGTAAGATGATACAATTAATAATATGAAAATTGATCGGAGCTAGGGTATGATCACATCGGAGTTGAGAGACGGCATTGTGTGGTTGACCGTGGTGGGAAGACTGACCGTGGAGGACGTCAAGCGCGAGGCCGGTAAATGGTTGCCGCAGAAGGACACGTTCATCGGCTATATCACCGACCTACGAATGATCACAGGCAGCCCTTCTGTGTCTGATAGGAAAAAGCTAGAAGAGTGGCGCAAGCAGAACAAATCAGGAAAACCGCACGCCATGCTGGGGCCGGATAACTTGGTGGCCTCGATAGTCAAAGCTTACATTCGTATCACCAGCGCCAAAGATACGCGATATTTCACGGACGTCGAAGAGGCCATTGCCTGGGTAAAGAGTTTCGATCAGCAGAAGTAGATCTTCGGTAGCACCACACTTAACCGTGGAGCACTCAGATTGCTCCACTGAGACCTTGTTTGAGGGCGCCAAGCGGGAAGTTTCACCCACTTTGGCCTGAATTTCGGGTCTACAGGGCGTTCTGTGTCCCACATTTTGGGCGATCACGATTAAATGCAGTCCTACCAGATATTCCACCCAGGCCGTATAAACTACATTATCAGACCTAAAACTTGCAAGAGTAGCGAGAGAAGTGAGTCTATGGAGAAATATCCTGTCGCCAAAGAGAAGGATATGAGGATTCTGAATATCATCCTTCCCAAGAAAGCAAAATGAGTCAGAACACTATGATCTACGAAATGGCCAACAAGGAGATGATACGTATCCCCGCAGGCATATTTCGCAATAGCGCAAAACTAACCCTGTTGCTCTTGAATTTGGAGGGTCGG
>CAZKDJ010000135.1:0-11616 GCA_964551295.1 uncultured Anaerolineales bacterium | reverse complement strand
GTAAGTCGGATTGCCAATCCGACCTACATTCCCCCAAGATATTGAGATGATACTTGCAAATTACAGATCGGACGTAGGCCATTGTAAACGGTTTTGAGGCTCCTGTCAATAGGCGTTGGTGGGTTGACAAAGGCCCACTTCCATTTAAAATGGGATGTGATGCTTACTTTCTTTTGCAATTCAAAACGAGCGCGGCAGGTGTTTGTCATCGCCTTACTCTGCGCTGTGGTCATTGGCTGTGGTGTGAGCTCTACGGTCACCGCACCTGTTTCAGATCCGCCCGTGCCTGAATCGCCGGTGTTTCCTCCTTCTCCCTCTTTGACTCCGTATACGATATACTTGCCGGGTGTTCAGGGTGGTGAGGGAGCCTCTACGGCCAGCCCTTTGCCGACTCCTTCTCCTATGCCCAAGCCGACGGCCACGCCCTGGCCGCCGCCAGTTCCCAAGCCCAATTACGGTGTACAGGTGCATCTGTTTGCCGGTGATATGGAAGATACATTGTTCCGGGTCCAGGGGTTGGGCGTGGGGTGGATCAAGCAGCAGGTGGAGTGGCATACCATCGAGCACGGGCCGGGTGATTTAGACTGGGAGCTCGTGGATCGGGTCGTGGATGGCTGCGAGGCGTTCGACCTCAAGCTGGTCTTGGGCGTGGTGCACGCACCGGATTGGACGCGCGAGTTGGAGGGACAGAGCGGGCCGCCGGCGGATTATGCCGAGTTTGGCCGCTTTATGGGACAACTGGCCTCCCGCTACCGAGGTCGCGTGGCGGCCTACGAGCTGTGGAACGAGCCCAACCTGGCCCGCGAGTGGCGGGGCGATACGCTCGATCCGGCGCGTTTCGTCGCGCTGGTTGCCGAGGGAAGTCAGGGGGTGCGGGCAGCGGACCCCGACGCGCTCGTCATCAGCGGCGCACCGGCCGTCACCGGCATCAACGATGGCGTGGAGGCGATCGACGACCGCGTCTTTCTGCGCGGGATGTACGAGGCCGGCGTCGCCCAGTGGGTGGATGGCATCGGCGTGCATCCTTACGGCTTTGCTAATCCACCCGACGGGAGCTGGCAAGATGCGGAGCACGTCGCATCCAGCCACAACGACCACCCCAGCTTTTTCTTCCACGACACGCTGGAGGACTATCACGCCATCATGCTCGAATATGGCGACACAGAGCACAAGCTCTGGGCCACCGAGTTTGGCTGGCCATCGGTCGAGAACATGGGAGAGATGGACACGACCGGGTGGGAGTATGCGCAGGAGGTCAGCGAGGAGCAGCAAGCAGAGTACATCGTGGACGCTTTTCATATGGGAGACGAGCGGTCCTGGATTGGGCCGATGTTTCTGTGGAACGTGGATCTGGCGGTGACCTGGGGCTCAGGGAACCCGATCTCTGCCTACAGTCTCATGCGTCCAGATGGGTCATATCGTCCAGCGTATCTGTCTCTGCGTTGGGCGGAGCCGTTGGAGCGGTAGCTATGGACTTGGCGTCGGCGGCACGTATCCCTCCTCCGCCGCTGGTGGCAGTGGCGTGAGCCGTAGGCCGTAGTAGGCCTCGATCACCTGACGCGTCAGCGGCGCGGCCACGGTTGTCCCCTCGCCTGCATTTTCCACGATGATGGCTATGGCGATCTCGGGATCGTCGTCCGGGGCATAGGCGGCGAACCAGGAGTGAGGCTGGGTGTCCGGCCCGCCGACCTCGGCGGTGCCTGTCTTGCCGGCGACGGGGATGCTCAGTCCATAGAAGCGCTGGGGCGCGGTGCCGATGGACTTGGTGGTCACGCCCAGCAGGGCCTCCTGGATGGCCTGCAGGTTCTGCGGGCTGACCGGCAGGGTGCCGACGACCTCGGGCGTGGAAACCCGTTCTGGGAGAATGTCGCCGGCCGGGCCGAGGCTCCGGATGACGTAGGGGCGGTAGAGCGTGCCGCCGTTGCCGACGGCGGCGATCATGCGCGCGATCTGCAGCGGCGTCACCAGCAAGTAGCCCTGCCCGATAGACAGGTTGACCGTGTCGCCCACCCACCACACCTCACCGACGGCGCTGGCTTTCCACGCGGGATCGGGTACCAGGCCGCCTTCCTCCAACACACCTTCGATGCCCGTCGGCTCCCCAAAGCCAAACTCCCGGGCGAACCGCGGAAGCATCTCTGGGTTTGTCTCGTCGAGTCTCTTTCCCACGGAGTAGAACACGACGTCGCACGAGGCGGTGAGGCCATCCTGGAGAGTGATGTTCCCGTGCCCTTCCTCTTTCCAACACCCCTTGCGGTAGGCTTCGCCTAGCTCTTCCCAGAAGCCGGGGCAGTAAAAACTCGTGTTCTGGGGGTGCATGCCGCCCTCTTCGACTGCGGCGGACATTGTGACGATCTTGAACACGGAGGCGGAGGGATAGGTGGCCTGGGTGGCGCGGTTAAAGAGCACACGGCGCGGGTCGGTTACGATCCGCGCGCGCTCGTCTCCGCCAGTCGGGCCGACGAATACGTTCGAGTCAAAGCCCGGCCCGCTTGCCATCGCCAGCACCTCGCCGGTGTTTGCATTGAGCACGACGATGGCTCCTTTGCGACCGCCCAAAATCTGCTCGACCTGCGCCTGGAATTTGCGGTCGATGGTGGTGTGAATGGCTCGGCTGGGAAAGGCCGAACTCTCCGCGATGGTAGCGATCTCTTCGCCTGCTGCATTGACGAGCAGGAGTCGTCCGCCGTGCTTGCCGGCTAGGATGTCCTCTTCCAAAGCTTCCAGGCCCGACACACCCACCCACTCGTCGCCCCGGTATCCCTTGGCCCGATAGGCATCCAGCTGCTCCGCCGGCACCGGCGCTACCCATCCGACGACGTGGGATGCGACGCCTTCTAGGGGATAGATACGTCCGTCTTTTTCGTCTCGATAGATGCCGGAAATGGAGAGAGTGTCGTTGTAGTCTACGCTGGCCTCGGCGGAGATGTCGGCGATGGGGATTTTCCACTCGGCAGGCGCACCGGCGTATTTGCCACGTACCTCTTCTTCGGAGAGCCCGGTGACTAGCGCCAGGGTCTCCAAAACCGCGCCCTCGTCCTCAATCTGCCCGGGGATGACGCCGACGGTGACGATGGTGCCCTCGGCGGCCAGGGCCAGGCCGTTCCGGTCGTAGATGTTGGCGCGTAAGGGCGTCGTATAGTCCATGCGAAAATAACGGCCGCCCGCTAGTTGCGGCCAGATCAACCCTGCATCCCAATCTACCCACCATTGTCCAGCGTGCAGACTGAGCGTCATGACCGTGTCGGTGATCAGGGAGCCCACCAGTGCGGTATCCAGCTCCAGGTGAAAGGCGACCTGGGCGTGGTCTTTTTCCTGCAGAGCGGATTGGAGTCGCGTGGTGACGGTGAGCACCGTGGCGCTGCTCAGTGCGTTCTGGTAGCGCTGGGTGAATGCATCGACGTCGATGGCTGCCTGGCTCTCGGGAGAGAGGCGGGCGTACATCCCTGCGTAATCTTCCGCTTTCCACGCGTTTAGGAATAGAGCGGCGGCCGCGTCGGGAGTGGGGGGCAGGGGGGTTGGCGTGGGCGGAAAGACAGGCGCGGACGTCAGCGTGGGCGTTATGGTGGCCGTCGGCGACCCGTTACAGCTTATGAGCAGGAAAAGTAGCGCGAGAAGGGTGATGCGTGTGTATTGGAGATTGGAGATTGGAGATTTGGGATTGGTCATTTTGCACTCAGGATGCTTTGGTACACGGCGCAGCGGTGCCCGGTGTAGGCCTGGCAAGCGGCGGGGACGTCTTGCGGGGGATCGATTTCCCACGCACGTAAGTGGCGGGTGAGGTGGCACAGCGGGAGGCCCATCACGTTGGCAAAGCAGCCCTGCACCTCGGAGGCCGGGTGGAAGCCGCGATGTTGGATCGCGTACGCTCCGGCCTTGTCCATCGGGTCACCGCTGGCGACGTAGGCGGCCAGCTCGGTTTCTGTGTACGCGCGCATGGTCACCTGCGTCTCGGCGACGTCGGTCACACTGCGTTCCGTGCCCTTGTCCAGCAGAGTGATGGCGGTGTAGACGCTGTGAGGGCTTCCGCGCAGGCGGTGGAGCATCTCCGCGGCTTCGTCTGCGTCGCCCGGTTTGCCCAGCACTTGGCCCGCGTGGGCGACGATGGTATCACAGGCGATGACAACAACGTGGTTGACAGAGCACGCCCGCGCCTTGGCCTGGCTTAGGCGGGCAGCCAGCGCGGCCGGCGATTCGTTCGATCGAGACGCCTCGTCCACGTTGGACGCGTCGGTCTTGAAGGGAAGCCCCAGCAACGCCAGCAACTCGCGGCGGCGGGGGGATTGAGAAGCCAGCAGCAGGCGTCGTTTGTCCACAGCGCGCGCTATCCTCATAGCGGCGCTATTGTAGCATACGTGCGGAAAATGTACAGCCAAGAGCAAACGGCTAATGGGTTTGGTTCCACGTCTGCAGCCGTTGATCTATGCACGCGTACCTGGCCCGGTTTTCCGCCCGGAACCAGTGGAGCAGCAGGCAGTCTTTGAACGTGAGGGCGAACCAGTAGGTTCCCGCGCCGTCCGATCTGATCACGCGGCATTGGGCGAGTTGGTCAAAGTAGGGCTTGACCTCCTCCTCGGGTCGCTCGACGAGGTATGCCAGCAGCGGCAAGCTAAAGCGGGAGGGGATGGCCGCGATGTGCATGAGCGACACGACTGCAGCAGGCGTGCTCTCTAGAATAACCTCGGCGAACAGGTAGGCTATTTCTGCATAGAGGTCGAAATTTCCCAACAAGGTGGGACCGCGCTCCAGGAAGAGGGATAGCACTGCGCGGACGATGACGTACTCGGGGTCACCTGGTTGTATGGGGATGGAGGCCAGGGTTTGATCGATGTCTGTGATTTCACCTCTGCTGACGCGGGGCCACAGTTCTACGATTTGCTTGCGCCGTTGTTTGGACAGCTTGGGCGCTTTTCGAAGTTTCATACTCCCGCCCGGGTTCTGTTCGTCGATCGAGGATCGTGGTAGAAGTATAGCAGGTTTCCGAATGTGGACAAGGATGAGAGCCGCGTTCGAATGATTGCGAGTAGCGGCCAAGTGTGGTATCATTGCGCGACAATGTCTAGGGAGATGGGCAAGACTTTGCAACGTGTGAGGCTCGAGACGCTGGACGCTGAGCGTCAGCGTCTCTATCGGCGGGCGATTTGGATCACCCTTGCAGGCAACGTGCTTCTGGCTGTGGCGAAGGGGGCGGTGGCTTGGCTCTCTGGCAGTAGCGCGGTGCTGTCGGACGCGGCCAACTCGCTCTCTGACGTGCTGTACAGCTTGTTGCTTGCTGTAGGATTGTATCTGGTGCAGCAACCGGCCGACGAGAGCCACCCGCAGGGACACAGCCGCTTCGAACCCTTGGTCAGCCTACTCATCACCATAGCGATGGGAGTAGCGGGGATCGCGGCGCTGTGGGAAGGGATATTGCGCTTCCTCAGCGGCGCGACGGCGATCGAGCCCGGATGGCCTACAGTTGCTTTGGTGGGGAGTGCGCTGGTCAAAGTGGTGATGTTTTTGCTGGTTGGGCGTATCGGGCGGTTGGCGCAGAGCCCGGCCATTCGCGCCTGCGCCCGTGACAATCTATCCGACGTGCTGACCTCTGCAGCGGCGTTGGTCGGCGTTTGGGGCTCTGATCTGATTCATCCGTTGCTCGACCCGGCGGCGGGTGTGGTGGTTGCGCTGTGGATTTTCCGCGCGATGTGGGGGATCCTGTCCGAGAATTTGGGCTATCTCACCGGGCGTGGCGCGGCGCCAGAGCTCACTGAGCAGATTGTCTCTGTGGCTTCAGCGATACCGGGGGTCCTCAATGTGCACCAAGTCATCGCCGATCACGTCGGGCCGCGATTGCGAGTGGACATGCACGTCGACGTCGACGGCGAGATGGGGCTTGACCGGGCACACGCCATTGCCGACCAGGTACAGGTGCAGGTCGAGGCCTTGCCCGCGGTGGATCTAGCCTTCGTGCACGTAGAGCCGGCGGGCTTCCTGCCGCAGGCGGATGAGGAGCAGGTGGTGGCGTGCCAGCTACGCCAACTGGCGAAGCGAATGGGCATTAGCGTTCACGATGTGTGGATCTATGAGGTGAAGGGCAAGTACTATGCGGAGGTTCACACAGAGACCGATGCGACGCTTTCGCTGCGTGAGGCCCATGAGGTCATCTCCTCGCTAGAGTATCGAGCGCCGGCAGAGATCCCGCATCTGGCGGAGGTTACGGTTCACATCGAGCCGCAGGGGCGACTCGTTCAAGTGCCTGCCTCTGGTTTGGCAGAGGCTGAGGTGGCGGATCTGGTGCGACAGGTGGCGGCGGCGGTCGTCAGCTCGGACGCCTGTCATCGCGTTCAGGTGCACCGAAGCGGGGGTGGGTGGTCTGTGTCTATGCATTGCACGCTGCCGGGTGAGCTCTCGCTGACCGCTGCCCATCGAATCAGCACGCAGTTGGAGGCACGATTGCGGGTCGAGATCGCCGGCTTGGAGCGCGTGATCATTCATACTGAACCCGGCGACGACTGGTGAGTACGTTGTACCTATCTCCCGTTGCTCAAGTTGCATGCTCCAGCAGACGTAGTTCGGCCAAAAAGGACTGGGGAGTGAGGGCGGTCTTGCGCATGATTTTTACGGTGGTCTCTTCGAGGAACTGGCGCTGTTTCGGGGTCACGTCTATGGCTGTGAGCACGATGACGGGGATGTTGGCCGTCTCATCTTGGGCACGCATCTTTTTGAGCATATCGAAGCCACTTGTACCCGGCATCATCAGATCGAGCAGGACAATATCTGGGTGTTCGCTACGTGCGACGTTGAATCCTTCCTCACCGTTGCGTGCTGTGAGCATCTCGTAACGCTCGGCGGGCAGCATTTCCTTCAGCAGTTCGATGATGTCCCGATCATCGTCCACAATCAAGACCTTGATTGCTTGATCTATCGACTCGGAGGTCGTCAGCTGGTCGAGCAGATTCTGGATATCGCGTCGGTGCACGGGTTTGACCAAATAATCCGTGGCCCCCAGTTGGAGCGCCCGCTCGCCATCTTCTACCACGGAGATGACGAGCACCGGGATATCCTTGGTTCGTGGGTTGGATTTCAGGATGCGCAGAACATCCCAACCGTTTCGACCGGGAAGCTTGAGGTCGAGGGTAATGATATCTGGGCGCAGTTCGAGAGCATGTTCCAATACGTTTGTGCCGGTGTAATGTTGGGCGGGTATGTATCCTTCTTGACGCAGGTAGAACGATAACAGGTTGTTGAACTGGCGATCATCCTCGATCACCAAGACGGTTTTGGACTCTGAAAGAACTAGGGTGTCTTTGGAAGTTCCTGTTTTGGCCTCGCTGCTGGAGACAGGAAGTAGGAAGGAAAAAGTTGAGCCGATACCGTATTCACTATCGACCCAGATGTGACCACCGTGCATTTCAACCAACCGCTTGCTGATGGCCAAGCCTAATCCGGTGCCTTTTGTCTCTCCCACCGATGCGTTGCTCGATTGGCGGAATTCTTCAAAGATGACTTGCTGATCCTCCGGTTTGATGCCGATGCCTGTGTCGGCGACAGAAAAGATCATCGTCTCCGGATCGGCCATGCGACAGGAAAGGGTGATGTGTCCTCCTTCGGGCGTGAACTTGTTGGCATTGCCCAGTAAGTTGATCAGCACCTGTTTGATGCGAATGGGGTCGGCGATGAGGGGAGGTAAATCCTCGGCCAGCTCTACTGCCAGCGTCCGTGACTTTTTTTCGACGAGTGGCACGATCGTCTTTCGGGTTTCTTCCAGCCATCCTTTCACGTCAAAGGTCGTCATGTCCAGTTTCACACGTCCGGCCTCGATCTTGGAGAGGTCGAGGATGTCGTTGATCAGGGCCAGCAGGTGCTCTCCGCTGGTTAGAATATTTTCCGCACACTCCAGTTGCTCGGGCGTGAGCTGACCGACCAGTCCGTCGCACAACACCTCTGAGAAGCCGATGACAGAGTTGAGGGGGGTTCGAAGTTCGTGGCTCATGTGAGCCAGAAATTGACTCTTGAGCCGGTCGAGTTCCTGCAAGCGTAAGTTTGCCTCTTCGAGTGCCTGTGCACGTTGCTGGAGTTCGATGCCGCTGGCTTCCACTTCTTCGAACAGGCGCGCGTTTTGGATGGCCACGGCGGCTTCGCGCACGATGCCTTCGGCTAGTTGCAGTTCCTCTTCGGAAAATTGATGGACTTGTTCCCACCATACGGCCCACAGGCCGCCGATGGTTTCCCCCCTCACGATCATGGGCAGCAGGAGCGCGGATTGGGCGGGGAATAGCTGTGACGTCTTCTCGTGGAAGCGCGGGTCGTTGAGGACGTCGTCGGTGAACACCGCCTGCTGGTTCTGCCAAGCTTTCTCTACAAAGGCGTGCCCCTTCAACGGAATGTGAAACTGTGCGTAGGTTTCAAAACGTTCTTTTGGAACGTGGTATCCGGCGATGGGTTGTAGCGCTGTCCCGGTCGCGTTGGCGACATAGGCTCCGGTCATTTCGGCTCCGATGGCGTGGGCTACTGCCCGTGCCAGGCGACGCATGACTTCTGTGCTGTCGAGGGTGGAGGCTGCGGCCTCGCTGGCTTCTAGGAGCAGCTCTGTCCGCTTGGCCTGTTTGCGCGTTTCCTCGAACAGCCGCGCGTTTTCCAGCGCGATGGCTGCCTGGTGGGTCAGCGTCTGGCCCAAGGCTATTTCGCCCTCGGTGAAGCGGCGCGGCCCCTCACTTTCCCACATGATAGCCAGGCCCAACATGTGTCCTCGGGCTGCGATGGGCAGAAGCAACGCCGCCTGTGCGTCGTGGGCTTCTAAAAGCTCGCTCTCTTCCTGGGTGATATCCTCGTCGTCCCGGCGCACTTGCACGACGTGGCTCCAGCCTAGTGCGTCTGACGCAGCGGGCAGGTGAGCCAGCGAATGGGCCTCGCCAACGTGTGAGGTCTACTCTTTCGTCGTCGACTCTGGGGTTACGTAACCGGTGGCGACGGTGATGGTGTTGTTCTGCTCGTCAAAACTATAGATCTCGGCGCTGGTGGTGTTCAGCGCTTCGCACAGGCTGCGCGCTATGTAGGGCAGCATCTGATCCATTTCGAGGGTGGATGACAGGGTGGCCGTCACACCCCGGAGCAAGACGGCCTCGCGCAGTTGTGCGCGCGTCTGCTCGTACAGGCGCGAGTTGTCGATCGCCAGAGCGACCTGGTGGGCAAAGGCGAGGGTCAGGCGGGCCGTTTCCTCGTCGTAAGTGCTGGGATGGTGCGAGTCTGTCGTTAGTATGCCGATGACCTTGTCCTTGGCAATCAGTGGTACGCCGAGCCAGGACTCGACTGGTCCCACGCCTTCGATAAGAAGCCAGTCAGGCTCGTCGTGCACGTTTGGGACGATGATCGGGCTACGCTCACGTACGACTCGCTGCACCAGAGGGCGTTCTTCCAGGGTAAAGGTCTTGGATTGCAGTTGTTCCAGGCCACGGGAGGCGACGATCCAGCACTGTTCGTCGTGCAGCAGGCTGATTGAGGCCGCGTCGTAGGGCACCAAGCGTTGTAGTGCGTCCAGCGCGCCTTCCAGCAGTTTGTCAATTTGGAGCGTCTTGCTCAGTGCCTCGGCCGTATCGCGTAGGGTTTGGGCGATTTCGCGCTCGCGTGCGACGTCGCCAAAGAGACGGGCGTTTTCAACTGCCACGCCGATCTGTTGGCCAATTGTGGTCAACAGCGCGCGCTCACTCTCTGTGATGGGTTGAGGGCTGGTGTCGAAGAGGCACAGGGAGCCCAAGGTTTGTTCTTTGTAAACGATAGGTGTACCTACAAATGACTGCAGACCAGCATCGAGGATCTCATCTGCCTCTGGGGGGGCGTCTCGACGAAGGTCGTCCAAACCCAGGGCCTCCTTGGCCTCAAATACGTGTTGGCACACGTCGAGCGCCGGGCGCTGGGCCTCGATGCGCTCGAATAAGAGCGTGGGTAGGCCCGTGTAGCTGACGAGGGTGAGCTCACCGCTGCGTTCGTCAGCTAGGTTGATCAGCCCACCCCTAAACCTCAGGGCGTGCGCCGTACGTGAAAGGGCCTCGTCGAGGAGATCTTGCAGCTCTAGTGAGGCGGATAGGCCCTGAGCTACCGCGTTGAGGGTGGCCAACGCCAGGTTGCGCTGCTGGAGATATTGCTCGGCTCGGGCGCGCTCGATGGCCCGGCCAAGAATCTCTGAGACGCTCCTCAGGAACCCAATCTCCGCTGCTCCCCACTCGCGGCTTTGCTCCGTTTCTACTACACCAAAGAAGCCGTAGAGCGTGCCGTGAGCAAAGATGGGGATGACCAGGGCGGAGATAACCCCTAGACTCTCGAGCATATTTCTCTCAGGTTTGGGTAGTTGGCTGATATCGGATAGGGCGATGATTTCGTTTTTGTGAAGGTTGCCCATCCACCAAGGGAAAGCCGCTGTCTCCAGCTCTTGCCGCTCTCCGGTTTTTGCCGGGGTTTCTTCTGCTGCCCACTCGTGGGTGCTGCTCATTTTGGTGCCGTTACCATGGATTTTGAAGAGGTAAGCGCGGCTTGCCTGGAGCACGGTGCCAGTCTCTTTCAGCGTGTCGTTGATGGCCTGATCCAGGTCCTGGGGATCGATGAAGCGGCTAGAAATCTGGCGCAGCGCTTGCTCTGTCTGCAGGTAGTATGCCTGTCTGGTTTCGGTCCGTTTGCGCTCGATTGCATAGTAGATGGTGCGAACCAGCAGGTTGCCTTCTACCTCCCCTTTGGTGAGATAGTCCTGCGCGCCCGTCCGTACAGCCTCGAACGCGATTCTCTCGTCGTCGAGGCCGCTCAACACGACGATAGGCGTATGCGGCGCCTGAGCCAGCGTTTGCTTGAATGTGTCGAGCCCCGCGCTATCCGGCAGCGAGAGATCCAACAGAATGATGTCGATATCGTCGCCCGCCAAGCGCTCCAACCCTGCCGAGAGCCGATCAGCCTGCTGCAGATCGAAAGGAAATCGCTTGGCCTCGATGAGCATCTTGCGTAAAAGTCTGGCGTCGGCTGGGTTATCTTCAATCAGTAGGATTTTGGTAGGCCTATCAGTTGGCTCCATATGTGCTCACTTCTCCTACGCAGCAGCTTGGCCGGTCCCTAGTCCTGTATGGTCACCAGAGCGCCTAGCTGTGTCCATTCGTATAGCTCGGCAGCCTCTTCCAGGCCGATGACGATACAGCCATAGGATACTGGGCGTCCCAAGTGGCCCTCCCATAACGTGGCGCCGCTGGACAGAGTCGGCAGGCCGTGGATGCCATTGGTAAAGTCAGGGCCAGAGCGGTAGACGCCCATAAAGTGTGGCATCCACAGGTCCCAACTGGACGCGTATGCTTCCTCTTCTTTGCTCAGTATCTGAAAGGTGCCGGGCAGGGTGGGCGAGGACTCGATGCCGGTCGAGCAGATAAAGTCATAGACCAGTGTCTCGTCGGCGTATGCCTGGAGGCGTTGATCGGAGATATCGACGACAATACGCTGGTCTGTGATCAACGGCAGTGGGAACAGCAGGTCGACCGTGGGTATGACGATCTCTTGGCTGGGATACAGGGCGCTGGCATCGATGTCTGGATTGGCTTCGATCAACCGCCAGACGGGAAAGCCGTATGTCCGCGCCACCGACATCATGGTCTCTCCAAACTGCAC
>CAZKDJ010000134.1:0-11653 GCA_964551295.1 uncultured Anaerolineales bacterium | reverse complement strand
GAGAATCGATGGACGATGTTGTCGTGCGCACGGTGGGGCTGGCCCGCCGCTACAAGATGGGGGATGCGTTTGTGGACGCGCTGCAGGGCGTGGATTTAGAGATCGCCCGTGGCGAGTTTGTGGCCCTGGTGGGACCCTCGGGCTCGGGCAAGTCGACCGTGCTCAACCTCATCGGCGGGCTGGACCGGCCTACTGCGGGCGAGATATGGATCGACGGGAAGGAGTTGAGCGCGAGCGACGAAAAGGCGCTGACGCACCATCGCCGCCAGCATGTGGGCTTTGTCTTTCAGAGTTTTAACCTGCTACCGCGTCTGACGGCCGAGGAGAACGTAGCCCTGCCGCTGATGTTCAGCGGCATACCGGAAAAGGAGCGGCGCGCGCGGGCGCGGGAGCTTTTGGAGCGGGTGGGGTTGGCGGAGCGTCTGACCCACCGCCCCACGCAGCTCAGCGGCGGCGAGCAACAGCGGGTGGCCATCGCCCGCGCCCTGGTGGGCCAGCCGGCTCTGCTCCTGGCCGACGAGCCGACGGGTAACCTGGATACGACCACCGGCGTGGAGATCATGCGCCTATTGAAAGAGCTGAACCAGGAGCACGGCCTGACGCTGCTCGTGGTCACCCACGACCCGGAGGTAGCCGCCTTTGCCGACCGGGTCGTGCGCTTGCGTGACGGGCAAGTCAACGGATTTAGGGGATGAAACGGATGAGTCAACGGATGGAACGGCTTTAGCGGATATGACGTTGAGGGATTTGGCCCAGACGGCCCTGGGGAACCTGGGGCGGCACAAGGTACACACGGGATTGAGCGCCGTCGGCGTGACGGTAGGCATCCTGACCATCGTCACCATGGTCTCGCTGGGCATCGGCGTGCAGCGCGAAATCGTGCAGGCGTTCACGAGCGTCGGATTGGAGACCATAGAAGTGCGTCCGGTGACCGAGGAGCGCACCGTGTTCAACCAGTTCACCGATCCCCAACGGCTGGTGATCATCACCCCTGATCTAGTCGAGGAGATGCGCGCGCGGGATGACGTGGTGTATGTGCGCCCGCGCGTCTTTTTGAGCGGCGGGGGCATGCGCGTCTACCTGAGGATCGGCAGCGAGACGGTAGAGGTGCGTGTGAGCGAGCCGGTCTGGTGGGATAGCGCGAACGATCCCTTTGCCAAGCCGCCGGAGATGGTTGCTGGCGAGAACCTTGCGGCCGACGCCCAGGGACAAATTATCGTCAACACAAGTACGCTGGAGAAATTGGGGTACGATGCGTTCGAGACCCTGATCGGGCAGGAGGTGGCGCTGGTGCTCGTCACCCCGCGCAGCGACCGGCAAGAGTTTCCCCTGCGGCTGGTGGGCGTGGTCGATACGCACACGGGCACCAATTACCCCGGCGCTTACATCGGCGTGGCCGACGCGGCGGCGCTAAAGGCCTGGTGGTACAACGATCCCGATCTTCTGGAGCGCAATGGCTACGACTCCCTCACCGTCAAGGCGGCCTCGCTGAATGACGCCGCCCAGATCGTCGCGTTGCTGGAGGAACGGGGATTCAGGGTCGAGTCGCTCAAGACGACGCTGGATATCGCGAACCGGACGCTGTCCATCATGCAGACGATGCTGGGCTCCATCGGCGGGCTGGCGCTGTTCGTGGCCGCCATCGGCATCGCCAACACGATGATTATGTCGGTCTACGAGCGCACGCGCGAGATCGGCATCCTCAAGGCGGTCGGCGCGTCGCCCGGCAACATCCGCCTGCTGTTCGTCGTAGAGGCGGCCCTCATCGGCCTGCTGGGTGGGATCGTGGGTATGATCGGCGGCTGGCTGTTGGGATTGGGGCTAAACGCGGGGATTTTGACTTACTTTGACTACATGGATGTGCCGTTGCGGGGCACGTTCTTCTTTGTGACCGGCTGGCTGGTGGCGCTGGCGCTGGGATTTGCCACGGTGGTGGGCCTGCTGGCGGGGCTGTATCCCGCGGCCCGGGCGGCGCGGCTCGATCCGCTGGAGGCGCTGCGGCACGAATAATCAACGGGGTCAACGGATGGGTCGACGGATTTAACGGATGAAACGGATTTTATGACGTTGAAGGACTTGGCCAAGACGGCTCTGAGCAACCTGAGCCGGCACAAGGTGCGCACGGTATTGAGCGCCGTGGGAGTGACGGTGGGCATTCTAACCCTGGTCACGATGGTCTCCCTGGGTGTGGGGGTGCACCAGGAGACGGTGCGCACATTCCAGAGCGCGGGTTTGGAGCAGGTGCGCGTATACCCGGCCACCGAGGAGCGAGATACGCTCGATGCCGTTGCATGGCGCAAGCGGACGGTGACCATCACGCCGGAGTTGGTTCAGGAGATGCGGGCGCGGGACGACGTGGTAGAGGCATACGGGCGCGAGCTCGCTCCCTGGGGGGCGAACATCTCGCTGCAGGTCGAGGGCAAAGCCATCAGCGTGCGCGTGGGCGACTTTCATTGGGGCCTGAGCGATCCCTTCTCCATCCAGCCCGAGATCGTGGCCGGCGAGGATTTGCAGCCGGATGCCCGTGGGGAGATCGTCGTCAGCGCCAAGGCGTTGCGGGAGTTGGGATACGAGGACGACGAGTTCGCCGACATCATCGGGCGAGAAGTGGTTCTGGTGCTCAAGGAGCCGCGCGGCGAGATGGCCGAGTTTCCCTTCCGCGTGGTCGGCGTGCAGGAGACCACCTATGGCATCGAGGCGGGCTTTTTCGGCACCAAGATCGGCATGCAGGACATGCTGGACTTGAACGGGTGGTGGTACAACGATCCCGACATCCTGGCGCACGAAGGGTACGACGAGATGATCGTCCGGGCGGCCTCCTTGGAGGATGTGGACAAGATTGTCGCGACGCTAGAGGCACGCGGGCATAGGGTCGAGTCGCTAAAGATGATGGTGAGCGTGGTGGACAAGGCCATGATCGTCATGGAGACCATGCTGGGCTCCATCGGCGGACTGGCGCTGTTCGTGGCCGCCATCGGCATCGCCAATACGATGATCATGGCTGTCTACGAGCGCACGCGCGAGATCGGCATCCTGAAAGCAGTCGGTGCGTCGCCCGGTGACATCCGCCGCCTGTTCGTGGCAGAGGCGTCTCTGATCGGACTGGTGGGCGGAGTGGCGGGGACGGTCGGGGGGTGGCTGCTGGGGCTGGGGCTCAACGCAGCCTTCCTGGCCTATCTGCGCTGGCAGGAGATGCCCGTGGAGGACACCTTCTTCGTGGTCACGGGCTGGTTGGTGGCACTGGCCATGGGATTCGCCACGGTGGTCGGGCTGCTGGCGGGGTTGTACCCGGCGGCGCGGGCGGCACGGCTCGATCCGCTGGAGGCGTTGCGGTACGAATAGTCGACGGGGTCAACGGATGGAGCGGATGGGCTATGGGGGAAGATTTCAAAGATCGTAGGGTAATCCTCGTCCTTATCGGCGGCTTTTTGCTCCTGAGCGGTGTGGTGATCGGTTTCTTTGGGCCGCTGGAGATGTATTGCTTCTACCTCTTTTCCGAGGGCGGGCGCTTTCACTACGAGGGGTTTGGGTTTGGCTCCTTTATGTTCGGCAACATCGCTGCCCAGATCATCGGTTACTATCTCATAGCCGCGGTGTGCGT
Source organism: uncultured Anaerolineales bacterium (assembly GCA_964551295.1). Lineage (GTDB taxonomy): Bacteria > Chloroflexota > Anaerolineae > B4-G1 > B4-G1 > JAFGED01. The sequence goes on along the minus strand of CAZKDJ010000134.1, from coordinate 8,052 downwards.
GCCGCTGGGTTACGGCCATCTGACGGCGCGGCGCTGGGCCAGGAAGCTTACCCTGACCTTGCTGTGGTTCTGGGTCGTCTTTGGCATCCCTTTGATCGTCGTGTTCCTGTTCACCCTGTTTTCGTCCAAGGAGCTGTCGATAATCGCCGGGCTGGCCGCGCTTGTCATAGCTGGGCTGGCTTACTTTGTGGCCCCGTGGCTGCTGATGCGCTTTTACCGCAGCCGCGACGTCCGCTTGACCTTTGAGATGCGCGATCCCAAGCCATCCTGGATCGATGACCTCCCTCAACCCGTGCTCGTGTTGGGCACGTTGCTTCTATTCTTCATCGTCGTGCTGCACATCCCCATCTTTTTCAGCGGCATATTCCCGTTCTTTGGCCTCCTGCTGGTCGATCTGGCGGGCATCATGATGATCGACGTGTCGATCTTTTGCCTGGCGGGCCTCACGTGGGGCGTGCTGAAGCTCAAGCCGTGGGCGTGGTGGGGTTCCCTGGTCTATTTGAGCCTGCTGACCGTGTCCGTGGCCGTGACCTTCTCGCAGTACAGCTTGGCGGATATCCTATCGCGGATGCGTTTCCCTCCGACAGAGATCGGGTTTTTAGACGGCTTGCCCTTCCACGGCTTCCACCTCGCGCTGGCGCTAGGAGTGCCACTGCTCATCACGCTGGGACTGTTGGTCTTCTCCAAACGGTATTTTGGCCGTCCTTCCCTGAATTCCTCTGACAAAGCGTAACGTCAACTGAGACGGTAGTGTATCTTTTGATCAGGGAATTCCCCCTCCCCTTCGCGCGTACGCGCGCACCCGCCCCAACCCCCTTTCTCTAAAACCTTTTGTGCGAGGATTGTTCTGAATTTGCCAAGAGAAGAATACACCATCACCGAGACCTTCCATTTGCCCCAGTGGTGGGAATGTGCTAAGATTGCCCGGGTCGCGCCGGCGACGAAAGGGCACGGGCATCCTTCTTTAACGAAGCCGCAGAATGACTGCCGGGGAAAGTGACAATCTGATTTCCAGATGATTCGGAGGAGGTAGGCGTGAAAAGGAGGGTAGCATGGATAACACGCATTTGATCTTGCGGATGGGCTCTATTGGCGCAATGGTGGCCGCACTGGCGCTGATTGGCATCGTGTTGCTGGCGGGACTGTTTGACTTTGTCTATCTGAGCGAAGAGATTCTTGCGAAAAAGATCGAGCTTCCTCTGGTGGATCTCTCCCGCTACACGGTTATCTTTCAGGTCTATATGGTGACCGACACGGTTTTCGTGATCGGCGAGATGATTGCTTGGATGGGCATCGTAGCTTTGGTCCAAACGCGGGCTCACTCGTTGGGCCGAGTCGTGCTCGTGTTAGGGTTGTTGGGCGCGTCTCTTGACTTTGTGCAGAATGCGATTGATTGGTCCTTGATCCGAGGTCAACATCTGAGTGTATTGCCACAACCGAGTTGGTTTGTTGTGTGGATGATCGTCTCTCAATTCAGTTACCTATTGACCTATACCGCTGCCGTGCTGGCGGCGCTGGGCCTGTGGAGCAAACAGCCACTGGATCGGGTTCTGGGTGTCATCGGGGGCCCCCTTACTGTGCTCGCCGTAGTGGGGTTGTACGTGCCTGATTGGTACGCACTGGCTTTCCTATGGTTCTTTGCCTTTTTCCTTTGCACCGGCATACTTCTCTGGCGGCGAGCCGCAGAATGGCCGGCGAGCGAGCGGCATAGACAGGAGGCATCACATGGTTGAGAGCATACGCAAAGCTACCTTCGCCGACGCCGATCGCCTCGTCTTGTCCCTGGTGCGCGCGTTTGACGATGATCCTCTCATCAACTGGGTTCTCCGCCAGGACAGCAAACGATCTCAGGCTTTCAACCTCTACTTTCGCACGGCTTTGTGCGACATCGCGATGCCTTGCGGCGAGGTTTTCGTCACAGACGACTGCGTAGGCGGCGCGTTGTGGGTACCCTCCGACAAGGCGGAAATCGGGCTTGCTCAGCAGTTATCCTTGCTGCCGGATATGATTCGTGCTGTGAAGTTGCGCGGGGTGAAGCGCTTGATGGGCGTTCTCGACGCCATGAACAAAACCCACCCGCACGAGGGACACTACCATCTACAATTCATCGGTGTGGATCCGGCTCATCAGAGGAATGGGCTTGGCAGTGCATTGATGCGGCCAATGTTGGCGCGTTGCGACCGCGAAGCGTGTGGCGCCTACCTGGAGAATACCCGAGAGGAGAACATCGCTTTCTACAAGCGGTTTGGTTTTGCAGTGGTTGGCGAGCTTGATCTGGGCCGGGGAGCACCGTCCGTTTGGCGAATGTGGCGCGATCCGTGCTAACATAACCTTCTATGGGTTGGATGTAGAGCCGCTTTGGCAGGTTCCCGGCGTTAGCCGCGTGCGTATTTGAAGGAGGAGATATGACCGCGACTCGAATATTCCACAGCGTTGCCTTGTTCGATGGAATAAGCCCGCAGGTACGGCCCAATTGCTGGCTGGAAGTGGCCGATGGGTGCATCCAGCGCGTCGGCGGAGGGCCTCATCCCCAGTCTGGAGAGATGATAGACCTGGGCGGGCGGACGGTCATCCCCGGTCTGATCGACGCCCACGTACACCTGGCCTATCCTTTCACGACCAGGTTGGACCCGGTCAGCGTGCTTGCCGCCACCTCTCAGATGAAGCTCAATCTGGCGAACTGCATTCGCAGCGGCGTGACCACCGTGCGTGACGTGGCTTGCACGCCGGGGCTGATGCGAAAGCTGAAGGGCTGGGTCGAAAAGGGCGATGTCATCGGCCCGCGCATCGTGTGCACCAACGCGATGATCCTTCCGCCGGGAGGAATGCCAGAGATCGTCCCCACTTTTCCCTGGCCGATCAGCCTTCTCGTGGGCGGGCAGGCCGCCGAGCGGGTGCGCACGCCCGACCAGGTGCGGGATGCCGTGCGGCGGATGGTGGCCCAGGGCGCGGATTGGATCAAAACCACGCATACCGACAAATCGACCTGGATGAACCGGCCCGATCCGCCCGTGTTCGATGATACCTGCTTCGAGGCGCTGGTGGACGAGGCGCGAAGACAGAACCGTCCGGTGGCCATGCACCAGCTCTGGGTCAGCGGATTCCGCAAGGCAGTCGAACTGGGGGTGGATAGCATGGAGCACGCGCCTTTGGACGCCCTCGCCGACGAGGACATCGCTCGGATGGTGGATGCGGGCATCCCTATCGTGCCTACATTGGAGGTGTTTGCGAGCATCGTAAACCTGCCCGATTGGCTGGATACGGCGGAAGGTGAGGACTATCTTTGCCCGGAACCGCTGAAACAGACGCGGGGGATACTGGCGATTTACCGGGAAGGGATCACCCCGGAAATGGCAAAAAAGGGATACTATGACGATCTGTCAAAGCTACCTCGTTGGTTTTCGGTGATGATGGAAAACGTCGGCAGGCTTCACAGAGCCGGGGCGACTGTTGGCTGCGGGACGGATTCGGGCGGTGCAGCGTTCGCATTTTTTGGGCGGATTCATGCAGAGATCGACAATCTGGTAAAAGTCGGCATGACGCCGTTCGAGGCGCTGCGCAGCGCCACGGCGGTGAACGCGCGCATCCTGCGCCTGGACGACAAGTTGGGCACCATCGAGCCGGGCAAGCTGGCGGACTTTGTGGCGCTGGATGGAGATCCGCTGAAGGATACGACGGCCCTGCGGCGGGTGCGGGCGGTCGTCAAGGGTGGGGCCATTGTGCATCGAGAAGGGGTATAGAAACGCGCTCAAGAGGAGATAACCATGACGGCCACGACTGAGCAAAAGAAAGCGAAGATCCCTTTCTGGGTCAAACTGGGGTATGGAGGGTTTGAAGGGGCTTATGGCTTGATCTGGTCGATCTTTTACGTTTTCTTCATGTTCTTTGCCACAGACGTCGTCGGCATCAGACCCTCGTTGGCCGGGTTGATCATGATGATCTCGGCTCTAGGAGATGCCATCTCCGATCCGCTCACAGGCGTCATCAGCGACAAGCTCAACACCCGCTGGGGCCGGAGGCGTCCCATCCTGCTGGCGGTTGCCGTACCCTTTGGGCTCGTCACCTGGTTGCTGTTCACGAATCCGGGATGGAATGAGACGGCCACGGTGGTCTATTTCTCAGTTATAGTGATCGTCTTTTACACCATCATCGATCTGGTATGGACACCGGGTCTGGCGCTTGGGGCTGAAATGACCCTCGATTACGACGAGCGCACCTCTTTGGCGGGCTACCGGACGGCCTGGGATTTTGCAGGTGGCATCGTCGCTTCGGCAACCTGCCTGTTGGTGGTCGACTTCTTTACCGAGCGGTTGGGAAGTAAGCGGGCCGGTTGGTCTGCTATGGCGGCGGCTTACGGGCTCGCCGCTGCCTTTCCTGTTTTACTGACATGGCGCGCCACGCGGGGCTATGAACGGTATCGCGAGGAGGAGCCCAAGCTGAGCCCAAAAGAAATCTGGCGATCGGTCGTCGATAACAAGGTACTCCTTCCCATCATAGGCATTTATGCTTTTGCCGGCGCCGCATTTAACTGTCTCGGAGCTGTAGCCGTTTACTATTTCACGTATTACCTCAAGTATAGCAAAGAACAGATCAGCCTGCTGCTGGGCGTTTACGGCCTGATGTCGTTTGCCTGGGTGCCGGCGTTGTCCTGGCTGGGACGAAGGATCGGAAAGCGGCGGGCGATCATTTACGTCTACGTGGTGACCTCCGTCGTCTTTGCCAGCCTGTGGCTCTTGAGGCCGATGGAGGGCAGTGCAGAGATGGGACTGCTCGTCGTCGTGATGAGTTTGGCATCGAGCGTAGCGCCGGCGCTCTTTCTGCTTGCCGGCGCGATGATAGCGGACGCTGTAGAGGTCGATGAATTCAAGACCGGTCAACGCCGCGAGGGGGTGTATTTCTCGGTCGCCTCTTTTGTCCAAAAGTTGGCCATCGCCTTTGTCCTCTGGGGGTCTGGGTTCGTTCTGGAAAAAGTCGGTTACGTGGCCGGAGCCAAGCAGAGCGCCTCAGCCATCACTGCCATCAGAGCGTTGATGTCCTGGGTGCCGGCCGCCTTGATCGCTACCTCAACCGTTTTTGCCCTGCTCAACTCGATGACGAGGGAAAAGCACGTCGCACTGCTAAAAGCCCTCAATTCTAAAAAGGCGGGAGAGGAATACAATATAGAACCAATCAAGAATCTGGTGGCCTGAATTGTGTTTTTCCGTGTCCCAGAAATCTGGTTGCGGCAAGATGCCGCATTATGATGAGGAGGCAAGCTATGGAATTGGCGAAGGAAAATTGTGCGGTAAACACCTACAACGAATGGGATTTGTTGGAAGAGGTTGTAGTCGGGCGCATAGAGGATAGCGTATTCCCCCCACATCATCTCTACGTGCTTGGTTGCTATCCCGAGAGGCTGTATAACCTCCTGCTTTTTTTCGGCGGGCTCAAGCGACGACCTAAAAGATGGTTTGTTGAGGAAGCCCAAAGAGAATTGGACGAGTTTGTCCATATCTTGGAAGCCGAAGGGGTCAAGGTAAGGCGGCCGGAGAGGATCGATCACAGCAAGGCCTTTTCTACGCCAAATTGGAAATCGAAAGGACATACGACAGCATGTCCGCGAGATTGTTTTCTGGTAGTGGGAGACGAGATCATCGAAGCGCCCATGTCGTGGCGATGTAGGTATTTTGAGCGCCATGCCTATTACTCGCTGTTCAAGGAGTATTTCGACGAGGGGGCCAAGTGGACTTCGGCTCCTAAGCCTCCCCTGAGGGATTCCCTGTACAACCAGGATTACGTTGTACCGAAAAGCGCGCGTGAGATGCAATACGTGATCAACGAGTCCGAAGTCGTTTTTGATGCCGCCGACTTTACTCGCTGTGGGACAGACATCTTTGTGACGAGGAGCAACGTGACGAATAAAGCAGGGATCGAATGGATGAGACGGCATTTGGGCAAAGATTATCGTATCCACGTGATTCAAACCCTGAACACACAGCCGATGCACATCGATGTCACCATGGTGCCTCTTGCCCCCGGCAAAATGATGATCAATCCCAAGTATGTAGACAAAAAGACCCTTCCATCCATATTGAATTCCTGGGATATTCTGGAGGCTCCGGAACCGGTGATCGTTGAAGGGGGCTTTTTCAACGAACACGCAGATCTTTGTCATGCGTGGCTCAATTTGAACGTGCTGTCGTTGGATGAAGAACGCGTTATTGTGGAAAAATCGCAGGAACCAACGATCAAAGCACTCAAAGATTGGGGGTTCAAGCCGATTCCTTGCAGTTTTCTGGACTTTGGTTCTTACGGGGGCGCATTTCACTGTGCGACACTGGATATCAGAAGAAGAGGAACACTCCAGTCTTATTTCTAGGCGCTCGACTGGGATATTAGCGAGCGTTCAGAGCAGCGCACGCCGCATCTGGTGACATGGCGGGATTCCCGGTGGCCCACCCACTGCGGCAATTACTGCCGCTTGGTCAAGGAGGTGGGCAAGCCTGACCTCGATGAGTTGGCGCCCGATGGGGACGGGCAGGCCTTTTCCGGCGAGCACCTGCGCGAGAGGTTCGAAAGGTGCCTTTCGGGAGCCTGCCCTCGATATGCGATAGTCGCGAACCCGGTCTTGACGAAAGTGGGGGTTTGCGCTAAAATAGCATCCGCGTCATAGAGCGCACCGCACGGGCGGGACAAACCCGCCCGTTAGTTACGTTTAGTCAAAACTCCCGTCTGGTGACGGTGTTTGGGAGGTAGTCAATGAATCAGCAGTCAGAGCAAGTCACACTGACAGCCGAGCGGCGCACAGCCTTGGGCAAACGGGTCAAGCAACTACGCCATCAAGGGTGGGTGCCCGGCGTCATGTATGGGCATAGTTTCGAGTCCCTGCCCCTGCAATTCAAGGAGCGGAGTCTGACCCGCATGCTCTCGTACGTCTCCGGCAGCCAGCTCGTCAGCATCCAGGTCACGGACCAAAAGGAGCCCGAGACGGCCCTGGTGCGTGACGTGCAACGCGATCCCATTCGAGGCGACGTGCTGCACGTGGACTTTTATCGCGTCGACATGACCGAGCGGCTGACGGCCGAGATTCCCCTGCTGATCGTCGGGGAGTCCCCGGTGACGGAGCGGCACGAGGGCATCTTGCTTCAGGGCATCTCTGCCATCGAGGTCGAATGTCTGCCCGGCGACCTGGTGGACGAGATCGCCGTGGATCTTTCGGACCTGGTCGAGGTCGGCCAGGGTGTGTACGTGCGAGACCTGGCCATTCCCGCCGGCATCGACGTGCTCACCGACGTCGACGAGATGGTCGCGCGCGTGGTGCCGCTGGCGGAGGAAGAGGTCATCGAAGAGGCGTTGGAAGAGGAACTGCTGGCTGGCGTCGAAGAGGTCGAGGTCATCACGGAAGCTGGAGAAGAGGGAGAAGCGGCAGAGGAAGCAATCGAAGAGGAATAGCCCTTTCCGCTGGTTCGTCAAAGAACACAGGGCGTCCGATTTGTTTCGGGCGCCCTTTTGTGTGTCTCTTCACCCCTCACTAATATTCTGGTAAAAGGCGCATTCGTCTCGCAACACACACCGCTCGTGCTCGGGGTTGCGTGCGTGGCACACGGCCCGCCCGTGGGCGATCAGGTTGAGGTGAAACGGATAGTAGAGCTCGGGGGGAACGAGTTCCTCCAGCAGCTCGTGAGCCTTCTCGCGGGAGGCCTTTTCGGGGATCAGGCCCAGCCTGCGGGTTACCCGATGGACGTGGGTATCCACCGGAAAGGCGGGCATCCCCAACGCAAAGAGCAGCACGATGGCGGCGGTCTTGGGACCCACGCCGGGCAGATCCAGCAACCACGCCCGCGCCTGCTCCACCTCCCAGTCAGCCAAAAAGTCCAAACTGATCTCGCCCTGCTCCTCGGTGATGCGCTCGAGCACCTCTTGGATGCGCGGCCCCTTGGTCGGCCCCAACCCGGCCGGTCGGATCGCATCGACCAACTCGTCCTCCGGCGCGTCGCGCACCGCCTCCCAGGTGGGGCACCGCTCCCGCAGTTGCTCGAACGCCCGGTCGCGGTTGACGTCGTTGGTGTTCTG
>CAZKDJ010000133.1:0-11670 GCA_964551295.1 uncultured Anaerolineales bacterium | reverse complement strand
AACGAGTGGACGGCATCCATCGGAATCGATGGTCGGCATGGGCCGGAACATGCACCAAGCACAACCAGGCCCGCCGTTACGGCAAATGCCACCCCAACTGGATCAACGCCGATCTGATCTTCCAGGCCCTGCACGAGAGATTGCAACAGCTCCACAACGCCCCGGCCGCCATAGAAGCGATGCTGAACCAGACGGCGCCAGACCGGCCCCACCTGGAAGCAGATCTGGAGCGAGCTCGAGCTGCAGCAAAGGCCGTACAGACCAAACGCGAGCGACTTGCCCTCACACTGGCTGATGGTAAAATGATAGTTGACGTCTATAGGGCGGCCGACGATCGCTTGATCGAGGAACTCGGGCACGTCACCAGCCAAGCTACCAAGATACAAACCCGACTGGCCCGGCTTCCCTCGTTGGAGGAGCGCCACACCGACCTGGAGGGCCTGGCAGCAGATCCCGATTGGATCCTGGAAGGACCGGTCAAGGAAGTGCAGATCAAGCTGCGGCGATCGGGCCTCAGGGTCATCGTAGAAGAGGGAAACGTCGAGGAGATAATCATCGAAGTATGAGCACTCGAGACGAGACACTCAGTCGCATTGGAGATTATCACATTCACACCAAATTTAGCTGCGACAGCGAGACGGCGATGGTGACCGCCTGCGACATGGCCAGCTTGCGCGGTCTGAAGGAGATCGCCTTCGCCGACCACGCCGATTTCGAGCCGCTGGACGAGTGCTGCGGCTACTTGCGGCCGGACGACTACCTGGCCGAGATCAGGCGCTGCATCATCGCCTACGGCGACCTGCTGACCATCCGCGCCGGAGTCGAGATCGGTGAAGGACACATCTACAAGCAGGAGGCGGCCGAGCTACTGCGGCGACCATTCGATCTCGTGTTTGCCTCACTCCACTGGGTGAACGGACGCCCGACGTTCGACGCGCGCTATTTCGCCGACCAGTCCCTCGAAAAAGGGCTGCGAGCCTACTTTGAGGAGCTGGCCAAGCTGGCGGCCGGGGCGGATTACGACGTGCTGGCCCACTTTGACATCGTGCGCCGGGCGGTCTATCGTGTCTACGGGCTGGGGACGCTGGACTATACGGCCTACGAGGAGATCATCCGCCACATCCTCAAGACGGTGGCCAAGCGGGGTAAGGGGATCGAGATCAACACGTCCAACTGCTGGAAGGGGATGGGGGAACCCAACCCCACGTTGCAGGTTTTGCAGTGGTATCGCGAGGAGGGCGGCGAGATCCTCACCTTCGGCTCCGACGCCCACCGGTACGACGCCATCGGACTGGACTTTGATGTGGCGCTGGATATGGCAAAGGCGGCCGGCTTCAAGCGCTTGAGCAGGTTCGAGCGGCGTCGCGTGAGCTGGATAGACATTTGAGTTATGGATGAAATGGAGCAGGGAAACGCGACCCGCCCTCGGCGCCGCCCGCCCTGGATCAAGGTGCGCGCCCCGACGGGCGAGGCGTACCGCGATCTCAAACGCTTGATGCGGACCCAATCGCTGCACACCGTATGCGAGGAGGCCCACTGCCCCAACATCGGCGAGTGTTGGGCGCATCGCACTGCTACCTTTCTCATCCTTGGCGACGTCTGTACCCGCAACTGCCGCTTTTGCAACATCGCCACCGGCCGCCCGGCCCCACCCGATCCCGACGAGCCGTTGCGGGTGGCCCAGACGGTGCAGGCGATGGGGCTAAAGCACGCCGTCATCACCTCCGTCGACCGGGACGATCTGCCCGACGGCGGCGCCTCTGCCTTTGCCGCCGTCATCCGCCAGATCCGTCAAATGCAGCCCGGCTGCACGGTGGAGGTGCTGATCCCTGACTTTCGCGGGCGCATCGAGCCATTACACGCAGTCATGGACGCGCGGCCTGACATCCTCAACCACAACGTCGAGACGGTGAAGCGCCTCTTCCGCGCCGTGCAGCCCCAGTGCCGCTACGCGTGGTCGCTGGACGTGCTGCGCAACGCCAAGGTGCTGTGGCCCCAGGCCACTACCAAGAGCGGCCTGATGGTTGGCCTGGGGGAGACGGTGAACGAGGTGCTGGACGTGATGGACGACCTGCGCGAGCTAGACGTCGATATCCTGACCATCGGCCAATACCTGCAGCCCACCAAGGCGCACGCGCCCATCGCCCGCTACTACACGCCCGACGAGTTCGACTTGTTCCGCCGACGGGGCGAGGAGATGGGGTTCAAGTGGGTCGAGAGCGGGCCGCTGGTGCGCAGCTCCTACCACGCCGAGGCGCAGGTCGCGGGCCTGAATAAGGACGCGTAGCTCAACAGTTTTATTGAGCAGGCCTGCGCCGCGGTTATAATAAAAGGACCGAGTCGTGGTACCTGTTATGAAACCTATGACCAAGTCGGGAATCTGGGGTAGGGTGTTTTTCGTCGTGGCGCTGCTCGGTGTGAGCTTGGGGGCGGTAGCCGCTCCATCCCAGCCGGCGGACGAGGGGCTGTTCTCCGAGGTTACTGCCGCGGACGGTTCGTCCGTGGACGATCCGGCTGCCGCCGGCGATCCCACCGTCGTCCGCAGCCGTCTGGTCACGGTGGACCTGGCCCAGTTGGGCGTGCCCGGCGGCTCGGTCGCTGACGCGCTGGTGCTGAACCTGTTCAAGGACGCAGTATACACCGCCGTCCTCGACCGGGTGGAGGTCAGCGCATTGGGTGCCTTTTCCTGGGTCGGCAGCCTGGAGGGTGTGGCGCTCAGCCAGGTGATCTTGACGGTCAAGGATGACGTGATGGTGGGCAACGCCGTCGCGCCGGGGCTGTTCTACCAGGTGCGCTACGCAGGCAGCGGCGTGCACGCCGTCCGCCAGGCCGACCAGGCCGCGTTCCCGCCCGAGGCGGAACCGATCCCCGTCGATCTCCCGGCCGGGGATGTGGCGCAGCCCGCCGGCGCCGCCGACGACGGCTCGACCATCGACGTGCTGGTGGTCTATACCGACGATGCGCGCCAGGTGGTGGGTGGCACCGCCGCGATGGAGGCCTTGATCGCCACAGCAGAGACCGAGACCAACGAAGGCTACGCCAACAGCGGTATCACCCAGCGCGTGAACGTGGTGCACACGGCAGAGGTGTCGTACGACGAGAGCGGCTTCGATTGGGGCGAGACCCTGGCCCGCTTCCGCTACCATGGTAGCGGCTACTCTGACTTTGACGCCGTTACCGCACCGGGGACTGGCCTGCGCGATACCTACCTCGCCGACGAGTCGGTGCTCATCGTCGAGGGCGCCTCTCCTTACTGCGGCATGGCCTATCTGATGGAAAGCCTCAGCCCCTCCTTCGAGAGCTCGGCCTTTGCCGTCGTCGCCTACAACTGCGCCACGGGCTATTACAGCTTTGGGCACGAGATGGGGCACAACATGGGCGCTCACCACGACCGCGCCAACGCCAGCGGCACGGGAGCCTTCAGCTATTCTTATGGCTACCAGGCGCCAGACAAGGCCTTCCGCACCGTCATGGCCTATAACTGCTCATCCCCCGGTTGCCCGCGCGTCAACCATTGGTCCAATCCAGACGTAGACTACCTTGGTCAGCCGACAGGAGTAGTCTATACGGCGACCAACTCGGCTGATAACCGCCGGACGCTCAACAACACGGCCTACACCGTGGCCAATTTTAGAGCTCCGCCCAACACGCCCGGCAGCCCTTCACCGGTGGATGGCGCCTTGGGTCAGGGCGTCAATGCGGACCTCGGTTGGACCGGCGGCGATCCCGACCCCTCTGATACGGTGACCTACGACGTCTACCTCGAGGCCGGAGACGCCACGCCGGACGACATCGCCTGCGGGGGTATCACGGCCGTCACCTGCGATCCAGGTCCGTTGAGTCGGGGGGCGCACTACTACTGGCGCGTCGTCGCCACTGACAGCCACGGCGCATCCACCAGCGGGCCGGTGTGGGACTTTTACGTCAACCGGCTTCCGGACACCCCCTCCGATCCCGTGCCTCCAAATGGGGCCATAGATCAGAGCCTCGACGTGGGCCTGGCCTGGACGGGTGGCGACCCCGACGCGGGTGATACGGTGATCTACGATGTATACTTCAAAGACAGCGTCTCCGCTTACGCGCAAATCTGCGACGACGTAACTACCCCACTGTGCGATCCGGGCACGCTGGCTCCAGATGCCCATTACTATTGGTACGTCGTCGCCACCGATAGCTACAGTGAGTCCACCACAGGGCCGGAGTGGGATTTCTACACAGTTAAAAATGACCCGCCCTACACGCCCGGCGATCCCCTGCCGGCGGACGGCGCCACCGGCGAGAGCGTCGACGTGGACCTGGCCTGGACGGGCGGCGATCCCAACGCCGGCGACGTGGTGACCTACACCGTCTATCTCGATACCAGCACGCCGCCGACTAGCACGGTCTGCACCGGCAGCGCCACGGTGTGCGATCTTCCGGGCAGCTTGGCACCCAACACTCTCTACTACTGGCAGGTCGTCGCCGCTGACAATCACGGTGAGGCCACCGCCGGCCCAGTATGGGACTTTGCTACCGGCACCGCCATCAGCTCCACCATCCGCGGCTATGTGCGCGACGTTTCCCTCGCTGCCCTTGAGGGGGTGACGATCACATTCAGCGGAATCCCCACAGCGACCACCACCGGCAGCGATGGCTACTATGCCCAGGCCGGTTTCGGCGGCGGCACGGTCACCGTCACCTTTGAAGCCGATGGGTACACCTTTAGCCCGTGGCTGGACCAGGTGACGGTCAGCGGGGACGTGACCCATCACGCCACAGGCTATTCTCTCACCCACACCATCCTGCTCTTCAGCGACGGATTCGAGAGCGGTAGCCTGGGCAGCGCCTGGGCTGCGGAGACCGATTACGAGGGGCGCGTTCAGATATCGAGCGCTTATTCTCATCAGGGCAGCTATAGCCTGCTGCTCGACGACGAGATCGGCCCGGGCGGCGATTTCACCTCTCACGCGTCGATCATTCTCCCCCTGGATTTGAGTGGGGAAACGGAGGTCAAGCTGGGTTTCTGGTGGCGGGCGTTCAAGTTTGAGTCGCCCCCCGACGACAGTGGCGTATTCATCAGCGACGACGATGGAGAGACGTGGAGCAAGGTATTCACCTTTACCGGTCCGACTGAGTTCTCTTATGCACTGATCGACCTGGATGGGGAGGCCAGCAAAGCCGGGCTGACCTTCGGCGACCACTTCTTGGTCAAGTTCCAGATTTACGAAAACTGGCCCATCCCGACCGACGGGTGTGTTATCGATGATGTGATCGTCTACAGCGACAGGTACAACCTGCATCTGCCTATGATCCTGAGGGGCTGGCCGTAGTGGCCAGTGTGGAAGTCTTTGTTGTCCGTAGATCGTGGAAGGCACTTTTTAAGAAAGGAGAAAACAAATGAAAAAGAGACTTATTGTGGTATTGGTACTGCTGCTGGGACTTGGGATCACAATGATCCCGCCGGCATCCGCCGCGTCCGTTGGCGCCGAAGATGGCGTGGTCTCATTAGATGAGGCGGATAATGGCGGGACCATAGACCTGCGGGGCGATCAAGAGCTGGTGATCGACCTGGAGGGTAACCTGTCCACCGGCTACATGTGGGAGGTCGCCTCGGTGGATGATGCCGTCCTGCAGCGAGTGGGGCAGTTCGAGTTCGAGCACTACTCGGACGTCGTCGGCTCTGCCGGACGGCAGACGCTGCGGTTCCGCGCGGCGGGTGAGGGTCAGACCGACCTGGTGCTCGCTTACCGCCGTTCGTGGGAGGATGCGGCGCCGGCCAGGACCTACTCGGTCGGTGTGCAGACTGCAGGACCGATCTCGCCCATCGACGACGTATATACGGGAGCCGTGCCACTATCCCCCGCCAGGGACGTGGGGCCTATTGGCTCGGATGCTGCACCCGCAGATTACAATTGGTGCGGCAGCGGCGGCTGCACGCCGGTCAAGGACCAGGGCGACTGCGGGAGCTGCTGGGCCTTTGCCACCTCCGGTGTGGTCGAATTACTGATCAAGATGAGCGATGGCGTGGAGCGCGATCTCTCGGAGCAGTACCTGGTCTCGTGTAACACGGATGGGTGGGGTTGTGATGGAGGCGGCAGGGCCTTTGACTATTTCATCGACGAAATACCTCCAGGCGAGCCCGACGCGGGGGCAGTCTACGAAGGTGATTTTATCTATCAAGCAAGTGAAGTTCCTTGTAACCCTCCTCATCCTCATCACGAGAAGCTTATCGACTGGAACTATGTGGCCGGAGGCGCCGCGTACCCGACTGTGGCGCAGATTCAGCAGGCCATTTACGACTATGGCCCCGTTTACGTCAGTATATGTGCCGGACCAGAGTTTCAAGACTATGACGGGGGCATTTTCAACACCGACGAGAGCAGCGTCTGTGACGGCGGCACGAACCACGGCGTCGTCCTCGTGGGCTGGGACGATAGCCAGGGATCGAGCGGCGTCTGGTACCTGCGCAACTCGTGGGGCACGGGATGGGGTGAGACCCTGGCGGGTGGCGGCGGGGGCTACATGCGCATCGAGTATGGAACGTCTAACGTGGGACGATACCCGGCGTACGCTGTCTACGAATCTCTGCCCGATGTCGGCATCACCAAGGACGTCGTTGGCAGCGACTTTGCTCCCGGCGATCCGGTCACTTTTACCCTGGCCATCGAAAACAGTGGCAGTGCGGTAGCTGCCGGCGTGGTCGTCACCGACATCATTCCGGCAGAGGTGTTGACGCCGACCTTTTCCAGTACGCTGGCCATCACGCCGACCGGCGTCGTCTCCTATGTGTGGCAGGTCGAACCGCTGTCGGCGAGCGAGAGCGGCGTAATCACCATCTATGGATGGATTGACCCCAGCCTGCCGAGCGATTTTTCGTTCACCAACCAGGCCACCATCTCGGATCCAAAGGACGTCACGCCTGGTAACAATACCAGCAGCGTGACCGTAGGGGAGACAAACATCTATCTACCGCTGGTGCTCAGGGGTTTTCCTATTTACATCGTGAACGGCGATTTTGAACAAGGCTCGACTGGCTGGGATGAATACTCGACAGTCTGGTCCCACCTAATCGTCAATTCGCTGCCAGTCTCGGCTCATAGCGGGACATGGGGGGTGTGGTTTGGAGGGGCAAATGACGAAGTGTCCTATATCAGGCAGCAGGTCACCGTTCTAGCTAGCAGGCCTTACCTGGCTTACTATCACTGGATCAATTCTGAAGACGCTTGCGGGTATGATTATGGGGGCGTCGTCGTCAACAGCACTGTGGTTGATGTGTATGACCTATGTATACCTGAGAATACCAGTGGTTGGGCGAAACACGTTGTCAACTTGAGTGCTTACACAGGGCAGTCCGTGGCACTACAGATACGGATTGAGACTGATTCTTCTCTTATCAGTCACCTGTTGGTCGATGACGTAGCATTCCAAGCCACCGCAGCAGATGAGCCAGAGGGCAGTTCTTCTCTCGCCGACCCAACGTATATACAAAATTGGGACAGAATTACCCCGGCGAAAGAGCGGCCTTGAGCATTCGGTGAACGACCTGGGATACTTGCGAAGGGACTCCACGAGTCCCTTCGCAGGACTGCTTTTGTAAGCGTTCACCCTCTATGAGGAAGAGCAGTCGCTTATTACTTTTCCTCTATCTCCAACCGGTAGGGCGCGGGCTGCGTGGTGAGGGGGGCCAACCCAGAGATCACGAGCACCGCTTCGTGCAGCTCCTCCTGGCCCAGGAGCACCGTCCACTCTCCCGTCTGGTCGTCCTGTACCGGCAGGCGCGTGACGGTGACCGTGTCGCCCAGTCCGATCAACAGCACCAGGTAGCCCTGGGGCACGAGGTCGTTGGTGCGCACGAACCCGGCCGTCTGCCACCCGCCGTCCCCGCTCTCCACATCGTCGGCGTAGCCGATCTCGGGGATGGCGACGTCGTCGAGCACGAAACCTGGTCCGGTGACGATGCCATCGGTCAGGTAGGCAAAGCGCACCAGCACCTGGCCTCCGACGTAGGGCGAGAGATCGACCGCCTCCTGGATCCAGCCGTCGCTGGAACCTGTGTAGCCCCAGCCGGGGTTGTTGCCGTGGGGGTCGGCGTCCGTGCCGGAGGGGGTATGGAGTACCTGCCAGCTCGCCCCGCCGTCGGCGCTGACCTCGACGGTGACGTAATCGTACCCTTCCTCGACGTCGTACCAGGCCCAGTAGGTCAACGTCGCCCGCTCGACGCCCGAGAGATCGAACGGTCGCGTCAGCGTGGTCAGCGACTCGTCGGCCCGGTTCGACCACCAGAAGGTGGCTTCGCTGTGGGGCGTCAGGCCGAGCAGGGGCGTCGTCGCCGCCCCAGAGAACCGGACGTGCAGGTCGCTACGCCCGTGCAGCAGGATATAGTCCGCGCCGAACTGTTGGACGGATAGCTCCTCGGTGATGGGGTAGCTATCGCAGGTGGCCGCGAGGATGGGTTGCGCCACGTCCAGGGAGGCATAGCTATAGCGGGCGTCGCCCCCGGGCACGCTGTCCAGGTAGTTGGCCGCCAGCCACTCGGCGAAGAGGACTTCGAAGGTGCGGCTTGCGCCGATCTCGGCCAGCGCCGCGTCAAAGCCCATTGTTCCGTTCAGCGGCTGCGCTATCAGCGCGCGTGTGCCCGCGTCCCCAAACCGCTCGTGAAAGTAGGTGGCAAACAGGGCGGTCGCTCCACGATGGGCCAGGGAGTTTTCGTCGTCCCAAGCGGTGAGCGATGTGTCGGGGTTCCCCAGATACACCCTTTCCGGCAGACCAGGATCGAGCCCGTTTAGCCGGACGGCCAGTTCTGCCAACCCTTCCTTCACCCAGCGCTCCTCGTTGCGATCCTGGAACCATTGGATGAGGCGCTGGAGCTCGCGCGTCAGCGCGGCATAGTAGGCCTGGCTGCCCACCGAGACGGTGTCGACGTGGACGGTGGCCATCTCGGCTTCGTTGGAGAAGGGGTATAGGGCGCGGGGAAACTCGTCGGCGCTGGAGGTGTAGCTGATCACGCCATCACCCAGGCCGGTGACGTGTAGAACGTGGATGTGCGGGTCGTTATCCACCCCCGGCGTCCATTCGGAGCCAAAGGCAGTGCGGGTGGTGGGATAGACCTGCATCTCCAGAAAAGTTGCCGCTTGTTCCAACAGCCGCACGTCGTGCCACACCCCTTCCTCCACCCACATCGCGATGTGCTCGGTCTGCACGCGCAGGCGGGCCGGTGTTTCGCGCCACTCACCCGTCGTGCCGTCGACGATCCAGAAGGTGCGAGTGGCGTTGGGCACCCGGCGTGGCGGCACCGAGTTGACCACGGTGAAGGCAAAGGGGCGCGGCGGCGGCTCGACCAGCAGCAGGTCCGGGCTGGTAGGCGCGGCGGTGGGCATCGGTGTGGGAGTTGAAGTGGGAGTCGGCGCGGGGGTGCTGGTGGGTGCGGGGGTGTGCGTCAGCGCGGGCGTGGGGTTCGGCGGCGGAGGGGTGACACACGCAGCCAGGGCTAGCAGGAGGATGAGCGAGAAAAAAAGCCCGGCGAAGGTCGTCCGCCCGTGAGGAGATGGTTCTGGTTTGCACATCGTTTTCGAAACCTACACCAGGTTAACGGCTATGTACACAAAGAGGGGCGTAGGAAAGTCCTACGCCCGCTCCAAGATGGCTTTGTTGGCGTGGTGGCGCTGTTGGACTACTGCGCGCGCTGCGCTACTGCGCTCGCTTTTCCTTCAGACGAGCGTGCTTACCCCGTCGCTCCCGCAGGTAGTAGAGTTGGGCTTTGCGCACGTGTGCGCGCCGCGTGACCTCGACCTTTTCCAGGCGTGGCGAGTGGAGTAAAAAAGTGCGCTCGACGCCGATGCCGTGGGAGGCAATGCGCCGCACGGTAAAGCTGGTGCTGGCCCCACGACCGTGCATCCGAAGGATAGTGCCTTTAAAGACCTGCACGCGCTCGCGGTCGCCCTCAACGATGCGCGCGTGGACGCTGACGGTATCGCCAGGATGCAGATCGGGAATGTTTGGATTAGGCTCCAGTTGTCGTTCCAAGGATTCGATCAAATTCATCGTACGTTTCCTCTTTCCCACCTTGATTCTATGATAGCGAACGCGGATTATACCATACTTCTTTCAATGGAGCAACCCGTGGTCTCGCGTCCAGACTCGGTAGATCCAACATCTCGTTCGTAGTCGGCGCTTCAGCGCCCGGCAAGTGCGCTAAAGCGCATACTACGAGCCAAAATCTGGGTCTGCTGAGACTAGATCACACCCAGTTCCCGGCCCACCTGGGCGAACTTTTCCAGGCCATAGTCCAGGTCGTCGCGCTCCAGCATCGCCGAGACCATCACGCGAATGCGAGCCAATCCCTTGGGCACGGTAGGAAAGCCGATGGCCATGGCAAAGACGCCAAGCTCGAACAGGCGACGGCTGAACGCCTGGGCCAGCGGCGCCTCGCCCAGCATCACCGGCGTGATGGGTGTCTCGCTGTGGCCGGTGTCGAACCCCAGCCCCTTCATTGCGTCCTTAAAGTAGCGCGTGTTCTCCCACAGCCGGTCGACCAGCGCGGTCGATTCGGCCAGCACCTCGACGGCGGCCAGGCAAGCGGCGGTGTCGGCAGCGGTGACGGCGTTGGAAAAGAGAAAGGGCCGCGCCTTCTGGCGCAGGTAATCGACCACCATGCGCTTCCCGGCGACCACGCCGCCGATGACGCCAAAGGCCTTGGAAAAGGTGCCGATCTCGACGTCGAACTGGCCGTGCAGGCCAAAGTGATCGACGATGCCGCGCCCGCTGCGGCCCAGTACCCCCTCGCCGTGGGCGTCGTCCACCATGGTCATCAGCCCGTACCGCTCCGCCACCGCGTGGATGCGATCGAGCGGAGCCACGTCGCCATCCATCGAAAAGACGCCGTCGGTGACCACCAGCCCACGCCGGTACTCGGATAAGTGCTCTTTGACCTGACTCTCCAGGTCGTCAGGGTCGCAGTGCTCGTAGACGACGATCTTGGCCCGGCTCAGGCGGCAGCCGTCGATGATGGAGGCGTGGTTAAGCCGGTCGGAAAAGATGACATCCTCTTTGCCAACCAGCGGCGGGATGGCGGCCTGGTTGGCGCAAAAGCCCGATTGCACGTACAGCGCGTCCTCCACGCCCTTGAACGCGGCCACCTCCCGCTCCATCTCGGCGTGCAGGGTGAGCGTCCCGGCGATGGAGCGCACCGCCGTGGGCCCGACGCCGAAGCGGTCGAGCGCGTCGTGAGCGGCCCGCACCAGGCGCGCGTCGTCGGCCAGCCCCAGGTAGTTGTTGGTGCACAGGTTGAGCACTTTTTTACCATCGACCGTCATCCACGCGCCCGGTGGCGAGTCGATGGTGCGCAGGGTGATGAACAGGCCGGCGTCTTGTAGCGCCTTGATATCCTCTCGGATAAAGTCGAATTTTTCATCCATCATCGCTTGCTCCTTTTCGATAGACGAGTCAGCGAATCAGCGATAAAGCGAGTTGCTGGGCGGACGAATGGAACGGTCATGCCATTCGCTGACTTGCTGATTCGCTCATTCGCTCACCCAGTTCAAGATCACCTTCCCCGAGTTGCCGGAGCGCATGATCTCAAACGCCTGCTCGAACTCGGTGTAGTGGAACCGGTGGGTAATCACGGGCGTGATATCCAGCCCGGTCTGGATCATCGACTGCATCAGGTACCAGGTCTCGTACATCTCGCGGCCA
>CAZKDJ010000132.1:0-11762 GCA_964551295.1 uncultured Anaerolineales bacterium | reverse complement strand
CCTCAACCTCAACCCCAACCGATCACACGGCGCGTCCTGCAAATCCTGCTCCACCCCCAGGTACCGCTCCGTCGTCTTGATGCTCGCGTGCCCCAGCGAGAGCTGAATCTGGTCCAGCTTTGCCCCGCCCTTGTGCGCCAGCTTGGCGAACGTCCGCCGCAGGTCGTGCGCCGCCAGCCCCTCGAAGCCGCACTTTTCCGCGTACTCGCGCACCACGTCGGCCACCGCCTGGGCGCTCATCCTGTCGCCGCTCACGTAGCCTCCCTTGTGCACGCTGCGAAACACCCGCCCGCCTGTCCTGAGCGAAGTCGAAGGATTGCTGTCAATGCCCGTCTCCTCCGCCCAGGCGTCGATAGCCGCCTTGGCCCAGGCCGGGATCGGCACCGTGCGCGTGCGGTTGCCCTTCCCCTTCAGGTCGCAGATCACCCACCGTCCCTCGCGCTGCGTCACCTTGTCGAACGTTAGCGCCGCCGCCTCCGAGCGGCGCAGGCCGCTGCCGATCAGCGCGGCCAGGATCGCCCGGTCCCGCAGCCCCTTGAGCGTCGTCGTGTCCGGTGCGTCCAGCAGCCGCTGGGCCTGTGCTTTCGTCAGCCAGTTGCCCGACCGCACCCCTGCCGACTTGACCCCCTTCACCGCCTTGATCCCGTTGCCCAGGTGGGGGTCGATCAGGCCGTTGTCCGCCGCTTCCAGCGCCAGCTTGCGCACAGCGCTCAGCCGCTGGTTGATCGTCGAGGGGGCCAGGCCGTCTTTTTGCAGCTTCGTCTTGTACCGTTGCACCAGCGCCTTGCTCAGTGGAGGGCGGCCCTGCACCGTGTGCCACGCCAAAAAGTCGAGCAGCGCCCGCCGGTAGGCGCGCTTGCTGTGCTCGCTGGCCAACCCGTCGAGTACCAGGTCGACGATGGGCTGCGTTTCTTGGACTGTGGTGAGTGCTCTTGCTTCCATTTCTTTCCCCGCCTTTCGATTGTGATAAGACTAATTATCGTAAGTCATTTGGTACAAAAGAGGGTCAATATCAAGCATTCTGAGGGCGCTTTAGCGCCCTTTGTCTTTCCAGCCTGGGGTTTTAGCCCCAGGCTGCTAGCGACTGCCCTTCGGGCAGACTACACTCCTGGGGGGAAGCCTCCCCCCAGCCCCCCCCTCAAGATCAGCAACCAGCAACCAGTAGCTCAGAAATCAGAACCGACGGGGGAGACGCACCGAAAACCTATGTAGACGTCAGAGAAGTCGGTGGGGCCCCTGAGCCGGTGCGGGCAGCGGGCGTACTCACGATGGCTGTCCCACGAGCCCCCGCGCAACACGCGGCTTATATCATCACCCGGAGACGTCTCCTCCCGACCATCGTCCGCCCGATAGGGATAGCCGAAAGCCGGCCGCTGCCAATCGGGACCCCACAGGCTCGATGTCCATTCCCAGACGTTCCCCACTGCATCTGCCAGCCCGTGCACACTGTCACCTGCCGGCAAAATACCAACCGGCGAAGTTTGTCCCAGACCTGTTTCGCCGGTATTGCTCCGTGTCTCATCCCAATCGTTTCCCCAGGGCCACGTTCGACCATCTGTCCCGCGAGCCGCCTTCTCCCACTCTGCTTCTGTTGGCAACCGCACAGCAAAGGTTTCAAAGCCTAGTTCGTAGGTATCAACCCGCCCACTATTCCATATCTGAAGTGGATGGTCTGCCTCTCGCAATTGACTCGTCAACCATTGACAAAAGGCCATTGCCTCATACCAGGTTACTCCTACCACCGGCTGGTTGTGGCCGCCAAAGCGAGGATCGTGCCAGTAATCCGGTCGGTCGGTGCGCTGCCACTCCCAGCGGGGTTCTCCCTTCCGCCAGGCCCAGCCGAGGCTTTCCTCACCGCCCCACCAGGCCGGGTCATCGTACCCACCAGACTCTACAAAACACCCGTAGTGAGCATTCGTCACCGCATAACGACTGATCAAGAAGGCCGGTGTCTCCAACTGGTGCTGTCCCCGCTCTCCTTCCAGCCAAGCCAAGAGGATTTCTAGCACTTGCTCTTTGCTGAATTCTTCAGCCCCGTAAGTTCCCTCCTCTACTTTTTGTACAATCCACGTTTTCCAGCGCTCTATCTCATCGTCGGTCGAACCCATCAAGAAGGGCCCATCAGGCACTTGCACCCAGAGGATATCTGGCACTGGGGGCTGTCCTGCCGCCCTGGTCACGATGCCGGTCCCCGGTCGCGGATCTCCCAACTTGCCCAGCGCCAGGCTCGCCTCTAGCCGGGCTTTGGGAGAGAAGGCCGGCTCGACGGCGGTGAGTGCTTCTGCCAAGTGGTCAACGGCATGCTCCTTCACCTGCCACACGCTGCCTAACAATCCCTCAGGCACATCGGCTAGGGCGCGGGCGATGAACGTGGCAGTGTAATAGGGAGCCTCCGGAGAATCAGCCAGTTCCCTGACAGAGGTCAACAGATCATTCGCTTTTTGAGGGTCGTCGGTGATCAACTGGCCGACGGTCAGAAGCAGTGTCTCGTCCCACCAGCGATCCCGCCAGTCCTCGGCGAGGATCTGCCGTACGCGCCCCTGTAAGTCGGGCTTGCGAGCCAGTCTCCGAGCAGCCAGGTACTCTTGGAAAGGCTTTCGATAGAAGCGAATCACCCCGCCGATGTTTTGAAGGACATACGTGCGGTCGGTGACCCATTTCAGGTACTCATCGGCCCGCGTGAGGGCAGCCTCCTGGGCATCAGGGCTTGATCCGGCCAGGAAGTTGCCTGCTACGATAGGGAGCACTTGCGCTCGCGGTTGTTCTATGACACGGTTCTCTTGGAAATCAAACGCCAGCTCCTCCAACGGTAAACGGCGTTGAGCCGCCGTGAGGTCGTCCAGCCAGGGCGGAGGCGCCTGCAATTCCCGTCCCATACGCTTGTCCCAGCCCAGGAGTAGCTCAGTAGCTGCGTTGTACAAATCTGCCCTTCGCTCCGGCAAGGTGCCCACGTTAAAGTGGACGATGGCCATTACTGTGAGCAAGAGGGGATTGTTGGCCAACTCGCGCACGTTGGGGGCATTCTCCAATCGGGCCATCAGGCTATCTGCGTTCTCGTGGGCTTGTTGCCGCCCCTGGACCGAGAGTGTCCCTCCGGCGGCCCGGCGGTTGATGGCTTCGTTCCAGCGATACAAGAATGTTCGGATATCCTCAGGCCAGGCCAACGGATTGATGTCCCGTCTTTCGAAATCTCCTCCCAGTTGAGCTGCCCCTTCGTACCCTTGGGGACGAGAGGTAACGACAACCTGGCATTTGTCGCAAAAACCGGCAAATTGGGTCACCAGATCGGCGATAAAACGACGATCCTCGAAACGGGCCACCTCATCCAGACCATCCAGCAAGATCAAGACGTTGCCTGCTCTTAGGCGGTCTGCAATCCACCCCTCTGGCAGCTCCAGGTGACGCAGGTGATGGATGATGTAATCGCGCAAAAGGTCAGGGCTGGGCGATTCCCGGTTGGCTTTTCCCTGGTCAGATAGATACAGCCCAAAGCCGTGAAGGGGCAGGTAGACGGGCAAAGGCGGCTTGTCGTTTAGCCAACTACCCTTGTCTGATCTTCGCTTGGCACAGGCGTTGGCCGCGGAAAGTGCGATGTACTTGAGAAAAGTCGTCTTGCCGGAGCCTGCCTCGCCCACCAGGACCAACTGCGGATGTTGGGTGATCAAATCGGTGAGTGGCACTGCCCCGCTTTCCTCGGTTGCTTTCAGGAGCGGCATGCCTTCCACGATGCCCCGTCCGGCAATGCCCCGAGTGCCCTGGGTCGTGAGGGGCACGTAAACGCTTTCCAAAGAGACGATGATGAGATGTTCCTTGACAAAGCCCTTCAACTCTAGCCGCTGGCATGCCGAGCGAACTTCCTTGATGATGGCTTCTTCTTCTCGTGTGAGTCGCCGCGTCAACCGGCACCAGGCCATTCTACATCCCTTGCGCAATCGAGCGGCGATGCCTTTGGCTTCCTCCCCTGCCACTTCCTCGCCGATTTTCCAGAGCACGTAGAGGGGAATCAAAAGAGCGACGAGACCAAGGCAGGCCCAAGGGCCATAGCGGGAAAAAAGTTGTGTGCTCAGTTTCCACCATTCTCCTGGTGCACCTGGCAATTCCAGTGCCTCTGGGGTTGGTGTAGGAGTGAGAGTAGGCGTATATGTGAGCGTTGGCGTGCTCGTAGGTGTGAACGTGGGCGTTGAGGTAAGTGTTGGAATAGGCGAAGCAGTAGTGGAGTGTGTCGGTGTGAGCGCGGGCGTTGGAGGCGGTACAGGCGTCTGCGCCTGGGCGGTTGCGGTGGACAGCAATAGAACGATACAGGCCAACGTGAAGAGCAAAGCAGTCCTACGCATCATTCCCTCCTCGGTGATGAAAAATGCGGCCCTGCCGCGGGCGTCGCTGTAGGGCCGCAGTGGTACTGCGACCCCGGCTACCACCGGCGGCAGGGCCATTGTATATTCGCCCGGCGCTTTGCGCAAGCAGCGCAAGCACCGGCCAGGGACAGGCCGCGCCGTCTCTTTGTCGAGCTTGGGCGCGCCCAAGCCCGCATCCTCGGCCCGCGTCTGTGCAGCAGGCGGTCTGCCGCTGCACGACCCGTGGCATTGCCGGTAGTTTTTCGCTGAAAAGCGATTCCAGCGATAAACTCGACAAGAGTCGTGGGAGACGCACCGAAAACCTATGTTGTCGTTAGAGTTGTCGGTGTTGTTCCTGTTCCGGTTCGTGCAGCGGGCGTTCTCTCGATTGTTGTTCCACGAGCCCCCGCGCAACACGCGGCTTTTAAAGAGCCGCGCCGCGTCTCCTTCGGCCTGCCCCCGCGTCAAGGGCGCGAGCGCCCGTTACGCCATACCAGATACCTTCTTACGCCAACCGCCCAGCAGCCGCCCCACCTCCGATATCATCTCCGCCACGTGGCGGTACTGGCGCAGGGTGATCAGCTCTAAATCCTGGCACAACCGCAGGTGGAAGCGCAGCTTGGCCAGGTCCACGTCGGCGCGGGCCAATGCCTGCTGCTCCTGCCGACCTTTGACCAGTGCCGCCTCGATCAGCGCCTCCTGGAAGCGCAGCGCCGTCTCCTGCACCGCCTTGCCCAGGACGAAGCGCTGCTCCCGGGGGAACTTGGTCGTGTGAGGGATCAGCCACAGCAGCAGGTCGTAGGTACGTGTGAAAATCGGTGATTGTTTCATCGGTGCCTCCCTCGAAAATAGCCCTTCCTTCGTCACTCCGAACTCATCCCGTCATTCCGAGCAGAGCGAGGAATCTCCTGCACGCAACGGCGAGACCCTTCGCTCCGCTCAGGGTGACGTAGCAAGTTATGTGCCGCTGCCTAAAAAGTGATCGGGGCCAGCACGTCTCTACGCAACCCCCACGTGTCGCCGTAGCGGGCGTGGTTGATCCAGCCCAGCAGAGACGCCACCACCGCCTCCTGCGTGTGCTCGCCGGCGACCCAGCCCGCCACCAGCCGCTTGAGCCTGCGCCGGTAGTTGACCGCATTGCGCCGCTTCAGCCGGCGGTGAGTGGGATAGACGACGAATCCCAGAAATGGGATGCCCTCGGTGACTGGGCACGGGTGAGCGCGGCTCTCGTGGATCGTCAGCCGCAGGCCCGCTAGGTACGCTAGGACCGCCTCTCGCCACGCCCACAGCGTGCGCTTGTTGTTGGCAAAGAGCAAAAAGTCGTCTACGAAGCGCAGATAGCCCTTACACCTCAACTCTCGCTTGACGAACTGGTCGAAGGAATCGAGGTAGCAGTTGGCCCAGAACTGGCTGGTCAAGTTTCCTATCGGCAAGCCCCGTGGGCGAGTTGCAGCGAGTAGATCGTCGCCGGAGAACCAGGTCATCCGGTACTCCTCGTTGAGCACGCCTGTGCCGCTCTCCAGGATGCGGTCCACCAGCCACATCACGTCCCGGTCGGCGATGACGCGCCCCAGGGTGGCCCTGAGGATCACCAGGTCGATGCTGGGAAAGAACTGCCGCACGTCACATTGCAGGACGTAGCGGAAGCGGCGGGCGAACTGCTGGCAGCGGTCCAGCGCCCGGTGGGTGCCCTTGCCCACGCGGTTGGCGTACGAATCGGTGATAAAGCGCCGCTCGAACAGCGGCTCGATCACGTTACACAACGCGTGGTGCACCACCCGGTCGCGGAACGGCGCGGCAGAGATCAGGCGACGCTTGGGGTCGTGGATGTAGAAGGAGTGGTAAGGGCCGGGGCGGTAGGTTTTCGCCTCCAGTTCCCGCTGGAGCTCGACGAGGTTGCTCTCCAGGTCGAACTCGAAGGCCGCGGCGGGCGCTTTGCCGCACTTGCCCTTGCGCGCCTTGCGCCAGGCCAGATGCACGTTCTCCCAGGAGCAAACTTGCGGGTAGAGGCGCTTGTATGTCTTCAAAGTCTCACGTTACGTTGTCACTCCGACTGCCCCGCTGTCATTCCGAACCCTCCACCGTCATTCCGAACGAAGTGAGGAATCTCACACCTGGAGACCTTTCACCTCGTTCAGGGTGACGATGCTCCGCTCAGAGTGACGGCGCTTCGAGCGTCCCTCGTCATTCCGAACAAAGTGAGGAATCTCAGTCAAACCAATCCTCACTCAAATCCTCCCAAAGAGGGTTGTCCTCCTCGATCAGATCGACCTTCTTATCACGCCGCCATCCCTTAAGTTCTTTCTCCCTGGCAATCGCATCGCGGATATCGTCAAACGTCTCATAGTATGCCAGCCGGGTGATGTTGTACTTGGCAGCGAACTTGGAGCCGCTCTTTTGCTTGTGTTCCCACATACGGCGTTCCAGGTTGTTGGTGACGCCGATGTAGAGCGTTTTGGACTTGTTTGTGACGATGTATACGTATCCACCTTTGTTCTGCACTTTCATCTCCCAATTGTCATTTCAAACGCCCCTCGTCATTCCAAACACCTTTCGTCATTCCAAACACCTTTCGTCATTCCGAACGGAGTGAGGAATCTCACACCCGGAGACCCTTCACTTCGTTCAGGGTGACGATGCTCCGCTCAGAATGACGAGGCTGTGCAGAAACCGTGGCCCGCGACCGCGCTGCGCGCGGATTACACCTCTGGGGGGAAGCTTCCCCCCAGACCCCCCTCAAGATCAGAATCCAGCAATCAGCATGTCAGAAATCAGAACGGACGGGGGAGACGCACCGAAAACCTATGTTGTCGAGAGAGAAGTCGGTGTAGTCCCAGCCCCGGCCCGTGCAGCGGGCGCGCACTCGATGGCCGTGCCACGAGCCCCCGCGCAACACGCGCGAACCACGGTAATCCTCGTGCTCAGATGCCGTCCACTCCCACACGTTCCCCGCCAAGTCCATCAACCCGAAAGGCACGCTCTCCCCAAGCGGGTACATCCCCACCGGCGAGGTGCCCTCCAGTCCGGCCTCCCCCGTGTTGGCCCGCGCCAAAATGGCCTCATTGTCCGCCGTCGTCGGGCCTTCCGGCGCGTCCCAGGGATAGCGATTCCCATCACCCGGCCCACCGGCCATCGCCAGCCACTCCTCTTCCACAGGCAGCCGCACCTCGACCACTCCCGCCGCCAGCAGACCAGCTACCAACCTCTGGTTTTCTTCCGGCAGTTCGACATCTCCCTCCCGCGTCCGGCGCAGCACGTCCGTCAGCCAGCAGCAGTAGGCCCGCGCCTCGTGCCAGGAGACGCCCACCACCGGGTAGCCGTGCCGCTCTTGCCCGAAGCGAGAAGCTTGCCAATACTCTGGATGCTCTACAGGCCTTTCACCTCGATAGCCAGGGTATGTCTCCACCCGCCACTGCCAACCCTCCTCGCTCCACCAGTCCGAGTTCTCGTATCCCCCGGCTAGCATAAAGCGCTCATACTGGGCATTGGTCACCGGGTAGCGCATCGTCAGCAGGTCGCCGCCCCCTTCGGTGCATCCGGTGCAGCGTACCCAGGCGTTCCGGTCCTCCGGCAGCCAGCCCAATTCGTCCAGCACCTCTCCGGCGTCGTAGCGGGTGCGCACCGGGAGCCGGGGCGGGTCGTGGGGGTGGCCTGTCTCGGCGTCGCAGCCCTGCATTGTCTCCTGCAGCGCGCGCAGCACCCAGCGCCGGGTCTGGTTGGCCACGCTGCGCGGGCCGATGTCGGCCAGCGCCCGCCCGGCCAGCACCGTCTGGCGGCCGGCGTTCGCCGGGTCCTGCGGCTCCATCTTGAGCAGGTTCTCGACGAACTCGCTCGCGTCGTCCCGCCGCGCCTCCACGATGCCCAACTGCCCCGCCGCCAGCAGGATCACCTCGTGCCAGCGCGCGTCCTCCCAGTGGGCGCGCAGCAGCTCCCGTCGCTCCTCCGTGCGCTGGCGGGCCATCTCGCGCGCCGCCAGGTATTCCTCAAAGGTCAGGTGGAAGAAACCGAACTGCCCCAGACCGCGTTCGGCCAGCAGACCCGCCTCCTGGCGGGCATGGTGCAAAAAGCGCCCGGCGACTTCCCGCGCCTCTTCCTCGAATCCCTCCTGCTGCAAGATGTCTGTGAGTCGTGCTCGCCAGTCGTCGTAAGAAGCGGTGCCACCGGGTTGCTCCTCGTGAAGCCAGTAAGCCAAGGGCGCCATCACGCGAATAAGGGTTTCCTCTCCCAGTTCAGCCAGTAGCGTGCTGGGCATCCCCGTCTGCGCTTGCCGCCACGACTCGATCAACGTCTGGGCGCAGATCTGGTATAGCTTGATCCGGCGGTTGGGCAGCCGCCCCACGTTCTCGTGGATCAGGGCCAGGATAGTCAGCAGCAGCGGATTGGTAGCCAGCCGTCGCACGCTGGGCCACTCCAACACCTGGGGCAGCAGCTCGTCCACACGTTCCTGTGCCCGCTGACCGGCCAGGGCCTCATCTGCGCCGTGGGCCCGTTCGTGGGCCGTGTACCAGCGCAGCAGGAAGTCCTCGATCTCGTCAGGCGGGCGCAGGGGGCTCAACTGCACGTGGCCAAAGTCCCGCACCGGCTCGTCGTGGTAGCCCTCGATACGACTGGTCACCACCACCCGGTTGGGGCGGCAGTCGTCGCACCAACGGTCGGCGAACCGCTGCACCTGGGCCACCACCCGCGTGCGCAGCGCGCGTCCCTGCACAGGATCGTCCCCCACTTCGTCTAGCCCATCCAGGAGCACCAGGCACGCTCCCTTTTCCAGCGCCAGCCGCAAAAAGTCGCTCAAGCGCGGGTGGCCTTCGTAGGCCTTACCGATGTATGCCAGCAGGTAGTTGCACAGTGAAACGTCCGGATCTTCCTCCAACGCCCTGGCATAGTCGGCCAGGCGCACCATCAGGGGGATGTACGGCGTGTCCAGCCCCAGCCGCGCCGCGCCGTAGCCGTGGGCCAGCATCAGGGCAATGAAACGCAGCGAGATCGTCTTGCCCGCGCCCGGTCCGCCGAGGATCACCAACTGAGAGGCACGGGCCAGGGCGTCGCTCACCCGCTCTTGGAGGCGGCGCTCTTCTTTCTCCAACCGCTCTTTTTCCCGCATCTCTAGCAGTTGCTCCTGAACAAGGCGACGCTCCTCTTCGTCCTGTGAGCCCAGCAGGCCCAGTTCAAGGTAGATGTCGGCCAGGGGCACGCGGGTATCGCGCTTGACCTGCACGATGCCTCGAAAGTCGTGCCACTCCAACTCCTTGACCAGGTCCTCACGATAGCGGGCCTCGATGGCGGCGGCCTGCTCCTCGGTCAGCCCGGCGTCGACCACGGCCACCCGCAGCGCCTCCCCGGCGGGCGTGTGGATCACCAGGTTGTCCAGTTGGGAGAGCCGGTCGAGCGCGTCGCGCAGCAGACCCAGTTGGGCCGCCCGGTCGGCGTAGGCGACGGGCGCGGACCAATCCTCCAGGGCGGACAGCCTGGCGCGAATCGCGCCCAGCAGGGTCGTCAGCTCCTGTTTCCGCTCGCGAGGCCAGCGCAAAGCGATCAGCAAATCTTCAGGCGGGTCAGCTTTAGGATCGGTGAAGGCCAACAGGGCGCGGGCCACCTGGCGGCGCAGCCCATCGTTGCGCTCATCGGTCAGGTGGTACAGGGCCAACCCCTTGAACCAACGTTCGAATGCATCATCATCCTCGGCCGGCGCGCCGGCCTCTTTCAACGCATCCCTCACGGCACCCAGCAGGCCCTTGTCCTTCTCGGCGCGCTTGTAGCCGCGCTGGAGCCACTTTTTCAGCCGCTCTGTCGCAGGTTCCAGGGCCGGCTCCACCACGCCCTTTTCCACCAGCTTGCTCCCCACCTGGACCAGCCCGTTGGCCAGGGCCACACCCAGCAGTACGATCAGCTCCATCGTCTTTTACCCCTTTCGTTGTTGACCGGTAAGGCGGTACACTTTTCGGCTGGTAACAGCAACCTCGGATTGCAAAAAACACGGTTCCGTCACCACCGATGGTGACAGAGCCATTGTATAGTCGCCCCGTACTTTGCGCAAGCCCTGCCTCCTCCCGGCCCACCAACACTCTCTTCCAGCTTGCCAGCGCAGGCCGGATGTGCTATGCTTTGTAGACAATACGACCCGATAAAGGAGGCTTTTGAAATGGAATACAAAATACTTGGAACTGTAATGCAAACCCTGGATACTCATCTACAGCAGGGCGAATCGGTTTATACTGAATCTGGCGGGATGGCCTGGATGCAAGGCGGTATCGCTATGGACACCTGCACCAGGGGGGGAGTGATGGCCGGTTTGGGGCGCGCGCTTTCCGGCGAGTCTTTGTTCATGACCACTTACACCTGCAATGGCCCCACGGGTCTGGTCACTTTTACCCCGGAGATTCCAGGCAAGGTCCTCGATATGCAATTGGCCTCAGGACAGACCTTGATTTGCCAAAAGGACGCCTTTATGTGCGCCGAGGACTCTGTCAAGCTGGAGATGCACTTTCGCAAGAAATTGGGCGCTGGTTTATTCGGCGGCGAGGGCTTCATTCTGCAGAAAATCACCGGTCCGGGAACCGCCTTCCTCGAGATTCCCGGCGAAGTCCGCGAGTATGAGTTGCAGGCCGATGCAGTCATGCAGGTTGACCCGGGACACATTGCCATGTTCGAGCCGAGCGTAACCTACGATATCTCCCGCGTCAAGGGATTGAAGAACATCTTTTTCTCCGGTGAGGGCTTGTTCCTGGCCAGGCTGAAAGGCCCGGGCAAGATCTGGCTGCAAAGCCTGCCCCTTTCCAATCTAGCCGCCAAACTTGCGCGCTATATGCCGAAGAAAAGCAGTTAGGTATGGCTAGTACAAATTTCCCATTCCTTTCCTCGCCTTCCCTGGTATAATCGGCCCGGGTGGCATTGAGAAATCATCGAGCTAATCCCACCCCCACGCGCCGGGGCTTCACAGCCCCAACGTTACCACTCCCCGGCGCTTTTCTACTCCCCATTTGGATCGAAGCTGAAGCCTAGACGCATCGCCCGCTTTCAGGCCGACTGCGACTTGGCCGTCCTCACCGATCAGCCGAGCAGCAGCCTCGATCCCTCCGTCACGCACGCGCCAGGGCAAAAGAGTGCTTGTATGATGACCTCTTTGAGTGTATCATGTGATTGAACTGCACCGATGAAAGCGCCCGTGTTCAGCGGGTTTTGATGGCTTCAGGGGTCAAGGCAGCACAAGGAGGGATGCAATGGACATCATCAGGGTCGCGGCCACATCTCGCTCGACAGCAGTGGCAGGCGCCATCGCAGGCGTCATGCGTGAGCAGGGACACGTTGACGTACAAGCCATCGGCGCCGGGGCAGTCAACCAAGCCACAAAGGCGGTAATCATCGCCCGCGGCTACCTGGAATTGGATGGGATCGACATCGTCTGCGTCCCCTCGTTCGTCGAGGTGATGA
>CAZKDJ010000131.1:0-11793 GCA_964551295.1 uncultured Anaerolineales bacterium | reverse complement strand
GTTAACGAACGAGCCAGGGCATCGCCTGATTCGCGTTAATTAGACGACAAGGGGTTTGTTGGTATCCTTGCTGTGACATCGCAGCTAATTGGTAAAGGTGAGGGCAATGGAAGAACAAGCGCAAACGTCAGAATATGTGCCTCTTATTCAAGTGGACAACGTCCACAAATCCTTCCTGATGGGCAAGGAAGCGGTGCAGGCGCTGCGCGGAGTCTCGCTGGACGTGACCCCCGGCGAGATCGTCTGCCTGATGGGCCCCAGCGGCTCGGGCAAGACGACGCTGCTCAACATCATCGGCGGGCTGGAGGAACCCAGCCGCGGCCACGTGATCGTCGATGGCGAGAACGTCGTCTCCCTGTCGGAGGATCGACTCTCCGCGCTGCGGCTGACCAAGATGGGTTTTGTCTTTCAGAACTACAACCTGCTGGCCAACTTTACGGCGCGCGAGAACATCGAGGTGCCGATGGCGCTGGCCGGATTGAGTCGCCGAGAGCGGCATCGCAAATCAGACCGGCTGCTGGAAAGCGTCGGGCTGGCCGACCGGGCCAAGCACTATCCCAGCGAGCTTTCCGGCGGGCAGCAGCAGCGCGTGGCCATTGCCCGCGCGTTGGCCAACGATCCCCCCATCCTCATCGGCGACGAGATCACGGGTGAACTGGACTCCAAGACCGGCTTCGAGGTGATGGAGGTCATCGCCCGGCTGAACCAGGAGCAGGGCACCACCATCGTCTACGTCACCCACGACCCGCGCATGGCCAAGTTCGCCGGACGGGTGATCCAACTGCGCGACGGTCTGATCAAAGAGGACAACGGAGCCCGATGATAGCTCAATATGTGCTGAAGAGCTTTTTCCGCCACAAGGCGCGCACCTTCATCGTGATCCTGGCGCTCTTGGTGGTGACCACCATGCTAGTGACGCTGAACAACAGTGTCGACTCGTTGGAGCGGCAGATCGTCAGCCTGATCGAGCAGTTCGAGGGAGAGCACGACGTCGCCATCACCCGCGCCGAGACGAGCCCCGTACAATACATCGATATCGAGCGCGTGTCCGCTCTGATCCAGGAGGCCGACCCGGCAGTGGTGGCGGTCTATCCGCGCTTCCTCGGCACGGTTGAACTGCAGGGGAGATCCGGCAGCCAACCCAACTCCGAGGAGGGGCAGGCGGTCTCCGTGGAGGCAGGCAGTACGAGCGAGGGAGCGGAGGTCCACGTCAGCGTCGGAGGAGCGAGCAATGGAGGCCAGCCGGGTAACGCCACGCTTTTGGCCCGCACGCCCGAGGACGAGCTGGGTCAGGTCAAGATCCTGGAAGGCGAGTACAAGCTGGACGGCGACCACGTCGTCGTCCTGCGCGTGACGGCCGACACCTTTGGCCTGCGGGTCGGCGACGAGGTCGATCTGAGCTACATCCTGCCGCTCTCCCGCTTGGAGGGCCACGAGATGCCGGATCAGATCAGCGCCAGCCGGGTGACACGCCGCTTTACGGTCAGCGGCATTGGATTGGCCACCGGGCTGGGCGGCGCAGAGCAAAACGGCATCCTGGCCAGCCTGGACGCGGTGCAGGACTGGCTGGGCGTGCCGGGGCAGGCCGAGCGACTGGTGGTGGTGCTGGACGAGACGGTCTATGGCTCGTTGAGCACGCAGAACTCGGTCTTTCGCGTGCGGCGCATCGCCGAGCGCATGGCCGACGCCCTGGGAAGCGAGGTCGATAGCTACGACATCTCCATCGGCAAGGCCCAGACGCTCGACTTTAGCGACGTGGCCTTTGCCATCATGCGCTCCCTCAGCGCCGTGTACGGCTTTATGGTCATGGGCGTCGTGGGCCTGCTGGTCTATTCGATCATCAACACCAACGTGGAGGAGCGGCAGCGCGACCTGGCCTTCCTGCGCATCCTGGGGGCCAAGCGGCGCCATCTGTTCGGGCTGGTGCTGGTGGAGGTGGCCCTGATCGGGCTGATCGGCGTGGGCGTCGGAGCTTTGGCGGGCCACGCGTTCAGCCTGTTTGTGGTCGCGCCGCTGGTGAGCTATTTCATCTCCAGCGCAGCGCAGAACGGGGCAGAGCTGGGCATCCAGTTCCAGATGTCGATCTCGGTCGGCGCGGTGATCCAGGCGGCCTCGATCGCTACCGTGGTACTGGGGATTTCGGCGTTGGCCCCGGCGCACAAGGCGGCCAACACCAAGGTGCGCCACGCCATCAACCCCGGCGCCGCCGACAACATCCAGATCGAGGACCTGGCCCGGCTGCGCTCGCGCAAGTTCGACGGGCGCATCCTCGTCGCTGGCGCCGTTCTGACCTTTATGTGGGGGTTGATCTTTGTCGGCAGCAACTTTCTCTTCGTGCAGGGGAACGAGTCGATCATCGGTATCTTTTTGTTCGGCGGCATGGTGCTGCTGGTGGTTGGCATCAGCCTGCTCTTTTACGCCCTGACGCTGCCCTTTGAGCGCATCCTGGTCTTGTTGGGCAGCCTGATTCTGCCCAAGCTGGCCTTTTTCGCCGGCCCCAACCTGATGCGTGCCAAGCGGCGCAACACAATGATCGCGCTGATGATCGTCTTTAGCGCCGCGCTGCCCACATTCCTGGGTACGATGACGGCGCTGGAGGAACGCAACTATGACGTCCAGGCCCGCTTTGACAACGGCGCGCCGGTGATCGCAGAGCTCTCGCGCTGGGGTTGGTACGTCTTTGGGGCACAGGACGTAGAAGGGCTGAAGCCGGACGTGCTGGACGAGTTTCGCTCGGTGCCCGGCATCGCAGAAGCGGTCGGCCTGACGACCGAGTACAGCGCCGACGTGACGAATCGGGTCGAGTTGCGCACCGCGGCGGTGCAGGTGCGTGGCATCACCGATTCGCTGGACGGCATCGTCTACGACGATCTGGCCGAGTACGTCGCCGGCGGGCCGGAGGCATTCGACCGCATCCTGGCCGAGCCGGACACCATCATCCTGGGCGCGGGGTACGCCGAGTACATGGACGTGCGCATGGGCGACGTGGTTCTGGTGCAGGGGGAGGGCACGGACCACGTCGTCGAGATGCGCGTGGTCGGCCTGGTCGAGCGGCTGCCAGGCTTTGATTTCTCGCGCAACGAGAGCGACATCCGCTATGGATCGGCGGAGGGGTTGGTCTCACTCGATACATACCTGCGGCTGTCCAACGACACCACCGTCCGGGATATCTGCACGGGGGGGGTCTGCTCGACGGCGGAGCGCGACAAGCCCGTCATCGGGACGATCATGGCGACGACCGTCGCCGGCGCCGACGAGACCCAGGTAGTGGCCGACCTGCGCAAGCTCCTCGCTGACCGGGGCAACATCTGGGTACAATCCACTGCCGAGGACATCCGCACCACGGAGCAGTCGATGCGCACAGGCCGTATTGTCATGCTCGCCATGGCCGTGCTGTCGTTCGTCACCAGCATCTTTGGCGTCTTTGCCGTGGTCTATGTGGCCGTCTACATGCGCCGGCTGGAGATCGGGATGCTCAAGGCTATCGGTATGCGGCGGCGCGAGCTGGTGAGCACCTTTGCGCTGGAATCGGTGATCATGACGGTCAGCGCGTCGTTGGCGGGCGTGACCGCCGGGACGGTGCTGGGCTATGTCTTTTACATCAGCAACAACCTGATGCGCAACACGCCGACGCAGTTGACCTTTGACTGGATAACGATCACGGCCATCCTGGTGATGGTCGTCCTGGCCAGCCTCGTCAGCGCCAGCCTGGCCGCCCGCGGCATAGTGCGCAGCAAGGTGACTCGTATTTTGAGAGAGGCGTTGTGAGGGCGTAAGACGTAAAACGTAAAGCGTAATTTTACACCTTACGTTTTACGCTTTACGTTTCACGTATCGAGATTGGAGACGGAACTATGAAAACATCAAAATGGATTTTGACTCTGATTACTGCCGTCGTCTT
Organism: uncultured Anaerolineales bacterium; assembly: GCA_964551295.1. Taxonomy (GTDB): domain Bacteria; phylum Chloroflexota; class Anaerolineae; order B4-G1; family B4-G1; genus JAFGED01. The sequence continues at coordinate 7,892 of CAZKDJ010000131.1, read as the reverse complement.
GCTGGCCGGCTGCAGCGGCAAGGTGGTGCAGATGGATGAGCCACCGGAGGTGGAGGCTGGAACGGACCCAGACGCCGCCCCGTATCCGACGCTCCCGCCGGCACCGGGGGGCAAGGCGGTCGCCGCCGATGGCAAACTGGCGTCGCCCTACCCCAGTGTGGAGATGAGCTTTGGCGGCGAGGTGAGCGGCGAGGTGCTTTCCATCGAGGTCAAGGCCGGCGACGAGGTGGCGGCCGGCGATCTGCTGGCGACGCTCGACGATACCGAGTTGCAGCGGGCCGTGGACGAGGCGCAGCTCGCGCTCGACCGGGCCATCGCCGACCGCGAGGACGCGGTCGAGCAGTGGGAGCAGGACGTCGCTGACGCAGAAAAGACACTGGCCGACGCAGAGCGTGAGCTGACCACCGCCCGCCTGGAGTTTTCGGACACGGACCTTGAGGAGGCGCGCGTCAACCTCAAGTGGGCGCAGCGATCGGAGAAGGATCGCAAGGAGGAATATGAAAAAGTTCGTGTGCAGTGGCCGCCGAAGCCGATTGACGAGGAGCGCGCCGCCTGGGAGCGGGCCATCGATGATCGCTTGCTGGCAGAAAAGCGCCTGACCGACGCCGAGGAGGCCTACACAGTGGAGGCGCTCAAGCTGCAGGGGCTCGAGGCGGACGTGGTCGAGGCCGAGCGAGACCTGGCGGCGCTGGAGGATGGCATCGAGGCCAGCTACGACCGCGAGATCGAGGACGCACGCATAGAGCTGACCAAGGCGCAAGAGGATTTGGCGCATGCCCAGATCATCGCACCGTGGACGGCCATCGTGCTCTCGGTGGACGCGGTACCGGGCGCGGACGTCGACGCAACCGCGCCGATCGTCACCCTGCTCAACGTCGAGGACGGGCTGCGCTTTGAGACCCAGGAACTGAGCGAGCAGCACATCGCCAGCGTCTATCCCGGCCAGCGGGCGGTGGTCACGCTGCGCACCTTCGCTGATGAACCGCTGGAGGGTACTGTCGAGGCAGTGGTGCCCCAGGTTGAGGACACGGAGGAGGCAGATGCGCGCTTTACCATCTACATACAGCTACCCGCCACCGACATACGGCTGCTGCCGGGTCTCACAGGGCGTGTGGAGATCTACACACAAGACTAGGCGCACATAGCAGACCATCCGAGGGGCAGTGCGTAACAGCGCTGCCCCTTTTCTGATCCTGCCCCCGCTGCTTTGGGGTGACAAAGATACGTTTTACCTCTCCAAGCCTCGCCGCCGCAGGTGGATAATTTGACACCCCACAAGTTATGGGATAAACTAAGCGTGGTAGATCTTGGAAAGGGTAACCACAACAGCGAAAACCATTCCAAATTTCTTCAGTAGATTACAACGGACAACTTACCCTCTTTATTGACTCTCCGTCTCTCCAACTGAAACCTTACAAGTGTACTGGTAGTTATTGGTGTAGTACGCGGTTTTGCCTGTGGTATATCTGGCACCATTGTGGAGGTATGCAATATGACCGCCAATGAATCGGTCAAGAGCAACAGAGTTAACAGACCGGCCCTCATTCTCTTGACGGCGATTGCCACTGTTGTTGGGTTTACGCCTGTTGTGTTTCTTCTGGGTCGCCCTCAACTGCTGCTTTACTTTGCTGTTGGGGCAACAATAGTTGCAGCCCTGAACTGGCTTTCGTTGGACACCTCTGCCACGAACTCGCCCAGTTTCTTGGAGTTTCTGCTCGGGGGGCTGGGCGCAGTCTTTCCACCAGCACTGTTTGGTTTCCTATGGCTCGTTGTATATGGTGCGATCTTCTACGCAACGAGACTTGTAGAGCTCATCGTTGTCTGGCTTGGCGGTCAGATACACCCCAATGCCGATTTAATTGCCTTCTATCCGACCATCGTCTTGGTGTCTGTTTCTGCGATAAGCTTTATCGCGCTCAGCGAGAACAACTTGGCGGGCCAACTTTATCTGGATGAAACGGGCATCAAGACCGCTTTCTACGATCTACTCAGGCAAAGACAGCGACGACTGGCGGGATATATCATTGGGGCGCTGCTCGTCCTCGGGGCGACCTTGGCGCTTTTTCTGGTGCTGGGAAACATCGGCACGGTATTCTATGTCATTATGCAGTTGTATCTGATGGGTATCAGTGCATCGTTGTGGATGTTGCGTGCAGAGACAAAGTCCGCTGAGGCTGTCGATGCAATTGAGGGCATAGGCCAGTTGTTTGAGGCCGCAGACTATCAGATTGAGCGTTCTCCGAGGATGGGCAAGGCCGGTGTTGACCCGTTGCTGATGGACGTAGACCTTGTTGCACGAAAGGGCGGACATAACCTCATTGTTGACGTAAAGACGGCGAGTGACTCTGCAGGGCCTGTGGATTCGACACCCGCAACGGGGCTCACTATGGCCGCTTGGGTTTTAAGCGAGCAGTGGGGGCTGTCGCTGGACGAGGTGGAGCCGTTAATGATATTGGTGGATGTTAAGGCGGATAAGAGCCTCAACAGGTTCAGCAAACGCGAGAAGATGAAGGTTGTTCACGTCGCGAGCGAAGATATTGAGCGAATCCTTGGAGAAGAGACCAGCGTTGCGGAGCGAAAGGAAGTGGCACGGCGACTGTTGGAGGTACCAGTTGGAGTGGAGGATGTCGCATTCTCCCCAAATAACCAGATTCGGGGGATAAGGCAGAATGGCTAGACTGCCTGATAGATCTACTCGTCATGCTAGCGAAGCGGCGAAGCTCATCAAAGAGGGTGTTGCAGTTGTTGCGGGCCCTGTTAGTGATGTAACGAGCAACATTGCCGACTGGATTGCTGCGCCGCCTAGTGCGGAAGACCAGAGACAGCAGCGGGAGAGAGAGCGAGATGCGCTGGCAGAGTCCGCACTGCCAGAGAATTTGCTCAAGTCCCTCGGTCAACCTGTGGAAGCCCTGGGGTTTCGGATCGACCCTCAATCTAGAAGGATACTCAATCTTAAAAGAGAAGAGGTCCTTCACCACCGAATTCCAGTGGCAGGAGGATATATAGCCCTTTTATACTTTGGAGAGAAACTGCTGGGGAGTGATACCTACTCAAAGGACATCCTCGATAAACTTTTCTGCTTTCCGGACTGCGGTGCCATAGGGTGTGTTGTCTTCTCCGATGTCACGTCTGTTGCGGAAACCTATAGGAACATGGCTGACACATTCGTAAGCATAACAGCTTTGAAGTCAGCTTACCTGATTGATTCTAAGGAGCAATCGCTTTTCGACTTGGAGGACGGCCAGGGCAAACAGCGCCTTGTACAAAAGTGGATGGGGTTGAATGGTCTCACGCCAACGTTGAAGCCTAGCTCCACTTTGAAACTGAGAAATCTGCAGAGCAACAAGGAGACGGCCAGGAGCGAAGTAAGGAAGATATGCAATGTCTTGGTCAAAGCAGCCGGAACTGCACCTCCCCAACTGGGCGCTAAGGGGTACTTGAAATACATCATTCAAGATACCAACTGGCCCACTGGATGGCAAAGCACGCGTGTAGACGCGCTCACGGGGATTGCCAAATCCGATGCCCAGGAATTGGTTAGTTGGGCTCTGGAGCAGGATGAGATAGTTCCAGGTCACGAGGGTTATACTGTCATAGGTGATCTGCTGGAGGCTATGTTCCGAGAGGGCAGCGAAGTAAAGTTCTTGAAAGAAATCGTCGCCAGGTACAATCTGGTACCCGCCAGCAGCCCAATGTGCCAGTGATGGCAGACGAGAGGAGAAAACCATGCCTGGGAAGATCGGCCTCGGTCGTGATGAGCAAAAGCTTCTTGTGAGCCTGCTGTCCGGGCAGGCGGCAAATGCCCCCTTCGCCATAGGTGCCAAGGGATATATGGAACAGCTTATCGACGGAACCAACTGGCGCACTGACTGGCAGAACACGCGTGTACAGGCACTCACGGGGATTGCCAAATTCGATGCCCAGGAATTGGTTCGTTGGGCTCTGGAGCAAGGGACGGTTGAAGATAACGAGCGCTACACTGTGCTCGGCAGCTTGCTCGAAGTTCTGATAGACGACGTAAGCTTGGAGAATGCTAGAAAGGTTGCTACGCTTATCGTTGCACGCGGCCTCTACAGGGATTCTGATCTTGAGGCCCGCCTTCGAATGAGGTACCAGATCCCTCTGCTAGCACCTGAGCTAGCAGATGCGGAAAGAGCAGGGCTCGGCTTTGGCCCTGAGATCGACTGGTGCGGGCCTGACGACATAGAGCTCCAGAGCAAGATCATTGAATTGAAGAAACGGGCCGCCAAGTTCAAGATGGAATTTCTCATCCAGGCGACCCAACGGGCGAGCTCGGTGTGCAAGGTCGAGGTCGATCTCGAGAATCAGGAGGGAAACCCGATAAGAAGATTCGGGACAGGGGTTCTAGTCGCACCGCGTCTGATCTTGACCAATTATCACGTACTGAAGGAAGAGGACCACGAAGACATCGAGGAGAATGCACACAACACAGTTCTACGGTTCGGCGACTACAAAGCTGATGAGGGCAACGAAAAGGACGGTCAGACATTTGAACTCGACCTTGCTGACGACGGGAGTCTAATTCTAGAGGGCAGCCCTGAAAAGGATCTGGATTTTGTCTTGCTTCAGGTGGAGAGCAAGATCGAGGATGCCGAAATCGAACCAGTGCCTATTGCTGACCCTTCCTACGTGCCCGGCAAGAAATCAGCTCTTCATCTGGTGCATCATCCCGGAGGAGAGGAAATGACGGTCGATTTCTCGCCGAACGGGGTGGCATCTGTCATTTCCGATACTGGCAAAATCCAGTACTTCACTTGGGCGATGCAGGGCTCAAGCGGAGCGCCCTGCTTCGATGATGACTGGCGATTGGTGGCCATCCACCATGCTGAAGTGAATACTACTTGGGGACTGAGAAGGGAGGGCATTCTATTTGCTCCTATTCATGATAAGATCAAGCATCTCCTTGGTGTTTAGGTGTGCAGTGGATTTGCAGTGATGGGTGTGGAGTGCTCTCTGGGAGCTTTCGTACGGGAGAAAGGGGGGTGATAATTCTACTGCTAAATGTGACGTTTGGGCCAGATTGATGTGCAAAACGACATCGAACAATCATCGACCATTTCTAACAATAGATATGCGGTGAGAAGTCAAGTTGATCTTTGACATACGAATAAGCTTTCTCGGCCTGCCGAACTGAGCATAAGCGGCACTTTCAGAACCCTACAGGAACGCATTTTTTCCTGCGGCGCACAGGTCTATGCAATTGTACAGCAAGTAACGTTCAGCGCTACCTACTGGAGTAAGTCAGCCTCCTCAGGATCAACAGTCATCCGGGGCCTCACGTAAGGGACGTTCTTCGTGAGCAGGGCATGCACCAGACGCACGAGTTTGCGAGCCGTGAGCACGAGGGCACGTTTGTGTTGATGCTTGGAGACTTCATTGTACTTGCGTCGATAGAAGGCCTTGTACTCCAGGTTGAATTGGCGTAGCTTGTCAGCGCCCATGACGAAGTAGTAGCGGCCATAAGGATTGCCAACCTTGGTCATGCGTGAATCCTGAGTGGCAGAGCCGGCGCTAAAACGCTTGGTCCAGGAGATGCCGAAGTATTGAGCCAGGTGCTTGTGTTCAGGAAAACGGGAGATATCGACAATCTCAGCCAGGAGACCAGCAGTGATGACCGGCCCTAGACCTTTGACGGTGATGATAGGATTGGGAACAGGTTCTATGCAGCGGACGATGTGCTGGTCCAAGCGCTTCGTCAAGCGCTTGATGGCGCGGATGTGCTCCCAGCCGGTGGCCAAGGTGGCGGTAATCATCTCATCCATCTGATAGTCGATGGGATAGGATGTACGCAAAGCCTGTCGGACGGTGCGCGCAGTGGCGTCGGGGTCGTAGAAGCGACCCCGACCACGGTGAGCGATCAGGTCGGCCAGTTGATCGTGAGTCATCTCGCGCATTTCGGCGGCAGTGAACTCGGTTAGCAGAGCAGCACTGGTGGCTCCAAAGACGTCGGAGAAAGCCTTGACCCGCTTTCAATCGCTGCATTTGAGGAAAGCATAGGACTGAAAGCGCATCTTTTCCTGAGAGAGGTTGCGGGAGAGTTTGAAGCGATAGCGGGTGAGACGGCGCAAACCCTGCCAGAAGTCATCAGGGACATAGGAATCAGGCCAATGACCAACCTGCACTCGAGCAGCGACATCGAAAGCGTCACGCTCGTCATCCTTGGGACCTCGCAAGACCAAGGCATCCTTGAAATCGGCGACGAGCTGGGGATTGAAGCACACCTGCTGTAGGTCGAAAGGTTCACGGAGTTGGCAGGTGCTGAGAAAGCGGTGGAAGGGAATCCACAGCATGCCGGTGGCTTCGTAGCCGATCTCGATGTGAGTGTAACCCAATCGTGTAGCGACCTCAGCCAAGCGAGAGGTCGCAGATTGGGCACCCGGCAGATTGTTGGCGACGTTGAAGGGGGCGATGACTTCGTCGCTGGTGAGTTTGTCCAAGGCCCGGAGGGTGATCTCCTTCAAGTGGACATCCGCACCGACACATAAGGTTGAAGTATTCATAAGTGTACTCCTTTGGGTGATGTCACCCAGGGAGGTCAGGAGGGTATCCCAGGGAACCGGGCAGAGCAACAACCTCGTGTATGAGAACACAGGCGGCAGCCCTGAGCCGCACGGGAACAATATGCGAGTTTGAAGTGCCGCTCGGTGTGGGCAACAATCTACGTTTAGAAGTCACCTTACGGTGCAACACGGAGGTGTAGAACAGCCCACCTGACTGCACTGGGTGCACAGCCATTATCCCTGGGATACCACTTCCTGGCGAACATATTATACGAGGAGGTTATAACATGTCCCGCAGAGTTGTATGGAAAGTATCGCACGCTGCTGCCGCGGGTGCCCAGCCAGAGAAAACTAGTGACACTCTTGACAAGATAGCCGAGTACATTCCAGGAGAGATCATTGCTCTTTGGGCAGCGTTGGCGGCCGCAGCGCAACTTGCACCATCCGAGTCACACTTGGTTCTTCTCTGGGTCGCAGCCGGTGTTGGGCTCGTCCTGACTCCCCTTTATGTATACGCCAGGATCAAAAAAGAGGACAAAGACCTTAACAGAGACAAATCGTTTCCCTACAATGAGGTAATCCTGTCAACCGTTTCATTTGCGTTTTGGGTATTTGCCATCGGTGGACCGTTCGCCAAGCTCGATTGGTATCACACGGCTTATGGCTCGTTTGCACTGCTTATATGGAGTGCGATAAGTGGATTCATCCCCAAGTTGTGATGAGTTGATATTGCCTTCGAGTCCATAGTTCGCGCCCAACGGCGTTGGGTGGATGAGCCAACTTGTTGGCGGCTTTGGCACACCCCAAGTCACTAGGGTGGGCATCGATCCAAGCGACACAGTGGGGAAACGAAAAACGCGCCGATCATGGAAGTGAGGTCGTGATGTCTATCTCACCTGAGGTAGTCGCAGGCGAGGGAGGCTGGGTCACGGTCTATGTGTTCGCTAAGACTTGGTGTGCCCCGTCCTGGCGTGCTGCATTTCTAATAGCGCGGCACTCATTGTGCTGGGTCTTTCACATGAGATGAGGGAAAAGCCTCTGGCAAGGCGTCAGGGGCCTTTCCTTATCATCAACATACCGGGTTTGACGGAAGCGCGAGGATGAGGTAGACTGTAGCCGATAACAGCTTCTGAGAGAGGCCCTATGTCCAGAAACCAAAAGCTCATCCTCATTGGTATGGCGGTGTTCACCGTGGCCCTCCTGTGTGTGATGGCGGTCATCGCTATCTCTTCCACGGCGTCCTTGTTGAGCGGGTCATCGCCTGCGGCCTCTGTCCCAATGCCTTCATTACAGCCTACCGACACGCCGATTCCCACGTGGACGCCCAAGCCTACGCCGACCCCTCCCCCCACCCGTACCCCAAGTTTGACC
>CAZKDJ010000130.1:0-11905 GCA_964551295.1 uncultured Anaerolineales bacterium | reverse complement strand
GCCACACAGCAGGCGTACCAGGCGACGGCCACGCGCCAGGCCCAGCAGCGCGAGGAGGTCCTGGCCTACGGCCGCGACTATGGCATCCCGCTGGTGCTGCTGGTCGTCGCCGCCGGCGTCGGTGCACTGGTCGTCTACGGGATCCGCCAGCACGCCCGGCGGCCCGTCGTGATCGAGCGGGACTTTCGGGGGGACGCCAAACCCCTGGCGCTGCCGGCGGGAGACGGCGGCTGGAACCTGATTGACCTGGACCGCCAGCCGGGCCACGTCACGCGGCTGCTGCCCAGCGGGGAGACCGTCGCCCCGCAGTTCAGGAGCGCCGGCCAGGAGGAGCGTACGACCGCGCGCGACCAACTGGTGGACGCCACGACGCGCCCCAGGCTGGGAACAAGTAAAGGGAGCAACGGGAGACCCCCAATGCTGCCGGTGGCCCCGCCGCCGCGGCCTCCAGCACCCGGCTTGCGATCGGTGCGCGTGTTGCGGCGGCTAGATCAGGCGGAGACGGCGGGCTTTCTGCCCGGCCCGCTGCTGGCCAGCCTGCAAGCTGATTGGGAGGAGGAACGATGAACGAACGAAATCCAACGGACGAGATCGTCGTCTACTGGCGGCAGATCGTGGGCACCCTGGGCCAGCGCGGTTTGCTCAAATCACGTCCACGGCAGGGAGGTGCGATCCTGCCGGTGGCCGACGCCTTTCTGCTGCCCGACCGCTGTATCTTTGCTCTGGATATGCAGCGTCTGGGCGGCATCCCACGCGAGGAATGGCTGAAGCGCGAGCTGTGGCGCCAGTGGCGTGCGGCATTGCAGGGCCGGCGCGTATTCGTCAGCGACGGCGGCGGTCTGGCCATCACCGTGGCCCGCGAGCCGGGGCAGCGGCAGCGCAAGCGGTTGCCGGCGACGATCCCCCTCGATCTGGGTGAGGTTACGGACGCGCCCTACGAGGTGATCCTGGGCCACACCAAGCGCGGTGTGGTGACCCTGGACCTGGCCGGGGAGCACCGGGCGATCCTGACCGGCGGCACGTCAGGAAGCGGCAAGACGAACCTGATGCAGTCCATTGTCGTTCAACTGGCAGCCAAGCACGCACCGGCCGAGTTCCGGGCGGCCATCGTGGACACCAAGCAGGTGGACTTTGGACAGGATTGGCGCAGGCTGCCACACCTATTTGCTCCGATTGCTCACGACCTGGACGCGGCCGCCTGCCTGATCGAGCGCGTGGAGGCGGAGCGGCTGCGCCGCCAGGCGCTGATGGCGCGGGCCGGCGTGGCCGATTGGCGCGAGATGCCGGAGGGGGACAAGTTACCGTTGCTCCTGTTGGCCGTTGACGAAGCAGCCGACTTTGCCCGTACACCGGCAATGGAGACCTTGGTCGAGATCGCGCGCAAGGGACGTGCAATGGGCATCTCCTTGATCCTGGGCACGCAATCGCCGTCGAGCAAGGTCATCGATCCCCAGGTGCGGGCCAACTTGCCCACAGCTATTGCCTTCCAGACCCGCACCGAGGTCGAGAGCCGCGTGATCCTGGGCCGCAAGGGGGCGGAAGGGTTGAATCGGCCCGGCCTGGCGCTGGCCTTCGCAGGCGGCGGGTGGCAGACGGTGCAGACGCTGCGGGTGGAATCGGAGACAGCGCAGGACCTCGTCGGTCAGGTGGCTGCTCCACAGTTACCGGTATTGGACGACGTGGAGGCCGACCTGGTGCGCTACGCAGTCGAGCGCCTGGACGGTGCCTTCATCATCAATCAACTGTACGAGGTCTTTGGCGACCGGATCTCCAAGCGGCAGTTGACCAAGTTGGGCCAGCAGTGGGAATCGCGTGGGTGGCTGACGCCGCCGGCCAGCCGCAGCGATCCACGTCGGGTCACGGACGAGCTCGTAGGCCTGGCCCTGGGCCGGGAAAACGGTGACACGGTGACACGGGTGACACGCGGTGACACGGCCCCTGAGGTGGTGACACGGGGCACATCGCAGGATGACACGCTGGAGCTGCCACCGTTTCTTGCACAGCGAGGAGCGAGGGTGATGCAGGGATCAAAGCGGAGCAAGTTGTGAGGGGGTATGTACTGTGCCATCCCTTGTGTACCCCCCTCCACACACCGATTCACCGGTGAATTGGGGATCAAACGCAGGACCTCTGCGTTTAATCGACAGGGACCTGACGCCTCCCATTTCACCCGTTTGCCGGTGCACGAAAAAAGCCCCGGCGGCGTGCCGAGGCTCTGTAGTGGCCGCGGTCACCCCAGGCCACACGGTCGTGATGCCGTGTCGACCCGGTACGTCTGCGGCGTCAAGCCTCCCGCAGTCCACTACCCATATCATACCACAAAGGGGGTTCGATGAGCAAGACCACTCACGTGACGACGCGACAATTGGATGACTTTATCGCCGTAATCAACACCTGGTACCGAAAGAGCAAAGAGGCGGGAGAGACAATAGAAAACTTTGATATCGTGAAGCGAGACCGCAATCGCTGGATCGCGCAACTGCACGGCGTCTACAAGCCCTCGGTCCGCCCCTACGCCGGGCAGGTTCTGGCCCAGATTGCCTATGCTCTGCTCTATTATCACATGCTTTGGTTGTTCGACGATGTCTACATCCTGAAAGAGTCGGCGAGGCAGGAGCAGCTCAAGGTGGATGCTTTGAGGTGGCGAGAAGGGAGGTGGAAAGGGACGCAGGCCGACCTGCAGAGCCAGATCGAGGATCTACGCGGGCAGCTGGCCAGCCGACCCCAGACGGTCGCCGCCGAGATCCCGGCACAGCGAGCCGTAATCCGTTCCGCGATGCAACAGGAGATCGTGCGCCTGATGGGGGCCGAGGGACTGGGCCGATCCTGGCGCATCATCGCGCGCGTCGCCGATGCCGGATGGGGCCAGGAGAACAGCGTCCGCAACGCGCTGTGCAAGCTGACCAAGCAGGGAGTGATCGACGATTGCCGGCGCCAGGGCAAGGCCGCCCACTGGAAATTCAAGGCCGGCGGCAACCGGCGGCTGGTGCGGCTGAACGAGTTGGGCCGGGTCTGGTACCGGGAGGCCTTTGGCCACGATGCAGCAGAGTCCGAGATCACAGAGGTGGCACGTAAGCACCGTTCCATCGCCCACGGGGTCGGCATCCTGGAGGCGCGCGATCACCTGCAAGAGGCAGGCTATGTGGTGAGCGATGATCCCCAGGCGATCCTGGCGGACTCGGGCGAGCGGTGGGGCGCCAGGTCGGAGCCCGATCTGGTGGTGACGATGGACGGCGTGGCCTGGCCGGTGGAGGTGCAGCGCGAGGTCTCTGAGCGGATGTTGGGCAAGTGGGAGAAGGCGCTCGCCCTGGCGGGCCGGCTGGCCCTGGTGTTGTTCAACGAGGAGCACCGCGAGAAGCAGGCGACCATCCTGGAGCCCGTGCTGTGGTACAGGTACTCGGGCCGGGGCGACGTCCGCCTGACCAGCCTGGAGGCGATGGAGGCCGGTGACTGGGAATGGCAGGTCATCTAGTCGAGGGATCGGCTTTGGCACCTTACCAACACATAATCCACCTACCCCGACCGTGCGAACCGGGCGCAGAAGCAAGGATGACTGAGGGGGCGGTGAGACGTGGTCAGATCTTGACACCGATGGTCCTATTTGGTACCCTGATAGTACCTAGCAGCACCTAGTAACCATAGGTCAACAGCGCAGGTAAACTGAATATCCCGTCGCTCCAAATGACGCACACAACGTGACGCTTTGTGGATTATATGATCCGCACCCTTTTTGAGACGACCTTTTTCGTGCGAACGTGACGATGACGGGGTGGATTGGTCACTGAATTTGGGCCATGTCCACCTGTAGCGACGGTTGCCGGCATAGCTAGAGTCGGCATCTTCTACTGGAGCACCCAGATAGTATAGGAGCCTCTCTCCCCTATACATCAGGGCATTCGTGCATCCGGCGAAGGTGACGGCTCTTTTGCTTTTGGCCGCTACCTACACCGGGCAGCGGCTTTTTCATATCGCCAAGGAGGTAAAGCATGCGAGATAAACGCAAAAAAGCCGCAAGCGTAGAGGCGCTTGCGGCGAGAACGGAAGAGGCATTGGCTAGCTCTCTTTCCTGTTCTCATTCTACCAAATTTTCCTCGTCCCTGTCAAGAGCTCACGCGCTCCTAGAACCGACGTGCAAAGGCGGTGGGCTATGAGTCAAAATAAAATGACCCCCCACAACGTCGAGGCCGAGGAGGCTCTCTTGGGCTCCCTCCTCATCGATCCGGAGGCGGTTTCCTGCGTCTCCACATCCTTGCAGGCGGATGACTTTTACATTCAGAAGAACGGCTGGATCTATGAGACGATCTTGAGACTCCATCGACAGGACACGCCGGTTGATTTCGTCACTCTGTGCGACGAGTTGGAGAAGCGTGGGCAACTGGGAGAGACGGGGGGCGCAGCCTACATCACTCACCTGGTCAATGCCGTGCCCAGCGCGATCAATGTCGGATCGTATGCCAAAATCGTCGTCGATCTGGCGACCAAGCGGCAGCTGATCACTGTCGCCAGTGACATCGCCCGTGTCGCCTACAACGGATCTGATGACATTGACGGCACACTCAAACTGGCCGAGGAATCGGTGAAGGCAGTCACCCGGAGAGCCAATAGGAACAACGGAAAGATCACCTTGCTTTCTGCCAGGGAGATACTGACGACGGACTGGCCGGAGCCCATCTATGCGGTTCCTGGCGTTCTGCCGGTCGGCCTGACGCTGCTTGCCGGCAGGGCCAAGCTGGGCAAGTCGTGGCTCTCTTTGCAGATCGCCCAGGCAGTAGCTACCGGCGGCGTCGTGTTGGGTGAGAACGTGGAAAGCGGGCCGGTGCTCTACCTGGCCTTGGAGGATCCACCCGGTCGGCTACGGGCGCGTATGGAAAAGCAGCACTGGCCGACAGATCCCCCAGCTGACTTTTTGGTGCTTGGTCAGTTCGCGAAAAAGATCGGCGATCTCCACAAAGGTGGAACTGGCCACCTAGTCCACTTGATCGAGGAAAAGCAGTATCGCTTGATCGTCATCGATACACTGAGCCGTTCCGTCTATGGTGACCAGAACGACGCCGACAGAATGACGCGAGCGCTTTCCCCGATTCAGGAGATGGCGCACATACACAACTGCGCGGTTGTAATGATTGATCATCACAACAAGGGCTTTGGGGCCAACCCTGACGCCGTCGGGGATATCCTGGGATCGACGGCTAAAGGCGCTGTGTCGGATTGCATCTGGGGGCTCTATCGCGAGCGGGGCAAGGCCGGAGCGGAGCTATTCGTCACCGGGCGCGACGTGGAAGAACAATCGCTGTGTCTCCATATGGACTGGGAGACAGGATGCTGGCAGATCGATGGGGTGGTTGGCGAGTTCGAGATGACAGAGAGGCGGCGGGAGATCCTGGACGTACTCGTAGAGACAGGACCCGCATCGCTGGTCGAAATTACTGAGGCTTTGGGCCAAGATAAAAGCAACACCTACAGGCGGCTTCAGGACTTGAGCAACGCTGGCTACCTGCAACGGGATTCTGATAAAGATAAAAAGCTCTACCGGGTCGTGGAAGGCCGGTTGTAACGAGTTGTAGCGGTTGTAGTGGTTGTAAGCGTTGTAACGATTGTAGCTACAACTACAAGGGGTGTAAGTGCTGTCAAACCTGTTACAACCGTTACAACCCCTACAACAACTCAAGGACGATCAGGGGTGGTTTTGATGGAATATGGGGGGCAGATATTCTCAGAAGTTGCGCCAGCGGCCAATCAAGCGCGCAAGCTGGTGGTCGCCGTGTTGTTGACGGCGGTCAAGGATGCACAGGCCGATGATCCGGTGCTAGCAGCGGAAGCCCGACGGTGGCTGGTCAGCGAGGGTGTGCATTGGGCCGAGATGCTGGATATCTCCCCTGAGCAGGTGGTGGGGTGGGTGGGGCGGTTGCCCGATTTGCCCTATGAGCAGTTGAGGTTGTTTGACTGAAATGGTCCCACAGCATCAAGAATGGCTAAAGGATGTTGAAACCAAGGCGGTGCTAGAGACCTTGGAGTTCGAGGCTCAAGCGATTGTCCGGGTTTTTCACCAGATACGGATCGACAAAGTATCTCCCTCCCAAGCTCGCACGCGGTCTTTGGAGCAGGTGATTGAATGGTTGGATGCCTTGCGTGACAGGGCCGTCAGGCTCTTGGAGATGAGACAAGGATTGAAAACCGAGCCGCGCCCTCTCAGTGAAGCGATCGAAGAGTGGCTCCAAAACGCCAAGTCCTCAGGAAAGAAGGGATCAACACTGTTGTCCTATCGCAAACTGCTGACTATGTTTTCCAGTTTTATCGGTGAGCGGGATATCACGAGTATTGGCGAAGATGACATTCAGTCTTTTCTGGCTTTTTTGCGTGATCGGGGCTCCTTGCGTACTGGAAAGAGCTTGAGCGAGGCATATATTGGCAAATTCGTTCGAACGATTCGAACTTTTTTCAACTTTTGCAGGAAAAAAGCCTGGATTGCTGATACGCCGATGAGAGAAATCAAGGAACCAGACGCAGGCGATCCAGAACCCAAAGCGATCGAATGGAAAGATTTCCTGAAACTGATGGCAACCACGCGCAAAGGACTCCTCGCCGATTTGCGTGATGCTCCCATTATGTTGGTGATGCACGATTGCGGGCTTCGGGTGGGAGAGGTCTGTAATCTAAATGTCTCTGATCTGGACTTGGAAAGGAATTTGATCAGGCGAGTGGATGAGACAAAGGTGAAAAAAGAACGTCCAAGACCGATTACATCGGCTACGCGGCAAGCATTGCGAGCCTGGCTAAAAGTCCGGCCCAACGTGGACACAGATGCACTTTTTATCAGTTTGAGGCCGATTGACTATGGGGAGCCAATCAAGCCGGGTTGCATAGGCCAGATGTTGAAACGACGAGCAGAGAGAGGGGGAGTGACAGGGCGTGTTAACCCTCACAGCTTCCGGCATGCACGTGGGCAGGATCACATCATTTGCGGTGGAGATACGACGACCGGTGCCAAACTCCTGGGTCATTCAAGCGAGAAAACCTTTAGCAATTTCTACGCCCGTTTCGGGATTAGCGATCTGCAGGAGAAGCACTCTAGGCACAACTCGATCAATGCCAGGCTGGGGTATGCAGAGCTCGGAACTGCCGAGGAGGAAGAGATTCCCCCACCTGAATTCATAGCCGATATTGAGATTGTCCGTGCGCCCGGACGCCGAGAAGTACAGCGTTACTTTAACCGGATTTTCGATAACCGCCGACAGATGAGCCTCGAGAATCTGCTTGACGATGTCGAGGGCAACTTGGATATGCTAGAAAGCCTGCTTGATTACTGTGGGCTGGATGACGGATTTGGGTTTCAAGTTGTATTCCCTCCTGTAGGTTTTACCCTAGATTCGCTCCCTAGTGTTGAGGGCTGCCACTTGAGGGTGAGTGATGTCGTGATCGAGAAAAGGCCAGCATATCTTTGAAGTTGAGAGGTAGGTAAACGATGAGTCAAGACCGGATTTCAGGCCAGTGGTTGACCCGGGTTCGATTGCACGGATGGAACAGGTTCACTGATTTCGAATGCCCCATACCTTTTGGTAGCGCCTTACACCTGGGTGGGGGCACCGGCACAGGAAAAACCTCCATACTTGATGCTATCTTGTGGACCTTGGTTGGTGACGAGACAATGATCCGCTTCAATGCTGAAGCGGGAGGGCGACGTACTCTGAGGGATTATGTTGGATGCTATGTGGATTCTGAGAAAGGATACTTGCGTGCCCAGGGTATTGCGCATACGCTGCTGGAATTTACGCACGCCAAGACCGGTGCGCAGACAACCATTGGGTCGATGATTGTGCACGGCAAGAAAGATGATCCGCTAACCAAAGCCTTTTTCATCACGGAATTGCCAGCCACTGCTGATCTCTTGATGAAGCAAACGGGACAAGGGTACATCCATTGCACACTAGACGAGTTGCGGGAACGTGCGAGGCAGTATCGTAGTGAGGGCGTATATTTCCATGTGATCAGAAGGGCGAACGAGTATCGAGACCGGATGGCGCAGAGACTAGGGGGCTTGCCGGCTCTCTTTTTTGGCGCCTTGAGCCACGTTATGGGTCAAGATTATACCGATATTGATCTGGACGTGTTGATTCGCGAGGCATTGTTAGGTTCAAAACCGGTCTCTCGCCAGCCGTTTCTAGATAGCGTAACTGCCACCTGGCATAATGCTGCCAAGCAAGATACCGAGGGGTTGTTGCAGTATTTTCTGGCCACGGTTTTGACGGAACACGAGGAAATCAAGGCTGTACTCGATGACGTGAATCGGATGATCCGGAGAATCCAATTTGGCCCTTGGCGTTGTCGGTTTGCTCTATCCCCAGTGTCTAGTTACACCCTACCCTTGATTGATGACCTGATGGAGGTAGTAAACGACTATGAGCAGTTTAGAGGTGAAAGAACAATCCGTGATGATTGGGCGGTGCTGTATAGCAAGCATAGGGTGACCCTGGATTGTCTGGCTAGAGCATTGACGGCCGATAACGCCAGTTTGTCGCGCAAGAAGAGAATACAGCAATCTTTGCTTATGACTCCATCGTGCCATTTCGCGTATGACCTGGAGTTGTATACAGACAATGCAGATGAGTGGGCCAGTGTGGCCCCCTTGATTGGCTGGATCAACGACCGTGAGCGCCAGATGATTGTACAGGTTGTGCTAGTCGCCGCTTTGTTGCGAGTGTACGAGGATCACCCCAGCCGGCCGCGTTTGGCCTTGATCCCTGAGGGGTTGAGCCGCATTCCCGATGTGCTGGCTGCCATTCTCCGGTTGATGAATGAACTTGGCTTGCAGCCCATTGTCACTGCGCCTGTGGGGGCTTGTGATATTGACAAGGCGATGGACTATACAGTGCGTCTCTATCAGCAGCCCAACGGGGTGCCACGGTACGTTCAGATCCAAAGATTTCCTCTGCCGTGCTTGCCGGTTTTTCAGCAACTTCCCTACCTCCAATCTGACGACCTCTCCACGCTTGAAGTAGGGGAGTCCGGGCACGGGAGTGGTGAATACTGCGTGCCTAGTCGGGGGTAGTAACACTCCGCACGCACGCCTGCACTCAGCCCGGGCGGGCAGAATAGATAGCCAACACAGAGGCTGAGTGAGCACCTCTGTTTTCGCCTGATCTATGGTATAATGGGTGATAGTCGCTCTTACGATTGATCTATCTCACGCGAGGTGAGGTGCCATATGGACAATGGAACTTTTGTGCGGGCCGTGCATCACCACGGCGTACTGGAATTAGTTGATCTCCTGGAACTGCCCGAAGGGGCGCAGGTCAAGTTGCTCGTCCTTCGCGAGGACTCCGATTTGGCCTACGCGACGCGCGTGGTGCCTGCTGAGAAGTTGGACAAACTGACTGGCCTCGTCGCGGTGGGCGGCGATGCCCTGGCCGACAGCGAGGCCCTCTATGACTAGAGTGGGCATCGATACTTCTGTATTGATCGGCCTGCTCGATCCTCGAGACGTGTGGCACGGCCCAGCAGTGATGTTGAAGCAAGCGCTGAAGGCTCATCAGGCAGAGGTGACTGTGTTCGACTGCGTGTTGGCCGAGGCGGTTAGCACGATGGCCCGTCGCATCTATGAACAACGGCGATCGACCGACCTGGATCTTCTCCTGACCCGAATTCGGGACGACTACCCGATCGATGGCATCCTTTGGGTATTGCCCGACGTGCCGGTGCTGTATCACGACATTCTTGATCTGGTGCGTTCCTCTCGCGGTGCACTGAACTTTAATGACGCGCTAATCGCGCTTTCCTGCCATCTTCGCGACATCCCCCTGGTCGCCAGCTTTGACCGAGACTTTGACGACGTCGATTGGCTGAAGAGGGTGGCCCAGCCCGGCGATTTGGTCTGACTTCATTAACCCAGCCGCTTGGCCGCCTTTTCCAGGTCCTCCGCGCTGGGCTGGCTGTATCGTGCTGTCGTATCCAGCCGACTATGGCCCAGGAAGGTCGCTGCGGTGACCAGGTCCACCTCGGGATCACGCACGAGCTGCGTGGCCACTGTGTGGCGGAAGGTATGTGGTGTTACGCCCTCGACCTTGGCTAGCGTAGCGTATTTCTTCACCGTATACCACACAGCATAGGGGCTGATGGCTCCACCTTTCTGCGAAAGGAACAACGGCTCGTCGCCAGCGGGATCATCGCGCTCCTCAAGGTACTCGCTCAACGCTCGTCGGCCCCGGGCGTGTACCGGGACATTGCGCTGCTTA
This sequence comes from uncultured Anaerolineales bacterium, assembly GCA_964551295.1. Lineage (GTDB taxonomy): Bacteria > Chloroflexota > Anaerolineae > B4-G1 > B4-G1 > JAFGED01. The sequence goes on along the minus strand of CAZKDJ010000130.1, from coordinate 1,676 downwards.
CGGCCCTTGCCGCGCACGGTGACCCAACCACTGCGCTCGTTCAGTTTCACATCGCCGATTGTCAAGTTGGCAACTTCCGATGCCCGCAGTCCCGTCGCCGCCAGAAACTCGAGAAGGGCGGCGTCCCTTTTGCTATCATTGCGCGCTGCACGTAGGATTCGAGTCAGGTTTTGTTTGCTCATCGCCTTCGGCGCCACCGGCTGCTGTTTGATCCCATTGATGTAGCGAGTGGGGTCTCGTTCCGATTGCCCGGTTTCCCCTGCCCAACGGTAGAGGGTGGAGAGTGAAGCCAGTTTGCGGTTGACCGTGGCCGGCTTCATCGTCGCGGCCAGGTGGTCGCGCCAGTCGCGGACATCATACTCGGTGACGGTTTTCAGGGCGAAGGGTTCACCGGTGTGTGCGGTGAACCAAGCGGCGAACTGGCGCAGGTCGGATAGGTAGGCGCGGATGGAGTGGGGACTCTTGTCGCGAGTCTCTAGGTGGTGGCGAAATTGCTCTAGCATCTCTTCGATTGTTGCATTTTCTGTTGCAATTTCCTGGCTCATAAGGCTCCTTTGACCGTGCTTCTCCGTTTTATCTTGGGTCGAAAAGTGTGGTTAGATGGCTGTTCTGACCCTGATTTTACCACTTTTGGCGCTATAAATCAAATATAAAAACAATTATCTTTTATACTGTGTGTATGGCTGTTATAGAATCGTGGTTCCAAAGAATCCCTATTGATATTCATGGCGATTTTCAAACCGAATTCAAACCAAAACCTTCTACTTTGATTTGGCGGGGTGACTAGATATAGTATAATACACCTTGCGAATGTTGCGAAAGGAACAAGGGTAACCACCCCTTAAGATAACGACAGCGAAAAAGAATCCAGCGCGGCCTCGACGCCGCTTGACCACTATCGAAAACATCCCGGCCCGGTAACCCTACCTTGGTCGGTTTGCGTGTTGGCATAGCGTTCGTTTCTAGAGAAGCAACTCAGTTTGTGCGGAGGGGTACGATGCTTAATCCTCGTGTGAGAAAGCTGGCTAGTCCGATCAGCCTGTTCCTGTGCGTGTGCATCCTGCTGACCTCGCTGCCGGGGTCGATGTACAGGCCGCGACGGCGATACACGCCATCTGTGGCAGAGCGGGCGCAACCGGTGCAGCCTATCCCGGATTCGCAAGAGGATGGGTCACTGCTGGTGCCTACGCCGCCTGTTGGACCTGATAAGCCCCCAGTCGCCAAACCTGTGCCCTGGTCGGGCAGCGGCGCGGGTGTGGTGATGCCGGTCGGTCTGGAGGCCAAGCTGCCCCCACGCCCGCCAGGGCTGGCGTCCTACCCGATGCAATCGCCGCACAGCGCGCCCCGTGTCGTGATGCGCCAGTCCGGCGGCGCCGACGTGATCATGCAGGTGGGCTGGAACCTCATCTCTCTCCCCGAGGAACCGTTCGATACCGACCCCGCCGCGGTGCTGGCCTCCATCGAGGGCAGCTATGCCCGCGTCTATACCTACGACGCCTGCGACTTGACTGATCCGTGGAAGCTGTACGATCCTGTTGACCCTGCTGCTAGCGATCTGACGGCCATCGATCACACGATGGGGTTGTGGGTCGAGATGACGGAGGGTGCCACGCTGACCGTTTCTGGGACGCGGCCGGAGCAGACGGTCGTGCGCCTGTGCCGGGGGTGGAACGTGA
>CAZKDJ010000129.1:0-12072 GCA_964551295.1 uncultured Anaerolineales bacterium | reverse complement strand
ACGGTTCGTCGATGAAGAAAATTGCACCTAACATCTATGTCTCCACTCAATATCCTGGCGTGAACGTGGGTTTCGTCGTCCTACCAGAGGGAGCCGTCGCCGTGGATGCTCCGACGCTCCCGCGGGATGCCCTGGCCTGGCGGAAGCAGATCATGAAGAAAGCAGGAGGCCCTATTCTGTACGCGGTGTTGACCGATGCGCACCCCGATCGGATGCTGAGCGCCGGTCTGCTGGAGGTGCCCATCGTCGCTGCACGGGCGGCTTACGAGCGGGCGTCTGCCTATACAGAGGGATTCCGTCGCGGCATAGTCGAAAGCTGGGCGCGGCGCTACCCGAGCGCTGCCGATGATCTGGCCAAAGTGCCTGTCGCGCTGCCCGAGGTTATGTTCTCCGAGAGCCTGACGCTGCACAAAGGCGGCGAGGACGTAACTGTCAGGTGTGTTGACGGCTGCTCTCCTGGAAGCAGTTGGATTCATTTCAGGGAACGGGACGTGCTATTTGCAGGAGACACAGTCGTCGTGGATACCCATCCGTTTATGGAGGTGACACTGGATTCAAAGGCCTGGCTGAACACGCTGAAATCGCTCCGCCGGCCACGCTATTCAGAGACCGTGATTGTTCCCGGTCGCGGCCCCGTCTGCGACCAATCCGCTACAAGTCCGCTCAGCGAGTATCTCGCGCTGGCGCGTCGGCGGGCCCGATCGTTGCATTCTGGTGGGCGGGCGCGGGTGGATAAGGCGGCAGCGGTGGCCGAGTTGCTGTCGTTCTTTCCGGTTGCTGGTGATGAGCACGATCTGGTCCAGCGGCGCGTCAAGGCCGGATTGGATAGATTGTGCGAAGAGTTAAAGGAATCGGACGACAGTGGGTAGGCATTTTTTCTCCGCTGAGGCACACACGCCGGCTGACGACGTCCGGGAGGCGCTGGGGGATGCTGGGCGATTGGTGGTCAATCTGCGCAAAGCCGGGCCTCGAGCGGTAGAGCTCCTCAACTTGTTCGACGAGATTGCCGATGGCCTACAAGATCTCAAAGCGGCGGGGATGGATGTGCGTGTGGAGCAGGCTCGCTTCGAGACTGTGCAGTTGCAGTTGGATCGACTCAAGCGGCGCTTTCTGGCTGAGGCTGGCGAAGCGTTCTACGAGGCGCGGGAGGCCGCGCAGCCGGATCGGGAGCGGTGGTGGTGGTTTGTCGATGAAGCGTGGGCGCAGGAGAGGCGGCAAAAGCTGCGTCGAGTATTTATCGTAGGCGCGGCTGTGGTTGGCCTGCTCGTGATCGCCGAGGTGCTGTACGAACTCTTTCTTGCGCCATCGCCTGAGATGCGCGAGGCCTTGCGTAGCGAGAGCCAGGGGCAGTATCTTGTTCGAGAGGAAAAGGACTTGGCGGCGGCGCTGGCCGAGTTTGAGGCGGCCAGCGCGCTCTTTCCGGACAATCCCGAATACTGGGTTTGGGTTGGCGTGCTGCGGCTCGAGCTGGGCGATGAGGGAGGGGCTGAAGAGGCACTGTCCAGCGCACGTTCGCTGTATTCGTCGGATGTCAATTTTTTGCTGAAACGTGCCGAGGTGTATAGGGACTTGGGAGAACTGGACGCGGCCATCGCCGACGCGGACCGGGCTATCCTCGAGGACCCTGATTTCGCATGGGCATACTATGCCAGACACTCCATCCACCTGGCGCGTGGGGATACTCGGTCGGCTTTGGCTGATCTGGAAAAGGCGGATGAGTTAGCTCAAGAGTCTGGCGATCTGCGGTTGGAAGCAGTGGCTCGTTTTCAGAAGGCGATCGTGATGCAGATGGTCTCTGCGTCTCCGCTGCCGACGCCGCTGTCGACGCAGTAGGTAAAAAGATAGAGGTTTGGGATAACACCGAGGAGCATAGTTCAAGGTAGGAGGGCGCAAATGGTGCAAAATGACGAGTTGGAACGGCTGCGTGTTGTCAAGGATATGTATGAGGCCGACCTCATGCAAAAGCCCAACGTCGTCGGCGTGGGCATTGGATTGCGGCAGCGGAAGGGGGAGCTGACTGGTGAGCCCGCCATCGTGGTTTCTGTGACGTACAAACCGCCTGCTTCCATGATGGCTCCGGAGGACGTGATACCGAGCGAACTGGATGGGGTGCCGGTGGACGTCCAGCCCGTCGGCAGGCTGAAGGCCTTTAGTGGAGGGTAGAGGATGGCGATTGCAAAAATGATGGCTCAGGCAAAGCACGTCAAAGAGACCCACGTTTTTGACCTGCTGAAAAAGCGCAACGTCGTGGGCGTTGGCCTAGGCTTCAAGATCAGCCAGGGAGTCAACACGGGTGAGGTGGGGCTCGTCGTCTCGGTCACGCACAAGGCGGACGTATCGGCGCTGGCGGCGAAGGATCTGGTGCCCAAGGCGCTCAACGGCGTCAAGACGGACGTGGTGGAGACGGGCGTGTTCCGCGCCCAGGAATCGGGCACAGACCCCAGGGGGCGCTGGCGGCCCGTCGTCCCGCCCGGCGTCTCCGTCGGGCATCCGGGCGTCACCGCTGGTACCTTCGGCTGCCTGGTGCGCCGAGGGGACGACGTCTTTATCCTATCGAACAATCACGTCCTGGCCGACGTGAACGAGGGGAAGCAGGGTGATCCCATCCTCCAGCCTGCCGTAGCCGATGGCGGCACGGCGGGTGATACGATCGCCACGTTGGCCGATTACGTGCCCATCGACTTTGGCACCTCCGAGCCGGAGTGCACCATCGCCGAGTGGGTCACCAAGACGCTGAATTACGTCGCTGGCGCGTTCGGGTCGAGCCACCAGCTCACGGCGGTGAAAAAGACGCCGGGAGTCAACCGGATAGACGCTGCGCTGGCCCGCCCCCTGGCGCTGAACTCGGTGAAGAACGAGATTCTCAACGTCGGCGTCCCGGTCGGTGTGGGTGTTGCCACCCTGGGGCTGGAGGTGCAAAAGATGGGGCGCACCACCGGCTATACCACGGGCCGGATCACGCAGATCGACGCCACGGTGCGCATCGATTACGAAGGGCCGTCGGCTCTCTACACTTGTCAGATCATCGCCAGCCCGATGAGCAAGGGTGGGGATTCCGGTTCGGCGGTTTTGGACATGGACGGGCACGTCGTGGGCCTGCTTTTTGCCGGTTCCGACGGCGCCACGATTATCAACCCCATCGATGAAGTGTTCTCGGCGCTGAACGTGGAGTTGATGCTGTAGATCGGTAAGTTGGGAAACTGGTGGTTGGTAGATGGGATGAGGTTCCCAATCTACCAATTTGCCAGCTACCGGTTTCCCATCTACGGCAGGACCCCCACGTACGTCCCGATCAACTCGCTCTTTCCCAGGACGTGTCCCTCTATTGCCGCCAGCACCTGTCCCCGCCTTGCTCCCGGCTCGATAGCCAGCGGCGTATCCAGCGCGTAGAGGACGAAAGCGTAACGGTGCGCTTCGCCGATTGGCGGGAAGGGGCCGGTGTACCCCAGTATTTCATTGTCGTTGATCCCCTGTAGCCTCCCGTCCGGCAGTTGCGGCTGTCCGATGATACCCTCCGCCAGGACGGTGGTGGTGGGCGGTATGTTGTAGACGATCCAGTGTGAAAACGAGAAATCCAGATCGTCCATGATCAGGGCGAAGCTTTGCGTGCCTTCGGGTACGTTAGCCCAGGTCAGCGCAGGGGACGTGTTCTCCCGGAAGAAGCCGTACCGCTCTGGGATCTGTCCCCCCGCTTCGAAGGCGCTGGAGAGGATGAGGGGCAGCGGTGTCGGTGTGGGTGTAGGGATCGGCGTGGGCGTAGGGGTTGGTGTGGCCGTGGGCGTCGGTATGGCTTTAGGGGAGGGCGTGAAGGTGGGGGAGGGTATGGTGGTGGGCGCGGGCGTTGATGTCGGCGTCGGCGCGGGCGGCGCCAGCAAGCCGCTGCCGGCGGCTATCATAATGGCGAATACCCCTATGATGGCCGTGACTAGGGCAACGATGGGTAGCGGGATTTCTTCTAGTTTTTTCATTCCTGCGCTCTCCTGCAAGTGCTGTCGTGGGACAGTCTACACTTTACCTCAAAGGCCCAGGAATGCAAAGTCGGATCCGAGGCGTTTGTAACTCTGCAAACGCCTCGGATTGTTCGATGCCAGGTAACCTGATTGTTACTCGCGTAGGACGAGCGGCAGAAAAATTACTGTGTATTTGCAACTTTGGGGCCAAAAGCCCGCACAGAGGCCGTAGGGGTAGTTGGCTCCCTTGCTCGCGACCGGTTGTCCGGTGGTGCCGTGTAGAGCATAGACGCCTGCCTCCGAGAGCCCACCTCCGCCGCCTATGACGTGGCGCTGCACCTCAATCGCGCTGGGGGCGGAGCTGGCGCTCAGAGCTGTGGTGGTCAGCAGGAGCCCGGCCAGAATGGATAATGCCAGCGCGCGTCTCATTTCGAACCTCCCTGAGGCTGCAGTTCTCCTCCCGCGCTGTCCAAGGCGTACTGGTCGGGGTAGAGGTTGGGATCGCCATCGGCCCAGGGAGCCGGCTCCAGCCGGTCGTCCTCGTATCCCAGCCGCTTGGCCACGATGCGGTAAGAGAACTCGACGTTCGGGTCGCCATCGCGCAGGTGGACCTCAAAACTTGTCGGCGTACGCCCGGAGATGTAGATCTCGGCGTCGCCATAAACCTGGACGAACACGTGGTAAGGCTCTTCCAGGTTCACCGTCTGGGCAAAGCCCTCGTCGATGGTGATGACGGCCACGCCATCCTCCAGTTGGCCGAACCCATAGTCGGTGAACCACACCTCGGTCGATTCCTCACTGTAGAGTAACTTGCTACCTTCGTCAGTGGAGACGACGGCGTTCTTGGTCCCGCCGGCAACGTTCAAGCCGGTGTGACCCGCAGGAGCTGAGATGTAGACGCCGTTTCCATTGCTCGACGTAAAGTACCCGGCCCAGCCGCCGCTGGGAGATGCATCTCGACCCGCCACGCCGTATCCATTGGTTGCCTTCGTGACGCCTACCACGCCGTTCCGCCCGCCGAAAAAGCCGCCGGGGTCCCAGTTGCTCCAATCGCCCGTGGAGTAGCCTGTCTGCAGGCCGACCACGCCACTGGCCCCGGTGCTGCCGGTGTAGCCGTACATGCCGTGGTCGTTGGTGCTGTTTCCGTATACGCCCCTGCCGTCGGTGCTGGAGCCGCGCACGCCGTAAGAAGTCGAGCTGCTTCCTCGTACACCTGTGCCGCCAGAGCTCCAGCCGGTCACGCCGATACTCGTGCCGTCTCCTCTGATACCGAAGTAGCCCTTTCCACGCACGCCATAGTTCTGCGCGCTCACGCCATAAACGCCGTATCCCATGTTGGCCTCAAAATAGCCACCGTGGTCCCAATGGTCAGTGCCGTTGGTGGTAGCCCATACGCCATATCCCTCGTCGGTGGTAAAGTACCCGGCTGTACCGCCAGTGGCCTCGCCTCTGATAGCGTATGTCACCGGGCTGTAACCGTAGACGCCCACACCGCCGCTTTCGCCGCGCACGGCGCTGCCGGTGCTGGCCCGGGCGTAGAGGGCCGACGAGTTCCCACCCCCCCACGTATACCGAGTGTTGTCGATGTTGAGGATTGCGTCGCCAAATCCGGACAGGGTACCCGTAGTACCGCTGATCACCGCCTTGGGGTGCAGCCCCCACGCGTAGGGCACGTTGGTGATCGGTTGGCGCGGGAGGGTGGTATAGGCGCCTGCCCCGTGAGGGCGCACCTCCAGTTGCAGCCAGCGCGGCCCCCCGTCAAAGACCTCGTTTACCGCAACGCCGGGGTGAAAGTAGAGGGTAAAGAAGCCGTCCTGGACGGTCACACCGGGCGAATCATAGACCTGCACGGCGCCGAACAGGTTGCCGCCGGCATCCTGATCCCAGACGCTGATCCGGAAATCGTAGACGCCGTTGGCAGGCCCTCCGCCGTCTGCCAGATAGCCTTGGTAGGACATCGTGGCGGTCGGTGATCCCCCGGCAGGACTCAATTCCATCCCATCGGTTGGTTCCTGGGCCACCGCAGTACTCACAAGCAGCGTCAATGTAACCAATGCCAACGTGATTCCGGCCGAAAGCCACATCTTGCGCGTTATCTTGATATTCATTTTCATCTCCTTGTGTTCTTGATTTGTTCATTCGCTGACTCACTGACTCGCTGATTCGCACATTCGTTTTACTCGTCATTCCATCTCTCGGTCTCCTTTTGTGCCCAGGTGGCTTTGACTTTTTTCCCAAACATCTCATAGACTTGGGCCAGATGCTGGAATGCTACGCCGTCGGTAGCGTCCAGATCGACGGCGCGCTCAAGCTCGATGAGACCATCCTCTGTTCTACCTTGTTGGACCAAAATCAGTCCCAATGCCGTGTGGTAGGTGGCAACGTCGGGCGCCAATTTTAGTGCCCGACGATAGGCTACCTCGGCCTGGACGTATTTGTCGGGTGAGAGGTTCCCCCACAGGGCATAGATGCTGCCTTTCGCTGCCCATACTTGTGGATCGTTCGGGCTGAGCGAGGTTGCGGCATTCAGCTGGGCCTCTGTGGCCGGGTCTCCGCTGAGGGCCGATACTTGTGCCAATTGCAAGCGGTATGTGGGTTCCATAGGCCACAGGCGGACGGCCCTCTGCGCCGCTTCCAACGGTTGCGTGCCCTGCCGGGATTGTTGATAGACTGCATCGGCCGCCAATGGCCGCACGCACAGCACGCTGACGAGAGCCAGCACTGCCAGGGCAGGAGGGAGATAGAGCAGCAGGCTTCTAGGCGAGGTAGATACCTCAGGGGCAAGAACGTCCGATGAGCGCGCGCGCTCTGCCGCAGCGCCCAACGCCAGCGCCAGCCAAAAGATCGTCGCACTGGATGTCAGGTCGAAACTGAACTGCATATCGGCCAGGTGACCGGCGACGCCCGCTGCCAGTGCCACCCAGACGACTCTTTGCCAATGCCCATGGTTTTCTCGCAGTCCGCGCCAAGCCAGCCGGCCAAAGCCGGCGAGCAAAGCGGCAAAGGCCGCGACGCCTGCCAGCCCGGCGCTCATCCCTAGGTCCAGCCATAGGTTGTGTGCGCGATCCACAGTAGCGTGTCGGCCCTGGTAGTAGACAAGCTGCGGCGGAAAGACACGAGCGAACACAAGGCGCATCGTCTCTGGTCCGTAGCCCAGCCACGGGTGGGCTGCGATGAGGTTCAGCGTGGCTCGCCAGATCGTGAGCCGAGCGGCGGTGGAGCCCGTGTCGGCACGGGCTAGCGTCGCGATACGATCAAGGCCGGGTATTCGCACCAGCGCGGTTAGAGGTCCATCAGGCAGGTTGAGCAGTATGACAAAGGCAGCGGCCAGGATCAGCAGGAGCAGCGCGGCCAGTGCGGGGCGCCGATCACGCGTCGCCAGCGCCCAGGCCAAGAGGCCCGCGGCGCTGGCGGCCAACAGCCCGATCCAGGCTCCGCGCGCCTGGGTCAGCGCCAGGCATAGAACCTGCCCGGCGATCAAGAGGGCGAAGGGCCAGCGGCGACGCACGGTCAGCAGCAGACTCAGGGTCAGGGGTGTCACGAGGATCAAGTACGAGCCCAAGAAATTGGCCCGTCCGACCGTCGAGAGGATGGGCGAGGCGGCGTCGGTGCGCCAATCCAGCGGGTCGACGCCCACGGCCTGCAGGAGCCCGTAGGCCACCACCGGCGCGCTGGACCAGGCGATGGTCACCAGGAGGCGTTTTACCTGGGCGCGGGTGTGCAGGTTGGCTGCGGTGAACAGAAACAGCCCCAGGTAGGCTCCCTGGGTAAGCAAACCCTGCTGTCGCTCGTAGGATCCCCACAGGCTGGCGCGGGGGTCGACGGATAAAACTGTCGCCAGGGTTGCGGCTCCGCCAAAGGTCAGCGCAGGCCAGAGGAGGCAGCGGGGTATAGTCGCTCTTTGATTCCGTTTTCTATCCTTTCGCCCGTCGATGACGCGCATCAGCGTCGCCAATCCCATCAGCAGGACGAGCCCTTTGAGCAGCACCGTCTTGGGCAGCTCGAAGGCGTTTTGGCCCCACGGGTTGAAGGCGAGCGGGATGACGGCTGCGGCGGCAAGCCACAGCGCTTCCTCGATCCAGGTGAACCACAAGCTGGATAGGTCGTTTTGCATCTTCATATCAGGCTATCCAAATAGACGTTACAAAACAGTCAATCTCCCACAGGCGCGCGTGTGAGAGATTGACCGTTTTCACTCAGGAGCGAGATCAGAAATCTCGCATCACCACTGGTAAGAACGCCTTCAGCCAGGCCTCGTCCGCGCCGATGTCGACGGCGGAGCCGATGGGACGGGAGTCCCCGTCGATGTCGGTGGTCACGCCGACGTCCAATCCGGCGTCCACGGCCGCCGAGGTGAGGTTGACGTGGTAATCGTCCCAATCGTCCGGGTTGGTGCCGTCGGGATCGATGAATCCCGGGTTGCCGATGACGATGATCTCGCCATCTTTGATGTCACCGCTGCCGTCCTTGTTCGTTACGTTGGCCCAGGCGCCATCACCCCACAGGGTGGCCTCCAGGATGAGGGTGCAGCCGCTGTCGACATAGACCCCCACGGTGTGGCTGGCGACGATGGTGTTGGTCATCCAGGCTTGGGCACCATCGATCAAATACACCCCATGCCCCTCCCCACCGTTGTTGCGGGCCAGGGTCGTGTGCTCAAAGTGGACGGTTGAGGTGATGAACAGGATGACGCCAGCGCCATCGCCGCTGTTGTCGATGAGGCGGTTTTCCACGATGATGTTGTTCGTCAGCCTGGCGTTATCGCAGCTTGATATCCACAGTCCGCCGCCCAGACCTACGGCCTCGTTGTCGTGGACATAGTTGCCCGTCAGCGTGGCGTTGGCGCTGCTGTTGAGCAGGATGCCGCCGCCGTACCCGGCCGAGTTGTCATAGACCTGGTTCCCCGTCAGTGAAACGTTGTCGCTGGTGGTGACGTGTACCCCGCCACCCATCCCCGCCGTGTTGCTGTAGATTAGGGTGCCCGATACTAATGCGCCAGGGCTGTCTTCGACGTATATACCACCACCAGAGGTCGCGCTGTTGCCGTAAACCTGGGCACCGTCTATCGCCAGCGAGGCACCATTCCTGGTGGCGACCGCGCCGCCAAAGCCGCTGCCGCTGGTGCTGGCGGTGTTACCCTCGATCACGTCGCCGTCCAGGCTGGCGCTGCCCCAGCGAACCTCGAGGCCCCCGCCGTAGCCATTGTAATCTATGCTGGCGGTGTTGTCCCGCACCGTGTTGTCCTGGAGTGTGGAGCTATTGTTGGCCAACCAAAGGCCACCGCCAGAACCCAGGCTGTGTGGACTGGCGGTGTTGCCCTCGATCGTGTTCCCGCTGAGGTCGGCCGTGCCATAGCGGAAGCATCCCCCTCCACCATAGCCATTGCTCGTCGTGCTGGCGATGTTGTTTGCGAGCGTGCTATCCTGCAGGGTAAAGCTACCGCCGTAGGCCGCTATCCCGCCGCCCCAGGCGATGCCCATGGTGCTGGCGACGTTGTCCGAGATCACACAGTTGGATACCGTGACGTTGGCGTGCCAGCTATAGATGCCACCGCCGATGTCGTACCCGTATGGCCCGCTGCCGGCCAGGCCGGTGGCGTCGCCGCCGGTGATGGTGAACCCGTCGATGGTGACGGCGATGGAGCCGCTCGTCTCGGTGATGCTGACGACGCGTCCGGCGCCCAACCCGTCGATGGTGCTGGCTGAGGCCGGGTCTGGATCGCGGGTGGTAAAGCCGGTGTCCCAGCCGCCCTGTAGACTCACCGACTTGGCGATAGAGACGTTCTCGTAGCAGGTGCCCTGTGCCACCTGCACCGTCTGCCCGGGAGAGGCCGCGTCCACCGCGGCCTGGATGGTGACATAGTTCACGCCGCCCACGCGGGCCAGGCAGGAGATCTCGTCCGCGCCCACGTCGGGGGCCGCGCCGTAGGTGCGTAGGTCTCCGTCGATGTCGTCCGGCACCCAGGTGAGGGGAGCTCCTTGGTCGACTGCGTTCGAGCCGGCCGATAGGTGGTAGTTTGGTAAAAGTCCCGCCGGACCGGCGATCTCGTTACCGCTGCTCACGCCGGGACCATAGTTCGTGCCGTTGGCCTCGAACAGGGTATAGGTAGCGTTGACGGCGCTGACGCCCGGGTCGGCGACGGTGATGCCCACGGTGTGGCTGACGATAATGTTGTTGATCAACGCCACGTCGCTGGCCGAATTGACGTGCACGCCGATCCCGTCTCCGGCAGAGTTCTCGGCGATGGTGTTGTGGGCCAGGGTGCCCACGCTGTTCCCCGCAATGGCGACCCCGCTGCCGCGATCGTTGGCTTCGTTGCGGGCGACGATGTTGTTGGTCAGCGTAAAAGCGGGGCAGAGTGCAACCCGCACACCGCCTCCCCGTCCCCATGTGGAGCCAACGGAGTGGTTGCCCGCGATGACGTTTCCGTCCAGGTGAGGGCGGGTTTGGTCCAGGTAGAGCCCGCCGCCGCTGCTGATCGCTCCCCCACTGGCCGAGTTGGTCAGGATGTGATTCCCTGTGATGATCGGAGCGCCGTCGTAAACATAGATGCCGCCGCCTGCGCCGACCGAGCTAGGCGCCGTAGCGGCCGAGTTCTGGGCGATCCAGTTATTCTGTACGGTGACCAAGCTGTTTGTGATCACCATGCCGCCGCCGTAGCTGAGGCCGCCTGTCACGGCGACGAGGCCAATGTTCCCTGTGATGACGTTGTTGTGGATCAGTCCTCCCCCGGATTGGACGTATATGCCACCGCCGTTACCCAGCCCGCCTGTAGGTCCCCCCGATGCCGCGGTGTTGAAAAAGACCTGGTTATCTGCCACGGTAGCCGTCGACTCGTTCAGGTAAATGCCACCGCCGTGTCCTTCCAGGCTCCAGCTGGCGCGGTTATTGTCCACTGTATTCCCCCTTATTGAGGAGGGGGCGATCAAGTCCGTCAGGTACACTCCTCCACCTGCGCCTGTTCCATCATTGGTTGCAGCGTTAGCGCGGATGACGTTGTCATGGATGATGGCTATACCCGTTGGATTGCCGCTATAGTAGATGCCGCCGCCTTTGCTGACCAAAGAGGGATCGGCTGTGCCGTCTAGGGCGTAATTATTCTGCAGGTGGTTGCGCTCGATAGTCACCGGGGTAGATGATCGGACAAAGATTCCTCCGCCGTTGCCCATCACGCCTGTAGCGGCCCTATTTCGCAGGAGGGTGTTGTCTGCGATAACTGGAGACCCGCCTACGACCATGATTCCCCCTCCATCGCCGGCGATGCCACCACGATTATCTTGTATGGTGTTGCCCATGATCTGTGCCTGGGAATCGCGCAGCATGATGCCGCCTCCCCATCCCAGGGTGGTGTTGGCCCCTACGTTGTTCGCGATCAGGTTGTTACTGACGACGGCCGTCGCCGGGGCGTTCAGTAGATAGATGCCGCCGCCGCGGCCGTAAGTCGTGGAGCAGGAATCACAACCATAGTTTCCTGTGATCACGTTGTTGACGATGATGGGGGCAGAACCATCGCTGTAGATGCCGCCTCCTGCGTTGGGTCCATCAGGGTCTCCACCCAGCCCATCGGCGTCTCCGCCGGTGATGGTGAAGCAGTCGATGGTAGGAGTGATGTTGCCAGTGATGCTGATGGTGTGCCCAATGCCGATGGCATCGATAGTGGTCCAGGAAGCATCACAGGGTGAAGAACGCTGCCAAATCAGCCCTCCACCGGCTCCCACGGCGCCCCATCCTCCTTCGAGGGTAACCGATTTATCGATGGATATGGCGCCGGCGTAGGTGAAGGGCATCAGTCCCTTCGCCACCCGGATGGTGTCCCCCTCGCTGGCCTGGACGAGGGCGTATTGTATCGTCCGGCAGGGGTTATTTGGACTTGTACAGTTGCCCGAGTCTGTGCCGCTGTCGCCCAGCACGTAGCGAGTGGCGGCCGAGGGGGCGGCAGTGGCTGTATCCACGCTCAACCCAATCAGTGTGACCAGTACCAGCGCCAGTCCCCCGGCCAATGCCTGTAGCAAACGTACGTGTTTCATGATTTTCCTCCTCAAGGTTTTGAGCCTCAGTAGATCCAAATTGTATCATCTCAATAATCCGGGGGGCGGGGGGTGTGAGGGCGGCGTAGCCGCCC
>CAZKDJ010000128.1:0-12102 GCA_964551295.1 uncultured Anaerolineales bacterium | reverse complement strand
TGGTATGGGTGAGGCCTCGGCGATTATTCTGGCCCAGGAACGCCGGGCTACACTGTTATTGATAGATGAGATTCGAGGTCGGCGAATCGCCCAACAGCTGGGACTGAAAGTGTGTGGCACCCTCGGTGTTCTGGCTCGCGCGAAACGAGAAGAACGCATATCCAGTTTACGGATCGGTGTTGACCTTGCTCCGCGCTCGGGGGACCTGGATTGGGGAGGAGTTGTACGAGCAAGTGTTGCGTCTTGTAGGTGAGTAAGTGTTGCTGCAGACGATGGCACCGATTGACACAGAAAAAGAATCGGTGAAACCTGTGACTAGAGAGGGAAACTGGCTGAACGTAGGTCGATACGAGTAAAGGGGAATCAAATGCAAACTAGACGATGGACCAAACGAGTTTGTTATCCGTGGGTGCTTGTACTCATTCCACTGCTGCTGACCCTGGTGGCCGTGGCCGCGAGCGATCCCCCGATTGCGTCGGCCTCGCTCCAGGTTTACCAGGACTGGGGGGATGCCGCCGGTACCTATTCAACGACGTCCACCAGCAACGGAGCGCGCCACAACCTGGGGAGCGACGTCTACCTGGGTGCCTGCGTCGATGCAGAGCCGGACGGGCAGCCCACAGTTGATGCGGACGGTGACGACACGCATGCCGGCTTCCCGGTATATGGCACATGCGCGCACGGCAGCGACGAGGACGGGGTGACCTTTGTGTCGCCGCTGTTCAGGGGCCAGACGGCGGACATCATCGTAGAGGCGAACGAAGCCTGCACGTTGAGCGCGTGGTTGGACTTTGACAGCGATGGCGATTGGGCGGACGCGGGCGACGACCTGTTCCCCGGCGGTCAGGCCCTCGTGGCCGGGGCCAACCCCCTTACCTTCACGATTCCCTCGAACGTCAAAGGTGGCTCCACCCACGCTCGCTTCCGCTGTACCACCGATGGACCGGTGTCCTATACTGGCGAAGCCTCGGATGGCGAGGTCGAGGACTATGCCGTGACGATCACCAGTGAGATGGATCTTGGGGACGCGCCGGACCCGCCTTACTTGACACTGTACGGGGTGGAAGTCGCGGGCGCGTACCACTACCTGGGAAGCGACGTGTACCTGGGTAGCTGCGTGGACGCAGAGTTGGACGGCCAGCCGACGGCGACGGCGAACGGCGACGACGTGAACGGTAGCAGTGCCGTCTATGGCACCTGCGAGTACGGCGACGACGAGGACGGGGTGGAATTTATGACCGACCTGCTCGCCGGTAGTACGGGATCGATCTCGGTAACGGCTAACTATACCTGCACCTTGACCGGGTGGATCGATTTCAACGCCGACGGCGATTGGTGGGATGAGACAGAGGAGTTGTTCCTCAACGGCCGGCTTATTGCGCCAGGGGAGAACTTGGTCTCCTTCTCGGTGCCACTGTACGTAGCGCCGGGGTTGTCCTACGCTCGTTTCCGCTGCGCAACCGAGGTTGTTAACTGGCCTGACGGCTATGCCTCCGACGGAGAGGTGGAGGACTATCGGGTGCGGCTCGGCCCACCGCTGGATTTCGGCGATGCACCGGATCCGGACTATCCAACGCTGGAAACGAGCGGAGGGGCGGCCCACGCCCTGGGGAGCGACATCTACCTGGGCGCCTGTGTGGACGCCGAGCTCGACGGTCAGCCCACACTCGCCGCAAACGGCGACGACGTGAATGCCGGAAGCCCCGTCTTTGGCGCCTGCACGGAGAACGATGACGAGGATGGCGTGGTCTTTACCACCGACCTGCTCGCCGGCGAGGTGGCAGAGATCGAAGTGATGGCCAACGCAGATTGCACGCTGAGCGCGTGGGTCGACTTTGACGCCGATGGCGATTGGTGGGATACTGAGGAGGAGTTGTTCCCCGGTGGTCGGCCCATTGTGTCGGGAACCAATACACTGAGCTTTACGCTTCCGGGAGAGGTCGCAGAAGGGCCAACCTACGCCCGTTTCCGCTGCACGACAGATGTTGTGGATGGACCTGTCGGCCTTGCCTCGGATGGCGAGGTCGAGGACTACCGGGTGCGGCTCGGTCCGCCGCTGGATTTCGGCGATGCGCCGGATCCGACCTACGCGACCTTGATAACCAATACGGGGGCCAGTCACGTCCTGGGGAGCGACGTCTACCTGGGCGCCTGCGTGGATGCCGAGTTCGACGGCCAGCCGGCCTTCGCTGCAAACGACGACGACGTGAATGCCGGAAGCCCCGTCTTTGGCACCTGCACAGAGAACGATGACGAGGATGGCGTGGCCTTTACCACCGACCTGCTCGCCGGTGAGACGGCGGAGGTCGAAGTAGTGGCCAACGCAGCCTGCACGCTGAGCGCGTGGGTCGATTTTAACGCCGATGGCGACTGGACCGACGCCGGTGAAGACCTGTTCCCTAGCGGTCAATCACTCGCAGCCGGCCCGAATGTGTTGAACTTTACGGTCCCGGCAGGCGCAGCAGAGGGATTTACCCACGCCCGCTTCCGCTGCACGACCGGCGGTGCGCTGTCGTTTGATGGACCGGCCCCGAATGGCGAGGTGGAGGACTACCGGGTGAGTATTGGCCATCACCTGGATCTGGGCGATGCACCGGACCCCGGCTACCCCACCCTGCTGGCAAGCGCCGGCGCCAGTCACGTGCTGGGGAGCGACGTTTACCTGGGTGCCTGCGTGGATGCCGAGTCGGACGGCCAGCCCACGGCCACCGCAACCGGCGACGACCTGAGTATCGGCAGCCCGGTCTATGGATCCTGTATACGCGATAGCGACGAGGATGGCGTGGGCTTTGTGACTCCATTGTACCCCGGTGGAACGACAAAAATCGTCGTGAGAGCCCACGCGGCCTGCACGTTGAGCGGGTGGGTGGATTTTAACGGCGATGGCGACTGGTTGGATGGAGGCGAGAGCTTGTTCCCAAGTGGCGAGCCCGTTACGGCAGGACTCAACCCGCTAAGCTTTGAGGTTCCGGTGGGAGCGGTCCAGGACACGACCTACGCCCGGTTCCGCTGCACGACCGATGGCGCCGTGGGACCCACCGGCGAAGCATCGGACGGCGAAGTTGAAGATTACCGGGTCGTCATCGGTCCTCCGATCGACTTTGGCGACGCACCAGACGCCAACTACCTCACCCTCATGGCAAGCGGAGGAGCAAGCCACATGTTGGGCAGCGACGTCTACCTAGGTAGTTGCGTGGACGCGGAGGGGGATGGCCAGCCCACCGCCGCTGCCAACGGCGACGACACAAGCGCCGGGGCCCCGGTCTTTGGCACCTGCGCGGACGACGATGACGAGGACGGCGTGACGTTTACGAGCAACTTGCTTGCAGGCCAGCAGGCGGGCGTCGAGGTGGTAGCCAGCGCGGACTGCACGTTGAGCGCGTGGGTCGATTTCAATGCCGATGGGGATTGGACGGACCCTGGTGAGAGCCTGTTCCCAGTTGGTCAGTCACTCGTGGCCGGGACGAACAACCTGAACTTTGCGGTCCCGGCCGGTGCGGTGGAAGGCCTGACTCACGCTCGCTTCCGCTGCACGACTGTTGGCGCAGTGGCGTTCGCCGGCCCGGCGCCGGACGGCGAGGTGGAGGACTACCGGGTGCATGTCGGCGTTTCGCTGGACTGGGGCGACGCGCCGGAACCGTATCCGACCTCCTTGGAAGTCAACGGTCCCAGCCACGCCCTGGGCAACGGCGTCTATCTGGGCAGTTGCGTGGACGCAGAGGGGGACGGCCAACCCACCATTGCTGCCGACGGCGACGACGCGAACGCCACCCAACCGGCCTTTGGCGTTTGCACTCAGGGCGACGACGAGGACGGCGTGACCTTCCTCAGTCCTATCCTGGCCGGGAAGGCGGCGGCGGTCGAGGTGGTGGCCGGCGGGGCCTGCACGCTGAGCGCGTGGGTCGATTTCAACGCCGATGGTGACTGGAACGATGGGGGCGAGAGTCTCTTCCCCGGCGGGCAGCTGCTCACACCCGGCGTCAATTCCTTGACCTTTGCGGTTCCGGCAGGTGCGGAGCGGGGTGACACCTACGCCCGTTTCCGCTGCACCACCAGCGGCGTAGTGGAACCTACAGGCGCGGCGCCGGATGGAGAAGTCGAGGACTACCGGGTGGCCATCCTGGCCCCTGTCTGCCGCCTGCCGCTGATCGTGCGCAGCTATCCATCCACGGCGGATGTGGTGCCGGTGGGGCGATATGGAAAGAGATAGCACGGCTGGTTCCTTCCCCTTCGGAGGGGGAGGTTGGGTGGGGTAACGGCACAGCATACGGGCTTGTAGAAATCTACGGAGGAGAATATGCATCAGACTGTTTTGAAGATTCCTAGTGAAGCCTTGTTGGGACTCCGGGCGCCTCTGGACAAGGCCGGAGAGACGGTACGAATGGCCGCTGCAGCAAAGCTGTTCGAGTTGGGGCAGCTCTCCTCCGGCGCCGCCGCGCGATTGGCGGGCGTGCCCCGTGTAGTCTTTCTCTCCCGTCTGGCCGAGTATGACGTAGATACTTTTTGTCTGACCGAAGAACAATTGGCAGGAGAGACCCGGCTTGTCTGATCTGATCTGCGACACATCGCCTATCCAGTACTTGTATCAGTTGGGTCTTTTGCAGATTCTGCCTGCTCTGGGAGAACGGATATTCGTACCACCTGTTGTAGTGGAAGAACTCGCGGTGGGGCGGTCTCTGGGTATAAGTTTGCTCGATATTGAGACGTTGAATTGGATGACAATCCGACATCCAGCTAGTGAGATCGCCTTGCCGCTAGTCGCCCATCTCGGACCAGGAGAGACTGAGGTACTGATGTTGACGCTGGAGATGCCAGAAGCTGTTGCTGTATTGGATGACGGGGTCGCAAGACAGATAGCCGAAACGCTGGGCTTGCACTTTACTGGCACATTGGGATTGCTATTGGATGCGAAAAATGCCGGACTCGTCACAGAAATTCGGCCTTTGCTGGATCATCTGAACGCATTGCAGTTTCGCTTGGCGCATCATACCTACGAGATTATCTTTCAGCTGGCTGATGAAGCAGGTTGACGTCCAATCAACAAACGTTGGCATACGCCTGGAAAGGTTCTCCGGCGGTAAAATCTAAGGTTAATGAGAAGACCATACGAGATCGAATAGGGAGGAAATAGCGATGAAAGGGAAATGGAATACACGCAAGGTAGTTGCCCTGGTTCTTGTCACACTACTCACATTGCTGGGGAGCACGGCTTCGGTCGGGAGCGCAGCGGCAACGGTGCAGGATGATAACGTGGCCATCACCATCACGGAAAAGCGCATCACCTGGACGCCCCACGTCGAGAATAGCGGGATGGTGCTCACGATTTCCGGGCCGGACTTTTATCATCAAAAGACGTACCGGGCCGGCGATCGTCCCACCTTCAGGCCTTATCGTGGGGGCAGGCCACTCCCGGATGGTCTCTATACGTACGAACTCCAGCTTTTGCCCGTGGGCGATCTTGATAGCAAACCCCGGATCGACGAGGAAAAAAGAGGCATCGAGCCGGCAACCGGCGAAGACGCGATCGTTTCTTCGGGGAGTTTCTCCATCCTCGACGGGAGTTTCGTCACTCAAGACGTAGCGGAAAGCGCGAAGGAGGATATGGCAGCCGACCTTGCTCCTGCAGACGTTCTGCACTACGATGACGTGATCATCACGGGCAGCCTGTGCGTCGGCTTTGATTGCCAGAATGGCGAATCGTTTGGGTTTGACACCCAAATCCTCAAAGAGCACAACCTGCGCATTTACTTTAACGACACCAGCTACACGGCCAGCTACCCGACCAACAACTGGCGCATCACGATAAACGATTCCACCAACGGCGGGGCCTCGTATTTCTCCATCGATGACGCGGACGATGGGACCTCACCGTTCCGGATCGAGGCCGGCGCGCCGAGCCATTCCCTCTATGTCGAGGACTATGGCCGGGTGGGCCTGGGCACCTCCACGCCGGTGGTGGAGCTGCACATCAAGGATTCGGATACGCCCAGCGTGCGCCTGGAGCAGGATAGCTCCGGCGGGTGGACACCCCAGACGTGGGACGTGGCGGGCAACGAGTCCAACTTTTTCATCCGCGACGCCACCAACGGTTCCAAGCTGCCCTTCAGGATCCAGCCCGGCGCGCCCAGTAGTCTGTTGACCCTCAAGTCCGACGGCCGGGTGGGAATCGGGACGTGGTCGCCGGCTGGGGCGTTCGAGGTCAAGCCGGGAAGTGACTCGCTGTTTGTGGTTCAAGATGGCGGCAACGTCGGCATCGGGACGGCGTCGCCGGGGGCACCTTTAGAAGCTAAAGTTTCCACAGCAGGGTTGAATGACATAATGAGACTGACAGCATCAGATGATGTCAAACTATTCTCATTCTTTCAAAGTGGCGGTGGTGATGGAGCAATGTACATTAGAGACACTAGTGGAAATAGCGATGTTTTAATTCACGCTGGGGCTAATAGTTACTTCAATGGAAGCGGCAACGTCGGCATCGGAACGACGAGTCCGGGTTACAAATTACATGTCAATGGCACTGCCGGTAAACCGGGGGGTGGATCGTGGTCCGATTCCTCCGACGCAAGGTTGAAAGAGAACATCGAACCTATCGACGGACAACGCGCGCTCGACGTACTCAACCAGTTGCAGGGCGTCACCTTCGAGTGGATCAATCCAGAGGAGCACAGCGCCGGCACGCGGGCCGGGCTGATCGCCCAGGACGTGGAAGAGGTGTTCCCCGACTGGGTCGAGGAGCGCGAGCCGCAGGGGAGCGACGCGGCGTTGATTCCCGCAGGCGAAAAGGCCAAGGCGCTCTACTTTCCCCACGATTACAACGCGTACATGATCGAGGCGGTCAAGGCGCTGGACGCCGAAAACCAGGCCCTGGCCGAAACCATCGAGGAACAGGACGCCCGGATCGCGGCGCTGGAGCAGCAGAACGCCGACCTGGAGGCGCGCCTCACCGCCCTGGGAAACGCCGCCGGGACGCCCGATGGTGGCACCTCCAGCCTGCCCCTGGGCGGGCTGCTGCTGGGTGGGCTGTTGGTCGCCGGCGTCGTGGCTAGCCGGCGTCGGAAGCAGTAAGGAAAGCAATCGTGTATCTTTTCAATATGCTGGGGCAGCGCGTAGGGCAAATTGCCAATTTGCCCCACATTCCAAGTTATTGAAAAGATGCGTAGTCATCAGCCTACCCTCCCGCAGGTTCGCAGATGGCGGGGCAAATGGGCCAGATTGGCTGTTAGAGCACATCTTTGGACAGAGATTGCGCCCAAACCTGCGGGAGGGTGAATATTGACGCGGCTGGGGGGAATCCCTAAAATCCACGCGTAAAAGATCTCACACCCACAACGGGCAAGCGAAAGGAGGTGATGCCGGATGAGGGTATAGGTCCGTTATCGGTAGTATATAGGTGCGTTATAGGTGTTTCCGGTTGATTTCTCAATACAAGCGACAAGGAGAATCTGAAATGGCGAAAGTGGAACGGAACATCGTGATCCAAGGGTTGAGTGGGTCCCTGGGCGACCAGTTGGTGGTCCAGGGTGGCAAGGGAGGGCAGACGATCATTCGCACCAAGCCACGGCCCAGCGACAGGGAGCCGACGCCGGCGCAGCAGGAGGCACGCGAGCGGTTCCGGGAGGCGACGGCCTATGGCAAGACGGCCAGGGACAATCCGGCGTACGCCGGGAAGGCGGACGGGACGCCGCAGACGACGTACAACCCTTCGACGGGCTCAGGGCAGGCGTGGTGGTGGCGGACTGGTACCACGCGCCGGAGGTGAACGAGATAGACCTGGTAGGTTGGGCGGGCGGCGTGGGCGAGGTGCTGCGCGCCCACGCGCGGGACGACGTGCAGGTAGAGACGGTGCAGTTCGTGATCGCCACGGAGGACGGGACGCTGGTGGAGGCGGGCGCAGCCACGCCGGAGGACGGCGGCTCGTGGTGGCGGTACGAGACGACGGTGGATCACCCCGGCGGGCCGGCCAAGGTGGTGGTGACGGCGAGGGACCTGCCGGGCCACGCGGGCAGCCTGGAGACGGAGAAGGAGGTCGCGTAGCGCGAGATCGCGAGGGCGAGGCGGCCCACGAGATCGCCTCGCCCTTATTAGCTTGGTTGGCGTTTTGAATCAGTGGTCTTTGCAACCGTATTATCTAGTCGGAGGAGTTCGGGTTTATGAAGAGAGCCTTGGTTTGCGGCGCCGGTGGATTTATCGGTGGGCATCTAGTCAAGAAGCTAAAGCGCGAGGGTTATTGGGTGCGCGGCGTTGATATAAAGGAACACGAGTTCATGCCTACGCAGGCAGATGAGTTCCAACTGTTGGACTTGCGGGAGCCGCATAATTGCTGGGAGGCAGTTAACCTGGGGAACGGCGAGGTTTTTGATGAGGTCTATCAGCTGGCTGCTGATATGGGTGGCATGGGCTTTATCCACTCCGCTGAATGTGACATCATGCGTAATAGCGCGCTGATCAACAACCATATGATCGACGCGGCGACGTGCATTGGCGTGGGGCGTTATTTTTTCTCTTCGTCAGTCTGTGTGTATCGCAATATGCAACCCGGTGAGCCCGCCTTGGCTGAGGAGGATGTCTACCCAGCGATGCCGGATAATGAGTATGGTTGGGAGAAGCTCTATGCCGAGCGGATGGCCCTGGCCTACGCGCGTCACTACCCGATTGAGGTGCGAATCGCCCGCTTTCAGAATTGCTACGGGCCAGAGGGCACCTGGCGTGGTGGGCGGGAGAAGTCTCCGGCTGCTATCTGCCGCAAGGTAGCGATGGCTGAAGATGGTGGTACGATTCCCGTATGGGGTGATGGAACAGCCATCCGTGCTTACACTTATGTGGACGATCTGGTCGATGGTGTCTACATGCTGATGCAATCGAATCTAGAAAGCCCGACCATTATCGGCGGCGATGAGTATGTAACAGTAGACGAGTTAGTAAAGACAATAATTGATGTCTCGGGCAGGGAGATTTGTGTTAAGTATGTAGAAGGGCCGGTAGGCGTACAGGCACGCAATTTTAGCAAGGCACGTATCAAGTCGCTGGGATGGGAAGCGAGGATTAGTTTGAGGCAGGGGATTGAACGGACGTACCCCTGGATTGAGGCGCAGGCGAAGGCCGTTGTGAAAGCTGCTAGTGGCCATGACAAGTTTCAGGAGTGATGGTGAAGAAAAACGTGTGATAATGGGCAAAAAGCGAGGTAGTTCGTTCGCGTTACCGGTTTTTCTGGTGTGAGAATCTGATTGACCAAATGTCACGTTGGATTACGATTTGAGGAGGAATTCATTATGATTGATGGAGTTAAGATTATCGATCTGGTTGTGCATGAAGACGATCGGGGATATCTCATCGAGATTGCCCGAGAGGCCAAGGACCCTGAACCTCATGGCGTGATACACAAGTTCGGGCAAGTGTATTTAGTAGGTGATCCAGTGCGGGGAGCCGTCCGGGCGTTTCACAAACATAATAGTTTGTGGGACTGGTTCTCTATCAGCCACGGCAGCGCCAAGTTCGTGTTGAAGGATGACCGTGAGGAAAGTCCCACCTACGGTGAGATGATGACAGTGATCGCCAGTTCGCGGAAGCCACGGTTGATCGTGGTGCCCCCAGGTGTTTATCACGGGTGGATGTCTTTGGAAGATGACACGCAGATGGTAAGCACCGCCAGCCACACATACAATCGGGAGGAGCCAGACGAGATGCGTATTTCGCCTGATTCTTTCGGTGATGTTTGGACGGTAAAGGGAAAATAACATGCGCAAGGTTCTAGTAGTAGGCGGTGCGGGCTATGTGGGCTCAGTGCTGACAGAGGAATTGCTAGAACAAGGGTATGCAGTAAAGATACTTGATCGGCTTTACTACGGCGAAGGTGGTCTAAGGGAAATCCGCGACCGAGTGGAGCTAGTAGTGGGGGATATGCGCACTTTAGGTCCGGAGGTGCTAGAAGGCGTAGATGCGGTAGTGAATGTGGGGGGGTTGTCCAACGATCCTACCGCCGAGTACAACCCGCAGGCTAATCATGAGATGAATACTGTTGCCTCGGTTAAGCTGGCCGAATTTTGTAAGAAATGTGGCGTGCGAAGGTATGCTTTTGCTTCGACCTGTTCCATCTATGATCGTGGGGTAGGTGATGATGAAAAAGATATATTGCAGGATGAAACGTCCGAGGTAGTGCCACGGGCGGCCTATTCTCGTTCTAAATATGACGCCGAGCGCCTGCTGCTTGAGATGGCTGACAATGACTTTTGTCCAGTCATTTTGCGCAAAGGGACCATTTATGGCTTTTCACATCGAATGCGGTATGACTTAGTGGTTAATACCTTTGTGAAGTTTGCACTGACACAGGGATATCTTAGTCTGCACTATGGTGGTGAAATGTGGCGGCCTCTGGTGGATGTACGTGACGTGGCTCGTGCATACGTCTTGGCTATACAGGTAGGGGAGAAGAGGGTAAATGGTCAGATTTTCAACATCTCTTACCGCAACTACCGTATCTCTGAGTTGGCTCTGCGAGTGCGCGAGGGGTTGCGTCAAGCCGGTGTAGATGCAGAGATTCGCCCTGACTATGGCTACAAAGGCGTGCGCAGTTATCGAGTTTCTACTGAGAAGGTTGAGCGCGAGCTTGGTTTCCGTCCTAAAATCGGCGTCGAGGATTCAGTAACAGACATGGTGGACAAGATTCGGCAGTATGGGTATGATGATTTTGACAATCCACGGTATTACAATATCCGTTGGATGCGCTTGTTGGAGGAAGCACAGCAGATCATAAGTGTCACTGGTTCGGTTTTTGAAGCACCGAACCGAGAAAGTAGAAGATCATGAAAGTTCTGCTAATTGGTGCGAATGGCCAGCTCGGTAGTGATCTGGTCAAGAAATTGGCTAATGAGCAACTAGTTTCTCTCAGCCATCAAGACATAGACATCTGTGAACCGGTAGGTACGCGAGTGACCTTGCGCCGCTATGCGCCTGATGTGGTGATCAATACCGCTGCCTACCACAAAGTGGATGAATGCGAGACCAATGTGGAAAAGACCTTTGCCGTGAACACCTGTGGTGTGCGGAATCTGGCTTTGGCCTGCAAAGAACAGGGCTGTGCGCTGCTTCATATGAGCACTGACTATGTGTTTGGGGGCGATACCGAGCGCCGGACGCCCTACACCGAGATTGATCCTACTCACCCGATCAACGTCTATGGTGTTGCTAAACTGGCGGGTGAATGTTTCATACGTTATATCATGGATCGTTATTGGATCGTGCGGTCGCAGTGGCTGTATGGCGTAGCTGGTGCGAGTGGCAAGGGGGGTAACTTTGTCGAACTTATGCTTCGTCTGGCCTGCGAAGGACGTGATATTAAGGTTGTGGACGACCAGGTGGGTTCTCCTACCTATACGCTCGACTTAGCCGACAAGATTGCTCAACTAATCAAGACGGATCACTATGGCTTGTATCACATCACCAACGTGGGCGAGTGTACGTGGTATGAGTTTGCTTGCAAGATCTGGGAACTATCGGGTCTGAATCCTAATGCCAAACCGACTACCACGGAGTCTTTTGGCGCTGTGGCCAGCCGACCGGCCTACTCGGTGCTGGATAACGCTGCGCTGCGCGGCATTGGCTTGGACGACATGAGATCTTGGGAAGAGGCTTTAACAGACTACTTGGAAGCGAGAGAGTCGCTAGGGAAAGCCCACCGTTGAATGTAAAGGCAACGCATGCTTTCAATATTATTCGTGGATTGTCCACGAGCTATTTCCGGTTTGCCATTTTTGTTCTTGGCAATTTCCTGCTCACACCAGTTATCCTAGAATACACTGGCCAGGATGGCTATGGTCTATGGGCCACAATCCGGTCTGTTATGGCATACTTGCTTCTGCTGGATTTTGGTCTAACACCCGCTATTACCAAGTTCGTGGCTGAGTACAGTGCTCAAGAGGATCAGAAGGCATTAAGTGGCTTTGTGTCTACGGCGTTGTCGACTTATCTAGTCCTTGCCGCATTTGTATTGGGGATTGGTGTGATTTCAAGCGGTCCTATCACGCACTTCTTGAATTTCCCAAGAGAGTTGGTGACAGAGGGCCGTGTGGTGCTTCTTGTTACAAGCTTGACAGTAGCCATTCGGTT
>CAZKDJ010000127.1:0-12178 GCA_964551295.1 uncultured Anaerolineales bacterium | reverse complement strand
TGGAGCACATCGGCGACAGCGTGGTGGCGCGGGCGCACGACGCCTACCTGGATGCGGAGGGGCAGTACAACCGGGCGGTGGAGAACGCCGAGTTCCAGTTGCTGTCGGCGCGGAACGCGGTCAATCAGGCGTATCGCGCGGTCGAGCAGGCGGAGCGGGACCTGGAGGCGGTGCTGGAGGAGCCGGACGCGCTGGATCTGCAGGCGGCCCGTTTGGACATCGAGGCGGCGGCGCTGGCGCTGGAGGAGGCGGAGAGCGCGCTGGCGGATGCCCGGCTAGAGGCGCCTTTCGACGGGACGGTGACGACGCTGAACATCGACGTCGGGGACACGATCGGTGCGGGTCAATCGGCGCTGGTGCTGGCGACACTGGATCAATTGCAGGCGGTGACGAAGGACCTGACGGAGCTGGACGTGGTGCGCGTGGAGGTGGGGCAGGAGGTGGTGGTGACGGTGGATGCCCTGCCGGACGAGATATTCGTGGGCACAGTGAGCGAGATTGCGCTGGCGCCGGGAGACTATCGCGGTGACGTGGTGTACGCGGTGACGGTCGACTTGGCTGACAGCCATTCTCCGCTATACTGGGGCATGACGGCGTTGGTGGAAATTGAGACGGAATAGATCCAAACTTCCAGACCTCGGAGGTCTCAGACGATGATTTCGCAAAGTCATCTTAACCGAGCCCGGTTCATACCAAAGAGGCTCTTTAAAGACCTCCGAGGTCTTTTCGCTGTAAATCTTGGGAGGCTACAATGATCGGAAAAGCGGGGATAAAGGCAGGATTGATCGGATTAGTGATACTGCTGATAGTGACCGCCCTGAACAATCTCTTGCCGATCTCGGGGATTTTGGTGTACGTCCTGTGTGGGGTAAGCATCATGGTATACGTGGGCATCGGTGCGCTGGCAGGACTGTTTCTGATTCCACCGCGCACCCCTGGGAAAGGAGCCGGGGCAGGCGCCATCGCCGGTTTGATCGGCAGCGGGATCAATGGCGTGGTCAGCTTTATCATCAAAATCATCCGCCTTTCACGCGGGCTAGACATGGCGGGCGTCAACCCGCAGGTGTTCCTCCTCCTGGGCATCGTGTGCGGCCTCGCCGTCGGTGCAGGCGCAGCAGCCGTCGGCGGGGCAATCCTGGCCGCTATAAAACCCGATGGCTCATGTCAAGAACTGGTGCTCGGAAGGCCGTTTTGCTGCCTGACTGGGCCTACTTCGCACTCTGTCTGGACATGAGCCAACCCGATTAGTCAAATTCCAAGCTCCGCCCAGGCCTGAGAAGATACTTGCACAACGACAGCCTCTGTCCCACAGCGACTGATGAGAGAGGCCCGAACTTGCTCAGGGGACATCTCCGGCAAGTTCGGGCCTCGGAACATCACCTTCCTGAAACCACAGGTCGGGGAAGCGGCGCCCGGCCTGTTTCCTCGCACTAGCCGCGGCTCTGCAAAAGGTACAGGGTTACGGCGGTGGAGAGCACGGTCAGATACGGCGCTATCTGATGCAGCTTCAAGACGACCGCTGGCATCTGCTCGTCGCTGCTCAACAAACCACCGGTAACGATGAGGCTGAGAAAGAACAAACCGGTGACCACGCCGGCAACGAGCTCAATCACACTCAGTGCAGCCACCCGGTGCGACTGGATCATGGTGACGACGAGGAAAACGACCGCCGCCAACGAGATCAGTTTATGGATCGTCAGAACGATCACGCTGTACGGCTTTCCAGAACGGCTCAGCCAGTAACCGGAGACAAAAATGATGACGAAAAACAGTCCAGCGCCTACAATTCCCAATTGGTTAGCGTCCATCTCGTTCTTCCATCATCGGTCGCTGACCCCGTCAATCACCGCCGATAGCGTCGTCGCCTCGGTCTCTTCCATCTCTACTCCCGCATCGGCAAAGACATAGACCGGCCCCCGGCCCTGCAAGCTACTCCGCAGCAGGATCACGTCCGCCTTCTGAGCCGTCAGCCACTCGGCCACCCGGATGCCCTTGGCTTTCTCCACATCCTGGTGGGGATTTGCAACGACCTGCTGCTCCTCGATAGCCCCATCGGACAAGCGCACCCTGACCAGGGCAAAGTAAGGGGCCTCACCGAAATGCTCGCTGATAGTTCCGCCGGGGTCGGCCAGCGGGATAGCATAGCGCAGGTTGGTGCGCTCCATCGGCTCGGCGTGGATCAGCACCCGCTCAATGTAGGGCACGGCCTGGCGGATCTGCGTCTCGATGCGCCGGGTGATCGCCTCCGCCTTCTCCAGATCGTGGACCCGCAGGGCCACCTCGGCCTCCACGAAGCGGAAGCGGCCGGCGTTGCGCCCGGTGACCCACTTCAGAACGGAGACCGCCGGCTCGGCGGCGACGATCTCCCGGATCTCCAGGAGCGTCTCGGCGTCCAACGAGGCGTCCAGCAGCGCGCGCATCCCGTCGGCCAGGAGATCCCAGCCGGTCTTGGCGATGGCGACGACGATGATCAGCGCGGCGACGCGGTCCAGTGGAAAGTTGAACCATTGGGCCAGCAGTGCGGCGAACACGGTGCCGGTGGTAAAGACGTGGGCGCGGTACTCTTTGGCATCGGCGATGAGGGCCGGCGAGTTGGCCGCCTGTCCGGCGCGCAGCTCAAAGTGGCTGAACACGAGGGGGATGACGGCCGCCACGACCACGCCGCCCAGCATCCACAGGTCTACCGTGGCCTGACGCGCCGATTTGAAAAGCGCATCGCGCGCAATCTCGTAAGCGGTGAAAAAGATCATCCCGGCCAACACCACCGTGATCACGTTCTCAAGCTTGTACAGGCCGTAGGGAAAGCTTTTCGACTTGCGCGTGGAGAGCCTTAGCCCGACCAGCACCCCTATCGCCGCCAACAGGTCCACCAGATTGTGAACCAACTCCGCCTCGACGGCCAGACTGCCAGAGGCGAGGGCAATCCCCGCGTTGATGGCTATCAAAACGACGTTAATGGCGACCGAATACCAACCCCAGCGCTCGGTGTTCATACCGCCTCCAGTCAATCGTGGTGATGATGCTCCAGCGGACCGCCCAGTTGCTTCAGCGCCTCCTCCAATTGTGCGTTGGCTTCTTCAACCAGATCGGCAGCAGCCACTAGCGCATCCCGCGCTGTGCCTGCCCGCTCTGCCCACGTGCGAAACTCCCAGGCATGCTCGCCGTTGTGCTCGATCCAGTGAGGCAGCAACACCCGCAGTTTGTCAGTCTCACTCATGTTCCCCCTCCCTCTCCTCTACCGGCTCCAGAATCACCCGGTGCTTGAGAAAATCTATCGTCTGGATGCGACCGGGCACGAGCTGTGGCTCCTCGAAAAAGGTGGCTAAACGCACGCCCCCCTCGACCTGATCCAGCCTGATCACTTCCTGCGCGACTCGTTCGTCTCCCATAAAAACCGTTGCCTGACACATATCATCTCCCGCGTACCACTCTGGCTATCTACTGGGTACCACTTGCCCCATCTGCCATCACTCGCGATCCTGCGACCGGATCAGCAGCAGGGGGCGGTCTATGCGGTGCAGCAAGCCGGCCGCCACGCTCCCATAGAACACCTGCGACAGTCCGCTGCGGCCGTGACTGGCCATAGCGATGAGATCCGCGCCCTCGCGTTTGGCCGCCTGTATGATCGCTTCGACGACAGGTCCGTGGGCAACACACGTTTGAGCCTGTATGCCCTTCTCACGGAACTCGCCCTGTTTTGCCGCCAGATAGGCTTCTGCTTCCTGTGCCTGTTGGTCGAGTTGATCCTGATAGAAGGCCATCGAAATCCCCTCAGGGCCGGCAATGGTGGGGAGCAGTTCGACCACCCGCAGGAAAGCCACTTTGGCGTTGTAGCGTTGGGCCAACTCCTCCACATGGGGCAGTATCCTCTCCGCGCGCTTCGACCCATCCAGTGGAACCAATATGGTGCTATACATACGCCTTGACCTCCCCGACTAATGCTCCTGAGCGGACTGGTGCTCCGCACCCGCTCCGGAGCGACACAGCCTCCGCAAATAGAATTTCCGTCCCCCGTACTCTGTCTCTACGAACTGGCGCTGGGCAAGCAGGTCGCGCACTACCGACCAATCGCCACCGGCCCGCTCCAGGAACTCGCTCACGGCCTCCTCCCGCATGGGGTGTACCGAAGTGATGCTCAACAGGTCCTGCTCGACGTCGCTGGTGCAGGCAAACGCGTTGCCCTCGTAACCGATCAGGTATTCCACCAGGGGATGTTTGCCATCCCTATCCACGCCCTCACTGAGAATCTGGTAGGCCCGATTGACGACGGCCTCTTGAGGGGTGCGCGCCCACGTCTCGGCAGGCGGTCTGGTGGGGATCGATAAATAGGCCATCGACGGTCGCAGATCGGCCAGAAAACCGGCCACCTGCTCGATTTGATCGCCGCTGTCGTTGAGGCCTTCCACGAGCATCGTCTCTGTCACCAGTTGCCCCTCGAACTCACGCGCGAATTGGAGCGCCCCGTCGAGAATCGCGTCCAGCCGCAACGCGCCGTGAGGCCGATCCACCCGCCGCCAGACATCCTGTTGTACAGCGTCCACCTTCAAAGAGACCCAATCCGCCTTCATCAGCGCCTCTCTCACATCCTCGCGCCAGATGAGAGAGCCGTTGGTGATTACGGCGATCTCGATGTGCAATGGCCTCAACAGCTCGATCTCGCGGCCCAGGTTGACGTCCAGCGTCGGCTCACCATCGGGCACGAAGGTCAGATAGTCGATGGATTCTCCAACTCCCTTTGCCTCTTCGACCTTGTCCTGGACATCCTGCAGGATTCTCTCCGGCTCATAGAACGCCTGGCGCTCCACCTGCATCTTGATGGTGCGCCCCAACTGGCAGTACGCACAGGAGTACGTACACACCTTGGGCGGGATGTTGTTGATTCCCAGGCTGCGACCCAAACGACGGGACGGAACCGGCCCGAAGGCGATCATGGTCGCACCTTCTCCAAGCGGAATGCTAACCGGGCAAGAGTGCGTTCTTCACGCGCGCCCACACCCGCGTCACTGGCGCGTCGGTGTGCTCCGTTACGCTCACACACTCCCAT
This sequence comes from uncultured Anaerolineales bacterium, assembly GCA_964551295.1. Lineage (GTDB taxonomy): Bacteria > Chloroflexota > Anaerolineae > B4-G1 > B4-G1 > JAFGED01. The sequence continues at coordinate 7,134 of CAZKDJ010000127.1, read as the reverse complement.
CATCCCCGCCGACACGCGCTGCCCTCAGAGCAAGGCGGTGCATCACAGCGTTCCTCTCGGCCACAGCAGGTGCGCCCGGCCTGCCGGGCCGCCTGCCCGCTCGATACAAAAGGGGCCGAGATTAACTTGTCCAGCAACGAACTGCCGCAGCGCGGACAGGTGACAGCATCGCTGCCCCGCACCAGCACCTCGAACGTCTTGCCACAGTCACGACAGCTATACTCATAGATTGGCATGCGATATCCCCCACTGCATCTACCCAAACTGTCCGTCCGCCTATCATCCTACCACCACAGAGACGAGCAGCCAAGTGGCCAACGCGGCGAACAGCACCGTCAAACCCAGCTTGACCGTCGCGGCCCGGCGCTCCAGGAAGCGCGTCAACTGCTTTGAGCCGGTGCCATAGCAGGCCAGGACGAAAACCACCACCAGGGGTATGATGAACAGCACGTTGTACAGGATGAGAAATATGACCGCCCGCGCCTGTAACTGCGGCTGGCTGACCACAAAGATGATAGTAGGCAGGTAAACCTGGCCCGTGCAGGCCAATTCCAGGAACGAGACGGCTATGCCGGTAAAAAAGGAGCCGGCCACAAACGCCCGCGACCTGCGCCCCTTGCGGATGACGGCGTTGATGCGCATGCGCAGCTTGTGTGGCAAGTTGAGTGCCATGTCGCCGATCTCGCCGCGCCGGGCCTTGAGAAAGTCAAGAAAACTGAACACCGCCAGCACAGCGCAGAACAAGCCAGTGAGCCCGTACACCCAGCGCCCCAGCGTCGTCAACAGGTCGCCCAGCAGGTCAAGCACCTTGTAGAACCCCAGCCCCACCAACAGGTAAGCCAGGAACACGCCCAGGGTAAAGGCGGCGCCCACGATCAGGATTTCTTTGCCCTGGCGGCCGCTCAACGCCAGGTAGGACACGAAGAAAGCCAACGTGGCAAAGGCGCAGGGATTGAGGCCATCCACCAGACCGGCGAAGGCAACCGTGAGGACGCCAAAGGACTCGAAGCGCGCGACGATGTTCTGTTCCGCCTCCTGGGGGTCGAAATCGGACCACACGCGCTGCGTCCCGGTGGTCGCGTACTTTTCGACCAGGGTGGACACCGCCTCAGACGTGATCCCGGCGCCGATAAGGTAATCGTCGCCGACAAAGAGCGCCGGTGTTGCCAATCGCTGCGCCTCCGGCACGCCAAAGCGCGCGCCCAGCCACTCGATCAGGGCCGCGTCACTCTGCGCGTTATACTCCTCGACCATCACCTGCGGGGACTTGGTCTCCACGTACCGGATGTCGTACTCGGCGCGGCTGCAATCCTGGCAGCCTACCTCATAAAAATAGGCCATCCACACAGGCGCCGGCGCCTCGCAGATTTCCTCATCCGGCCCACAGCCCGGATTAGAGCTAACGCCTGGATTGGGATCGTCCATCCCGGCATCAAGCTCCGCCAGCCTCGGAATATCGGGCCACGCAGTCCCTCCTGCCTCCAGGTACTCGTCGACCAAGCCCGGCAGTTGCTCGCGGATGGCTCCCTCGCCGACGAGCGCCCGATCACCGACGACGAGCATCGGCAGCCCCTGCTCCTCCGGGGACACGCCGAACATCGCCTCCGCGTGGATCAACATCTCATAGGTGGTCGGGTTGATGCCCCCCGGCTCGTTCGGATCGGAGATATCGACCAGCTTGATCTGCAACCGAGACCCCTGCGCCTCCTGCAGCGGTGTCAGGACCTCATCGAAAACTGCCTTGCAGTGAGGGCACTCGGCGGAGGTGAAATAGACCACCCGCACCACCGCCTCCTCTCCGGCGCGCGCCACGCGCGCCCCGGCAATCAGGATAGCCAATGCCAAAAACAGCGAAATCATCCCCAGATAGTGTTTCAATTGCATAGTCACTCTCTACCAATACAGGCTACTCTACACCCAACTGATCTTGCTCGCGGATGGGCTGATCGGCGAAGGAACCACGGGAAGGCACACAGTCTCCTCATGGCCCAGGGAAAGCCAGGACTGCGTGACAAACTCCGCAAACACTATAGCGGGTAATCGGGTTCTTCTCGACGCTCGCCCAGCGTTTCTTGAACCGTCTCGACGAGCTGCTCCGGCTCGATCGGCTTGTCCAGGAACACGTCCACCGGCAAGTATTCCTCATCGGGGGCAAAGCGGTAGGGAACTTTTTTGGTGCTGTGCACGCTGGTGAGTATGACGATAGGTAGGTCTACCAACCCGTGCTTCTCTCTGATCTCACGCGCGACGTCAAATCCCTCGTACCCCATGGGCATCATGACGTCCAGGATCACCAGGTCTGGCTCTGTGTCCAATACCTTGGACACGCCTTCTTCGGGCGTCGTCGCCGTATCCACCGCAAAGTCGTGAGCCTCGAGCACCATCTGCACGGCGAGGAGGAAATCGGGGTCGTCGTCGATGATGAGTATCTTTGTCATGATTGACCTCCACACGCGCGCATTTGCTTGATGGCCATCTCGGCGGCACTCACCATGTGATAGGCAATGGGCGAAGCCGTCAGCGCAGGATGCGTGCCCGTCTGGAACATGGCAATGTCCTCCGCCGTCATGCGGTTCTGCACGCAGGCCGAGATCGCATTGATGATCTCACCCGCTGCAGGGCTCCCCATAACCTGCCCGCCCAAAATCACGCCCGAGTTGCGCTCGAATACCAATTTGACCTTGGTATTTGCCGCACCCGGCATGAGACCAGGATGGCGGTTTGGACCCTGGATGGTCACGGCGACCGCGTCGTAGCCACGCCCTTTGGCCATTTCCTCGGTTAGTCCCGCGGTGGCCAGTGCGTGCCCCCCTATGGCCGTCGACCACACGCCCACGGTGCCGACGTTCTCACGCCGGATGCCAAAGAGGTTGGCCCCGGCGATGCGCGCCTCGAACGTGGCGATGGACGCCAGTTTCAGCGGCGAGGGCCGACCGCCAAAGAAGGATGTCTTCTCGGCGCAGTCTCCACAGGCGTAAATGTTCTCGTCAGACGTCTGCATCGTCCGATCCACCGCGATGCTGCCCGTCAGGCCGATGCGCAACCCCGCTTTCTGCGCCAGGTCCACGTTGGCCACGGCCCCGATGCCCATGATCACGATGTCGGCCTCGATCTCTTCGCCATCGGACAGAACGACCTTCTCGACGCTTTCTGCACCGGCGATCTTTTCCACCTTGGAGGACGTGCGGATGTTGATCCCGCGCGACTCGAGCACCTCTTCCATCTCGGCGCAGAACTCTTCGTCATACGCCAGCGCGAGACAATGGGGCAATAGCTCGACCACAGTGATGTTCTTATCACCGGTTTTGTTGATCTCGTCGGCAAACTCGATGCCGATGAACCCACCGCCGATGATGACGATGTTCTCGGCGGTTTCGAGTAGCTTCTGGAGTCCGCTCAGGTATTCCACGTCCTTGACCACTGCATAGACGCCATCGAGATCGAACCCCGGTATCGGCGGCATGGCGGGCCGCGACCCGGTAGCGATGATCAATCGCTCGTACCCCACATCGCCTTCAGTAGTATGCAGGACGCGGGCCTCACGGTCAATGTCCGTGGCCTCGGCGACGAGCAACTCGACACTGTTCTTTTCCAGCGCGGCATCCGGTATGAGGTTCTTGCTCGGACTGCCAACGGTGCCAAAGATATAGGGAATGCCGCAAGGTATCAGAACCTGCTTCTCTTTGCGCACTAACAGAACCTTCTTGTCGAGGTAGTGACGCCGCGCCGTAATCGCGGCGGTCAACCCGGCAGCACTTCCCCCCACGACCACGATCGGATATTCTTTGCTCACGTCCTGCCTCATTGCTTTTGTCGCTCCTTTGTTTGATCTGATTTAGCTACCCCCTCCAACCGTTCCATCGCCGCGTCCAACTGCTGTTGCAGCATCTCGATCTCCTCGCGCAACCTGCCGGCCTCGTCCTCCTCGTACTCGCCCTCGGCAACGACCTCGTCGTGGCTATGTGCGATGCTCTCGCGGCACGGCGCGGCTCCCTCCAGTGCTCCACCCAGATACTGCTCCAGGGCGTAGCGCACCGTGCCAGCGGCCCCGGTCACTGCCTGGATACCGTACTGCTGGAAGAAACCGATGGCCCGCCGGCCCATCCCGCCGGCGAGCATCACATCAGCCCCCTGGCTCTGGATAAAACCGGGCACCGCTCCCGGCGTGTGCTGGCCGTAGTAGGGATTCTCCACCGCGCTGACCTCGCTCACCTCCCGCCCATCGAGGTCCACCAGCACATAGTAGGGGCAACGTCCAAAGTGTGGGCTTACCACACTATCCAGCCCGTTACTGTCATCTGCCGAAATCGCTACGCGTGTTACGCGCCGCATCAGTTCATTCCTCCTTCTCTAATCGATCAAGTTTCTCCAGCACCTCGGCCAATTGCTTGCGCAGTCCACTGGCCATATCTTTTAGAGAGGCGGTCTCTTCCTCCCGCGAGGGAACAGGACCAGCCGACGGTGCCTGAGAAACAGCACCTCCTACACCGCCGCCCATGCCCATCCCACGACCCATTCCGCGGCCCATTCCTCTACCCATCCCGCGCCCCATGCCCCGACCCATCCCCATTCCGGCGTGGGCCTGGACAGTGGCATCGACGCTGGATTGAAGTCCGCCCGTCTTGTACGCCTCAACTGCCTCTCGCACTGTCCCACCCCCAAAAAGGTAGATGGGCACACCGGCGGACTGGAAAACGTTAAACGCGTTGGGGCCCATATTGCCGGTGACCGCCGCCTGCGCCCCGCGCTCGACGACGAACTGGGCCGCCTGGATGCCCGCTCCGCCGGCAGCGTTTATAGCCGGGTTATCGACGCTCTCCGCAGCCATCGAATCCGTGTCCACGAAAACGTACGTCGGGCAGCGCCCGAACACCGGGCTGGCCGGCGCGTCCAAGCCGGCGCCATTGGCCGATACAACGATCTTCATTTGCGTTCCTCCTGATAAAAGTATAATCGAACCGGTAAACCGGATGCGGATCGAACTTCGCGACTCGTCTCACCTGCTTCTGTCATCAACCGTATGCCCCCCCGCGTTTACGTCCGTCCCTGCTTGAGCACGATACTCCCAACCGGAACGCCCACATCGCGAGCGATGATCGGGCACTTGGTCTGCAGCAGGAAGAAAACCTTTGGCCCCTCTGTACTCAGTGTCTCATAGTTGGCCTGTCCCTTGGCGATAATCAACTCCGCCTCATCATATTTTCGGCGGAACTCGTCCGAGCAGGCACGCCCATCAGAGCGATACAAAAGCGTCCCCGGAGCGTCCAGGCCGGTGTCGATGATCTGTGCCACTTGATCCACGCCGGCGGCCAGCGCATCCTCCCGCGTCGCGTCGTTCAGCGTCGGCCCGCCCTTGACCGCGTAGGTGACGGGCACGTCAAGCGTCTCGATCAGCACCCGGTCAAAGACCGTCTCCCCGGCGTTATCGGCCAGGTAGAGCACGCGATCGGCCCTGGAGAGCGCCTTGCGGAAAGCGTCTCTATCGTCGACGGCAAAAGGCTGGGTCAACACGCGCTCCGCCGTATCCCACAGATCGTACTCCCGATTCGGTCCCACGTCGATGATGTTGCCCGCGATACTCAACCGGACGGCCACCTCCAGCGGATCGTCCGCCTGCGCCAGCAGGGCCTTCATCCTGGGGTAGAGCTGTAGCGCCTGGCGGGTGCTGGCCTGCTTGATCGCCCGGTACGGATCGCCGTCGCCCACCTCCTCCCGCACGATAAGGTGCACCCGGTCGCCGATCTCTGGCGGCGTGCTCGCCGGCTCGATGTGTTTGAGCAGGTTGAGCACGCGATCAAGCACCGCCTTCTGCTGGCTCTCGTCGGCCTCGGCCATGCGTGCCGCTTCCAGGGCCTGGCGCAGAAAGCAGGGATAACAGTCCAGGTAGGTGTTCATCGCTAAAAGATCGGCGTGCCCGGCCGCACCGACGCCCGGTCCGCGATCTTTTGCGCGATAGGCTCGAAAACGTCCGTCGTATAGTCCTCGATCTCACCGGCGTCGCACTGGCGGGCCAGGTCAGGATCCAGCGGGATTTGTCCCAGGAGCGGCACCCCCAGCAGGTTCGCCGTGTGCACCGCCTGGCTGGGGCCAAAGACCTCGATGCGCTCGCCACACTTGGGACAGATGGTGTAGCTCATGTTCTCCACCAGGCCGACGATGGATACCTTCATCTGCCAGGCCATCTTGGCCGCCTTGCGCACCACCATCCCGGCCAAATCTTGCGGCGAGGTCACCAGCACCACCCCATTGAGGGGAATGGATTGCATCACCGTTAGCGAGGCGTCGGAGGTGCCCGGCGGCAGATCGACGACCAATACGTCCAGATCGCCCCACACCACGTCGCCCCAGAACTGGCGGATCGCCCCGCCGATGAGCGGACCGCGCCAGATGACGGCCTCGTCCTCGCTCGGCAGGAGCAAATTGATCGACATCACCTCGATGCCGCTCTTGGTCTCGGCAGGCAAGATACCCACCGGCCCCATCGGCGGCGTCTCACTGAGGCCAAACATCTTGGGGATGCTGGGACCCGTGATGTCGGCATCCAGCACGCCCACGCGCTTCCCTTGCTGCCGCAGCGCCACGGCCAGCATCGCCGCCACAGACGACTTGCCCACACCGCCTTTGCCGCTCATCACCGCCAGCACGCGTCCGATATTGTTCAGGTGTTCTGCCGCCCCAGGCTCGCGCTTCTGCTGGCCCTTTTTGGGCCAGATGCGCTCCTTCTCCTCCGACGTCATCTCTTGCAAATCGACCTGCACGTCGCGCACGCCATCCAGCGCCAGCGTGAAACGCACAACCCCGTCATCCACCTGCACGTCGTGTACCATGCCTAACTCGACAAGGCTCTTGCCCAGCTCGGGGTCCTGCCCCCCCCCGCAGAGCCTCAGCAATTTTCTCGATCATGCCACTCCCGTTCTCTGCTCCAGCAGAATCTCGATGATGCCCTCCTTGTCATTTCTCCACATGAACGTCGCGGAGCGCCCGGCAGATGTGACGCCAATACGACCCAGGCCAAACTCTCTCAGATGCCCCAGCAAGAATACCACACTATATGCAATTTGTCAATAGTTTTTCCACACATGTCAGTTAAAGTTGAAAAGTGAACCATTTAAGGCTGAAAAGTGAACTGTTTCC
>CAZKDJ010000126.1:0-12265 GCA_964551295.1 uncultured Anaerolineales bacterium | reverse complement strand
TCTCGGCCTCGGCCAGCACGTAGAGGATAAAGGCGCGCCGGTTGGCCTGCCAGTGCTCCTCCACGTCGCGCGTGCCGCTCAGGCTGCCCTTGAGATAGCTCGCCGCCTGCCGCACCACCTCCTCATCGACCGTGAACCCGGCCCGCTGCGCCTCGATCAGCCCCAGCATGACATAGGCGGTCAGGTACGGGTTGGAGTCGTCGTTGATCCACCAGCCCCACCCGCCGTCATAGTGCTGCCGGTTGTACAGCCGCTGCAAACCCACGCTGACCTGCCCCGGCAGCAGCGCCGCCAGATCGGGCCGGTCGAGCCCCAGTTCCTTGTACGCCCGGTAGGTGACCACGTTGGGCAGGAAACGGCTGACCGTCTGCTCGGTGCACTCGTAGGGATAGTGCCTCAAGTAGTCGAGCCCCTCCGTCATCCCCGCCGCCAGCGACGGCTCGACGTGCACGGATAGCTCTCCCTGGGTGGGATCGTAGCTGGGCGGCAGGGCCACCGCCTCCAGTCGCTCTCCATCCGACTTGATCACGCCGGAGGTGGCGACCACCTCGGGCGTGCTGTAGCGATAGACCGGCAAGGGGATCTCGACGGCGTCGGACAACCCCGTCGCTCGCGCGCCAAAGAACAGCGTAACCTCCTGCACATCCTCCACCACCACGAGCCACTCGACTTTTACCTTATCGCCTGCCGGAATGCTCACTTGTACGGGCGCATCGCGATGCGCCCCTACGCGCAACCCCTCGGCTTCAAAGGACACCGTCACCTCCAGATCGTCCTCGGTATTGTTGTGCACCACCGCCGCCAGCCGCGCCTCGTCGCCGACGACGAAGAAACGCGGGATCACGGGCCGCACCAGCAGATCCTTGGTGCTCATCACGTCTACCTGCGCCTCGCCCACCAGCGTCTCGGCGGTGACGCCCCAGGCAGACATGCGCCAGGTGGTCAGGTTATCGGGCAGGTCGGCGCTGACCTGGGCCTTGCCGTCTGCGCCGGTGGTGACGACGGCGTCCCAGAAGGCGGTATCGCGAAAGTCCTTGCGCACGGGGCCGAACTCTTCCCCGCCGCCGCCACCGCCCATACCCTTGACCTCCTCGCCCACCTCCTGCGCGACGCGGTCGATGGACAGCACCAGACAGCTGGACGTATCCACGCCGATGCCCCGCTCGCGCCAAAAGTGACTGACCATGTCCGGCTGCCGGCGGTCAGCCAGCGTCAGCACCGCCAGGTCGACCAGGCTGAGCGCCAGCTCGGCCTCGACCGGCTCCCCGGCGCCGTCGGTGACCTGGATGTCGTAGGACACCTCCTCACCGGGCTGGTAGTGCTCGTCGGACCCCTTGTCCGGCGTCATCTCGATGGTCAGCTCCTTCTCGGTCGTGTCGATGGACAGCCGCGCATAGCCCACCTTGAAGCTGGGATACGGGTTGCTCTCATCCACGCCCTTGACGATGACCACGGAGACGTAGACGTTGGGGATCATCTCCTCGGTGATGGGGATCTCGAGCTGCTCCGAGTTGGTCTCCAGCGTCTCCACCCAGTGATCGTAGACGCTGCCTCGCTCGATGGTGACCAGCGCCTGGACCTCTCCCTGGTACGTGTGGGGCACCAGGATGGTGGCCGTGTCGCCGACCTGGTACTGGCGCTTGTCGGCCACCAGGTCGATGCGGTCGTTGTTATCCATGCGCCAACTGACGTACGCGCGTCCGCTGACCCACATGTAGGTCGAGCTGCGCACCTCCCCCCCTCTACTCCCCCCCGCCCGCGGGGGGGAGGTTGGGGGAGCGCCGATAGCGGTGACCTTGTAGATGCCGCCCTTTTCCGGCACAAAGCTGGCGCTGGTCTCACCCTCGGCGTCTGTCATCGCCGTCGTGGTATAGACGGGCGTATCCTCGACGACGCTCTCCCAGTAGTAGCGCCCGTCCTCGGCCTGCTTTCTGACGCTGTACCAGTTGTGCTCGGAAAAGACGACCGTCAGCTCCTTGTTCGGCGAGGGCTCGCTGGCCCAATCGACGGTGATGATGTTGACGCTGACGTCCTCCCCGACCTGGCCCACGTACCGCTCCGGCTTGAGGCCGATGTAGTACGCCCCCTTATGCACCAGCGCCGAGGTGCGGTTAGAGACCTCCTGGTCGTTGATGTCGGTGACGGTCACCTCCAGCGTAAAGCGCTGGCTGTTGACCTTCTCGGCAATGTCGGCGTCGACGCTGAAGGTGAAGCGGCCCTCTGCGTCCGTCACCCCCTCCCCCTCGGCGATCAACTCGCCGTAAGAGCTGCGCCGCCCGTACCAATTCCACCACGCGCTAAAGTCGGCATCGGTGAAATCCCACCATCCGCTGCCGGTGTAGTTGAAGTAGTAGTCGGCAGAGAGCACGGCATACCGCACCTCAGCATCAGCGACGGCGCCGCCGAAAAAGTAGCTCGCCTGGGCGGTGACGTTGATCTCGTCCCCCTGAGTGTACTCGTCCGCGTCCGTCTGCACCTCAACCTGGAACTCGGGCGCGCGGTACTCGGCCACCAGGAAGGAGGCGCCATAGTACGAGCGCCCGTAATTCACCTGGATGGAGTAGCTGCCCAGCGAGGCCTCCTCGCCCAGTTCCAACTCCCCGTCCACCGTCCCCATATCGCTGAGGAGCAGCTCCTCGTCGTACACCTCGGTGCCCTGCGCATCATAGATCGTGACCTGAACCTCGCCCGCCGGGGGCAGTGAGTAATGCGCGTCGTCGTCTCCGCGCAGGATGCCCTTAAAGTAGACGGTCTGGCCCGGGCGGTAGATGGGCCGCTCGGTGAAAAAGTAAGCCGTGTAGGGTTGGTCGTACGCCACCGGCAGGTCGAAATCCCAGGCTGAGATGCCGTTGCTCCATCCAGAGACCCCCACGCCGAAATCCGCACCTGGACTACCCCGATCGCCGGTAAAAGCATACACCAAGTCCCAGCGATCGGAGAGCGTGTACTCGCCGACGAATACGCCATCCTGGTCCGTCGTCCCATCCGCCAGGAGGCTCGTGCCGCGCAGCGCCGCCACGTCCACGCCGGGCACCACGTCGCCGGAGCGCAGGTCGGTGACCCAGACCAGCACGCCGCTCGTGCTCTTCTTCAGGGTCAGGTTGTAGCGGGAGACGGCCAGCATTTGCTTCTGCCGTTCGGGCACGGAATAGGATTGCGCCTCGGGATAGACCGCGCTTGAAGACACGGACGTCTCCAGGTAGTAGATACCCGGCTCCAGGAACCCGCTTTCCGACAGCCGGGTGCCATAGATGGCGCGCTTGTCCAGCAGCGGCTCCACGTCCATCGACCACTGCCGGACGAGGTTCTCATCACTGCCCCGGTAGTTGTCCCAAAACTTCCAATCACCGTTGGCTTTGATGAAATCACTCGTAGACATGCGGTACAGGGAGAAGTCCAACCGGCCCAAGTTGCGCACGGTCACGTAGGAAACGGTCTCGGAGTAGGCGTTGTAGGTGCCCACGGTGCCAAGCGAGTTCAGGTAGAACATCGGCGACAGCGACTTTGTGTGCCAGCGCACGGTGACGTCATCCCCCAGCACGTGCCCGTAACGCCCCTTCACATCGCCGCTGATGGTCACCGCGTGATCGGCGTTGGGCTGGACAGGGAAGGAGATGTTGAGTTGGGTGTGGCTATCGTGCCAGTAGGTATAGACCTGCGTCGCCGAGACAGGCGGGCTGATGGATATGTTGCCGGCGAAGGAATCGGGGTCCATGGGGCTGGAGAAGTCAATCTCTAGCCCGCCACCGGGGTCGACGTTCCGTGCGCCGTCGGCAGGTGAGGTACGCACGACGCTGGGATAGGCGATGGTGGTAAAGGAGGCACTGTACTTTTTGAAAGCACCGGCGCCTCCCGTGGCTCCCCACGCGCCCTCGCTGATGGACACCATATACCGCGCGTCAAAGTCGAGCGGCTCGCCGGGCGTAAAGCCCACCGTCTCCACTCCCACGCGCTCCGGCCCGGCACCCGAATCCCACAACCAACCGTAGGGCTCGTAGGTCTCGCGGTCGGGCAGGACCAGCCCCGCGTCGTGCCACTCGAAGGTGCCCGCGACCGCCTCGTCGGTGCGAACGCTGGCCAGTTCAAAGGCCGCCTCGACCGAGGCGCGGTCCATCTTTTGGTTGAAGGCCACATAGATGGTCGGCTCGGTGCTGACGTAGACGGTGCCCGCGCCGGGATAGGTGGCGACGACGGCGGGCATGACGGTGGTAAACTCCCAGACGAAATCCTCCTCCAGCACACCACCGGTGGTATCCTCCAGCCCGGTCGCGATGCGCGCCTCGTAGGTGGTGGCGGGCGTGAATCCCTCGTCGGGGGTGAAGGCATAGATCGAGGTGTTGACCCACTCCCCCGTGCCCTCCACCGGCAGATCGAATGCCAGCGGCTGCGGCAGGGTATCCTGATCCTCGATGGCGACCAGGCTCACCACCGGGCGGTTGAACAGCACAGTGACGGAGCCGTCGATAGCCACCTCCTCCGTGCCGTCGTCGGGATAGACGGAGGCCACCTCCAGAAAGCCGACGGTGGTAAAGCGGTACTGGAACTCGTCTTTCAGCCGCTCACCGTGCGCGCTGCGGGCCTCGTCCTCGATGATGACGGTGTACCGCTCGGCCCGGTCGAACCCCTTGCGCGGCTCGAACTGCACCACCCGGTCGGTGACCCATTCAAACTCGCCGCTCACTCTTGGCTCGATGGAGAAGGCGTCCTCCACCGAGTCGGCGTCCATCGCCTGGTCAAAGACGAACTGCACCGGGGCGTCGAGCTGCTGCTCCTCACCCCGGTCCGGCGCCACGTAGACCACCTGCGGTGACAGCGGCTCCCCCTCGGGCGTGGGCGTCAGCGTCGGCTCGCCGGTGAATATCGCCGGCAGCGCGCACTGGCACGCTAGGCTAAAGACGGCGATGATACTGATAACGGAAATGATCGTTCGATTTTGGGTTTTCATTTTGTCCCACCTTTTTGGAGATTAAAGATTCCTCGACTCCGCTGCTTCGCAGCGCTCCGTTCGGAATGACACACTTACTTCCATTAGCCAAATCCTCTCACCGCTGATCGCGGCACCCCCACTGGCGCGAGAGGCTGGTAATCTGGCACGCGATCAGACCATCGTGGACATGCACGACCAGCTCCCCATCGGTTTCTACGCCAATCGCCCGACATCCTTGACCAACCCCATCACACCTTGGGGACTGTTCGCGAACACCCTCGACCCGGTCGAAGCGATCCAGTTCAGCAAAGTAAACCTCGCCGATAGACGCTGGATAGCTTCCTCGTTCCTCCTTATACTCTTCATACCGTTGGAAAACCCGTTCGCCCAGCGCGATACCGGGCTCGATATGTCGTCGGTAGTAGACATATGGAGAGAGCGTGGTACAGGAAAACGCACAGATCGAGATGAGGCAAAGGGAACCAGACAGCAGAGCAAGCGTCCGCGACTTGCACCGGCCGATGGCCAACCACAGCCCAATAAGAGAGAGCGAAAAGAGCAAAACGACGCTCCCAAACGCTATGAACCATGCGCTTACTGTCGATCCATCTAGAACTAGTTCATACATAGACCCCATAATCCCCAATTTTCCCGACTCTGCCCCCGGCTTACCTCGCTGTGCCCCTGACGGCCTCGGCCTCAACCAACGCAGCATCCCATTTATTATCAATCCCCTCGGAGGAATGATAAATAGTGCAGTAAGAGCCATTAACCTGTGCCACCCGGATCTCGAACATGTCGCCAACCTCGACTATGTATACAAAGGTTTCCCCATCTAGCCAGTAAAAAGAAAGGGCACGAAAATACTCGTCGATCGAACGATATGCCGGCAGCCCCAAAGACACCGGGGGAGCTCCGATCTGTCCCAAGTGAATTTCCCCTTGCCCGATGAACAGAAAGTGACGGCTATCGGGAGCCCAGCCTAGAAATCCGACATCCTTCCCAGAAGCATAGACAATGGGATCGCTGCCATCTTCCCTCCCTATGATGAGTTCACCCGTTTCACGAGAAGGATTGGTGTGCCTGATGTAAGCCGTGTGTGTTCGATCGGGTGACCAGAGTGCGTCGAATTTTGAGGGGAACGGAAAAGCGCCAGATAGGGTCCCCAGGAGAGTCGCATCACCCTCCAGAGGCAAACGCCACAGATCGACGTCCGATAAATACCAGGCGGCGCCCTCTGCACCCTCGACCCGCGAAGCAATGGCAATCAGCGCATAAGTGCTATCAGGGGCCCATACCGGCACGGGATAGTAAACGTCTACAGTCTCCAAGAGGAACGGGTCGAAAGCGACAAGCAAGCGCCGGTTGCTCCCATCGGCATTCATCATCGTCACACTGGTGGGCGTAGTGACGACCACGCGGGTTCCATCGGGTGAAAAGGCAAAGAGCCCGCCCTCCCCCTCGGACAAGATCTGAGTGATAGCGCCAGTTTCTACATCAGCCAGCCACAGGTCGCCACTCGGCAGGCAGCCATACTCACACTCAGGGTAGGTGTAGAAAGCGATGGTCCGGCTATCGGAGAGCCACGTGACCCCTGCCGGCATCCTAAAAAGACCATCTTCGCCCTTCGGCAAGTCCTCCGGCTTGACGACCAACCGCCAATCACCTTCATCGACGTCCATGACCCATAATTCCACGAGAGTGTTCAGAGCCCGGGAATGGTCCGTTCGCACTCTGCTCACCACGAACTTGCTGCCATCTGGAGAAAAGCGAGGATGTCCCCAAAACCATCCGCCCTCATAGATCCTGGTACTCCCCTCTTCGCTGAGCAAGAGGCCATCGTAGATCACACGTATGGTCTTTCCCTCTGGCGCCATCGACTCCAACGGACACAGCGCTGGAACCGGGGCAGTTGGAGGAGAGGTAGGGATTGGTGTGGAGGTGTCGGTCGGCGGTGTCGTCGGCCACACGATTCCCATTCCCGTGGGAGTAGGGCTTGGGCTAGCTACCGTGGTGGCTCTCGGCCGCGGCGTGCTCGACGGCGCCGCACGCGTGGATTGAACAGCGTTTGCCTCATCTTTGCCTGAAGGCAAACACGCGACCAGCAGCGGGAGCAAGATCAACAAGCGTATCAGTCCGATCTTCAAATCCCCTCCTACTCCACCACGATCACTACGCGGTCGCTCTCCACCCCGTTCCCCCACACGTCCTCCCCCACCGCCCAGAAGGTGTGCGTGCCGGGCGTCATCTGCCAGCGCGCCTGGTACGGCAGATCGGCCAGCGTTGCCAGCGGGTCGCCATCTGCAAAGAGGGTCACCTTTCGCAACGCGACGCCCTCGGCGGGACGCACCGCCACAAAGAGCTGCTGCGACGAAGCGGGAACCTCCGGCGACAGGCGGTAGCGCCCCCCATAATCGGGACTGGTCATAATCAGAGGTTGGAGATTAGAGACCGGACGCTCCCCAATCTCCAATCTCCAATCTCCAGTCTCCTCCCCCCCAGGGCACAGCGGTGAATACGCATCCGGGGGTTGCGGTATATTCTGCCACACCACCCAATCCTGCGCCTCGGCGGGATAGAGCGTGTAGCGCGCCCGCACGGTGGCCTCGGACGGGCAACCCGCCCCGGCCAGCAACCCAGTGCGCGCGTCGAGCGTGTACGCCCAATGCCAATCATCCGCGCGCCTGGGCTCGGTACCCGCAATAAACGACTCGTTCACCGTATGTGAACACTGCACCGGCTCCCGTCCCAATCTCGAATCTCCAGTCTCCAATCTCCTCTGCGGCAAAAGCCCACTATCGGCGCACACCGCCACCCACACCATCCCCTCCGGCTCGACGAAATCGCGCACCGGGCGGCCCTTGTGCAGCGCTTCCATCACGTCGTGCCAGATGGGTCCGGCGCCGGTCACACCGCTGACGTGCTCCATCGGCTCGTTGTCCGCGTTCCCCGTCCACACGCCGACCACCAGATCGGGCGTGTACCCCACCGTCCAGTTGTCGCGCCAGTCGGTGGTGGTGCCGGTCTTGACCGCCGCCGGACGGGTCAGGTTCAGCACGCTCCACTCGCCAAAGGTCGAGATGCGGGCAAACGGGTCGCTCAGAATGTCGGTGATCAAATAGGCCACGCGCTCGTCCAGCACCCGCTCTCCCAGCGCGGTCTCCCACACCTTGAGCACCCGCCCGCCGGAATCCTCCACGCGGATGATGAGCACCGGCTCTACCCGGCGGCCGCCATTGGCGAATGCGCTGTAGGCACCCGTCAGCTCCAGCAAGCGCACCTCGCCGCCGCCCAACGTCAGCGATAGGCCGAAGCGATCCGCGTCGTCAAAGGTGGTGATGCCCATCGCGCGCGCCTGCGCCGCCATGGCGTCGATGCCCACGTGATCGAGCACCTTGACCGCGACCAGATTGTAGCTGGAGGCCAGCGCCTGGCGCAGCAGCACCGGGCCGTGCCACTCCCGGTCGTAATTGTGCGGTACGTAAGGGTCGCCCTCGCGGGTGATGAACATCGTGCGCACGTCCACCATCATCGTCGCCGCCGTGAGCGGATCGGCGCGCGTGGGATCGAACGCCGTGGCGTAAGTGATGGGCTTGATCGACGAACCCGGCTGCCGCTTGGTGACGGCCCCGTTGACCGCCCCGTCGATGCGCAGCTCGAAATAGTCGGGGCTGCCCACCAGCGCCAGCACCTCGCCCGTGCGCGGATCGAGCACGACCACGGCGGCGTTGTTCACGTTGCGCGGCGGTCCGCCCTGGCGCGCATCGGCCAACTGCGCCAGACGGCGGCCGACGATGCGCTCCGCTGCGTGCTGCGCGTCCAGGTCCAGCGTGGTGTGCACCTGCAAGCCCTGCGTGTACAGTGCCTCAAGGCCGAACTCGCGTTCCAGTTGGCCGCGCACGAGCATCACGAAATGGGGCGCCTCGATGGGGAAGGCGACGGAGGCGAACTGCAGGTCCTCGTCCACCGCCCGGTCGGCCTCCTCCTGGGAGAGATAACCGTGCTTGACCATCAGGCCCAGCACCACCCCCTGGCGCTCCTGGGCGGCTTGCAGGTTCTCCAGCGGATTGTAGGTAGCAGGCGACTGCGGCAGCCCGGCCAGCAGCGCGCACTCAGCCAGATCAAGCTCGGCAGCGCTCTTGGCGAAATAGGTCTTGGCCGCCGCCTCCAGCCCGTAGGCTAGGTTACCGTAATAGGTCTCGTTCAGGTACAGGGTCAGGATCTCGTCCTTGCCGTACGCGCGCGCGATGCGCCAGGCCAGGATCGACTCGCGCAGCTTGCGCTCCAGCGTGACCTGCGCACGCTCCTCCGGCGAGAGCAGCAGGTTGCGGGCGAGCTGCTGGGTGATGGTGCTGCCGCCGGAGAGGATCTCGCCTCCTTGCAGGTTGATCCACAGCGCGCGGACGATGGCCCAGCCGTCGACGCCGGGGTTGGCGTAAAAGCTGGCGTCCTCAGTGGCAACCGTCGCGTCGATGCAGGCCTGGGGAATCTCTTCCAGCGGCACGGGAGTGTGCGCGCCGCCGTGCGGGTCGAGGATCTCGTACAGCAGCCGCCCGTTCCGGTCATAGATGCGGGTAGATGGGGCGGCAGCGTGCTCGTACAGCCGGTCGGGCGAGGGAAGATCAACTATCAACCAGCGGATCGCGCCAAAGAAACCCAGCGCTAGCAGGATGGCGATGGTTAGGATGATGCGAGCTGACCACTTGAGGACAACTCGGGGCCGGTTCATAGGTGGTCCCCTCCAAAAGTTACGGAAAAATGAACGTTTCTATCGACACATACTATGATAACACATTTTTCGCATACGATCTAGACGAATGTCGAACTTGGATGCACCGCTTGGCCTGCGGATGGATGACGATTGGGGTACGATTCTCAAGGCAGAGAATCAGCGCAAATCTGCGTCCTACGCTCGCCTACGGCGCATAGTCGCGCAGGATCGAGCCGCCGATGAACTCACGCAGAAGGGAATTATCGGGAACCAGATCGGGGCCGCAGGTCTCGAACCACTGCAGGAAAGTGAGTAGCCGCTTGGCCTCCACGTGCCGCGGACTGGTATGCTCCACCTGGAGTAGCAGCGGCTCGACCAGCGGCTTGAGCACTGCCAGCTCGTAGGCCAGCGCCGAGTTGAACATGATATCCGCGTTCTCCTGGTAGGGAAAGATGTGCCACTTTTCCCCCCGCCGCACGCTGCCCCACCGGTTCAGCGTGTCCTCGGCCGAATATCCGCGGTAGGTGGCATCGCGCACGATGCGGCGCAGGAGGCGCGTGTCCGTCGTCGGCACCCGGTTGTGGCGGTCGATGTTGAGCTGCGTCAGTGCTGAGGCATAGATGCGGTAGATGTACTCCTCCGGCACATCGGGCACCAACTGAGGGTTCAGCCCGTGGATGCCCTCGACGAGGATGATGTGATCGGGATCGAGTTGAATCGTCTTGCCCGGCTCTCGCCGGCCAGTCTTGAAGTTAAAGCGGGGAAGCTGCACCTCCTCGCCATTCATCAATGCCAGCAGGTGCTGATTGAACAGTGGCACGTCGAGCGCGCCCAGAGATTCGAAATCATAATCACCGTTCTCGTCCCGCGGCGTCAGCTCCCGATCCACGAAATAGCTATCCAGCTCCAGCGGGAAAGGACGGGTACCATGGGCCAACAACTGGACGGACAGCCGCTTGGAAAAAGAGGTCTTTCCGGAGGCGGAAGGGCCGGCGATGAGCACCAACCGCACCCGATCTCGAAGGCGCGCAACCTCACCAGCGATGTGCGCGATGCGCTCCTCGTGCAGTGCCTCCGAGACGAGAATGACCTCGCGAATGCGGCCATTGACGGTAGCCTCGTTCAGCGCGCTCACCGATTCCACCCCCAGCAACCGCAGCCACTCACCATACTCGCGAAAGATTGCCGTCAACTGGGGATACTCCTGCATGCGCAGGAGATCTGTCGGACGGTGGCGTCGCGGATACTGGAGCAAAAATCCCGGCGGGTACGGGTGGATGGCAAAGTAACGCAGATACCGGGTCGAAGGGACCATATAGCCGTGGAAATAGTCGCGGGTGCCGCGCAGGTTGTACAAGGCCAGGTAATCCTTCCGTCGGCGCGATATTAACTTGACCTTCTCATCCTCACCCCGGTCTTCAAATAGCTCAATCGCATCACTGAGCGGCACACGTTCCTTGGTGATCGGTGCGTCCTCGGCAACGATCTGGCGCATGCAGGTTTCGATCTGCGCCAACTCCTTCACAGAGAACTGCTCGCGTCCCCTCACCTGGCAGAAAAAGCCTCCGAACGGCACCGAGTACTCGACGAAAATCTGGGCCTCTGGAAACAGCTCGCGGACGGCGGCCACGAGCAAAAAGGCCAGGGAACGCCGGTAAATGCGCACCCCGTCAGAGTCGGAGAGAAGTACCGCATCCACACGCGCATCGTAATGGATCGGGTAGGTCAACTCGCGCAATTCACCGTTGACCAGCGCTGCGATGACGGGGACGGGACTATCGTCCAACGCCACATCGATGTACTCCTCCAGCGATGTCCCCACGGGAGCCTCGAAAACTCGACCGTCGGCCATGCGCACCTGCGCCGTCCGGCGGGGTTCTGCACTTTGCACGACAACAGTTGCCTCGGGTTTCATCACACATCTCACCTCAAGAGAAAAAAGCGGCCCTTGGGGCCGCAGATAGAACACCCGATATACACCCAACCAACTAACAAACTAACCAACTAGAACCCTATGCGCCCGAGCATCGTCAGAGCCATACAGCCGCACACGGCCACATCTAGGAAGAACAGGACAGCCAACACAAGCGACTGCCACGGCTTCATACCGGGAATCACCCCGCTGACGTCTGATTTCTCCCTATACCCATACTCGTCAAACCCCTCATCTGGCTGCACCATATCGCGCAGGAGATCGACCATATCCGATTCTGGCTGCTCAACCTGCTCCTGAGCAGCCTCCGGCTCCTCTGCTGAAGAATCGAACAAGGACTCGACCGAGGGCCCAGCCCCCTCTTCCTGCAATGGTGGCGATTCCAGCGGAGGCAGCTGTATGTCCGACTGTCGAGCTTGAGCCGGTTGTTCTTCAAGCGACTCCCCGCGCATGCTGAGAAGCCAATCGGGTAGTTGTTCTTGTTCTTCCGACATACGGGACCTCCTCTCCAGGTCAACGCCCAGAGACCTCTCGGATCTGCCATAAGATACCCCCAAATCGGCGAAAAGTCAAACGGAAAAAGCCCCGGAGCTATACGCCACCGGGGCTGGAGAGGCACTGCCTGTGCTAAACCTAGAACGTATCTTCTCAATAAGTAGGGGAAGATGGGGGGTGTGAGGGCGGCGTAGCCGCC
>CAZKDJ010000125.1:0-12268 GCA_964551295.1 uncultured Anaerolineales bacterium | reverse complement strand
TCAGGCACCTTTCCACTGAATGGATTGACAAACTCTGGCATTTGTTGTTCCTCCTATGAATTTACTTGTGCGCACCTGGTCTCGGCAGACGAGCCCTGGCGTGCGCGAGACTGGGACTGCCGCCCACGCTCTGCCGCAGTCCCAGTCCGACTTGTCCTTCGAGCTTATGCTAGCCCGATTTCTTTCTTGCTCTCCCACAACCCGTGGATGTTGCAATACGCGAGGGCGTGGAGCGTACCGGGCTGATTGATCTTGAGCGCGGCCTTGACCGCGTGGTGAGTGTAGACCGGCCCCTCGTTCGCCCCCTTCACCGACTCACCGTGGGCGTTGAACTCAAAGCGTCCCACCTCGTAGGTGAACTTGTCCCCCACCGGGTGAAAATAGAGCGCGATCCAGCGAATGTGGTGCTCGGTGGTGTTGGGATGGGCAATCTCCTTGCCGATGCTGGCTTTGACCTCAAAAACCTCTCCGGCCTCCACTTCGTCCGGTGCCTCGATCACGGGCACGTGCTTTTCCGTCTTCCAGTCTCAGTAGATCCAAATTCTTGGTGTGCACATGTGCGTGTTGATGAAAATCACCTGCGAAACCGTCATTCTGAGCGTAGCGAAGAATCTCCGCCCTGCATTGGGAGACTCCTCGCTCCGCTCGGAGTGACGAAAATTGGATCTACTGAGTCTGAGTGTTGAATTTGCGCACCTAACATGTGAATATCTCCTTTTCTTTGTTCACTATAGAATCTCTTCTTATGCCCAATCGGAATGTTGTGTCTTCTCCCTTCTTCCGCACGTCTATACCAAGGTCGCCTCCAGCTCGATCTCTAGTCCCTCCCGCAGAAGGTTGGACACTGGACATCCTCCATCGGCCTCCTCGGCGATCTGCTCGAAAAGCTCCTGGTCGATATCGAGCACGCGCCCACGCACCTTGAGAAGCATCTTGGTAATTGCAAAGCCCCCGCCCGCCTGTGAGGCCAGCGTGCAGGTCGCCTGCGTTTCGATACTCTGCGGCTCATACCCCTTCTTGGCGAGGGTGTTGGCGAACGCCATGCTGAAACACCCCGCGTGGGCAGCAGCGATCAACTCCTCCGGATTGGTACCCGGTTCGTTCTCAAAGCGGGTCGAAAAGCTGTACCCCACATCCGCGAGCACGCCGCTCTCGCTGGTGATGTGGCCTTTTCCCCCGCGCAAATTCCCTTCCCAAACCGCCTCTGCCCTGCGCTCTAGCTGTGCCATTGTCCTTCTCCTTTCCCGTAATCTTGTTTTGAATCGACGGTCCCAATTCACCAATTCTATCTTAACACGCAAACCAGCCACCAGCCGACGCTCATGGTTGGAGGCAGCGCTGGCTTTGGTTTGAAAAGTTGGAATTGGGTTAGCAAGGCTTCACCTCCCATTCACGGTGCTTCCCCTACCTGATACACGTCCCCATTCCAAAAGTCGATCACGTACACATTTCCGGCCTCGTCCTCGCCGAAGGACGTGATGCTCAGGCCTGTGTTCGTCAGCACCTGCGTGGACCATCCCCCTCCCTCCTGGACCAAGCCCCATATCCGCCCGCTGCAGTAATCTCCGTAGAAATAGATTCCCTGTAGGTCTGGGGCCGGCCCGCGATAGACCACGCCGCCGGTCACCGAACAGCCCAAGCTGTGGTCGTATTCGGCCACTGGGAGCACCAAATCGGTCGAATCGCACGGGTCGGAGGGGTAGCAGTGAGCGCCCTCCATGATTGCCCAGCCATAGTTCTCGCCACCGGCGCTGGTAGCGGGCTGGAAGTCGATCTCCTCGTAAGAATTCTGCCCCACGTCGCCGATGTAGAGATCGCCCGTGCTGCGGTCGAAGGAAAAGCGCCACGGGTTGCGCAGCCCCCAGGCCCAGATCTCGTCGCGGTAGCCCGCCGTCTGGGTAAAGGGGTTCGTGGATGGAATACGATAGGCCAGCCCACCCCCTCCCTGAGACATGATCAGGGGCAAATAGAGCCGGTGGGTCACAGAGAACGGTGTGACGTGAGGCTCGACGTCGATGCGCAGGATGTTACCCAGCAGCGTCGCCGGGTTCTGACCATTGCCCTCAGGGTCTCCCCCGTCGCCGCCATCTCCCGTGCTGATGTACAGATACCCGTCGGGGCCAAAGGCCAACTGCCCCCCGTTGTGGTTGGCGTAGGGCTGATCGATGGTCAAGATGACCTTCTCGCTGGTCGGATCGGCCACGTCCGGGTCGCTGTCCACGTAGAAGCGCGAGACGACGGTGTCCCCGTTGACGTCGGTATAATCGACATAAAAGTAGCCCTTGGTCGCATAATCCGGCGGAAAGGCGACACTCAACAACCCCTGCTCGCCGCCAGCGCTGCCGACGCGATTCGCGATAGAGAGGAAAGGCGTTGGCTCCAGACTGCCGTTGCGCAGGATGCGGATAACACCCGCCTTTTCCACGACGAACAGCCGCCCGCTGCCGTCGCCAGCGTGGGTGATGTGGAGCGGCTGGCTGAACCCGCCCACGGTGTGCGTCAGCGCGATGTTGGGCCATACGGCCGCTCCTTGGGCCAACGCAGCCGGACGCGCGCCGGCTTGACCGCGCCCGGCAAGCGCGGCGGTCAAGATCAACAGAGTGGCACTCAACACCAGCACCAACAAAAGGCTGCCCGTTCTCTCACCCGCGCTACAAGACCCACTCCTGTCAAAAAGTGGATTGCCCTCATATGTGCTATAGGTCATTTCAACCTCCTCAATCGATTTTTCAGACACCATACGCCTGTCGCAGCCAGTGGCCTACCAGGTAAGCGACCGCCGCCGTCCTCCCGAGAGGCCCAGAAGCAAAAGCACCATTCTCTTGAACGTCATCGATTGTTCCTTTCCTTGTCAGTGCTAGAAGACGCGCTTCTGCCAGCGGATAGCTTTGGCGAAAACCTTTAGGGTCTCGCCGCTTCCCCCAGCACCCACTCATCGAACAGGTCTCTATGGGGATTGCCGGTCACGCTTTCCACCGTCGCCAGAAAGGACTCGGGGGTGGCGATCGCGTACCGGTGGCGCTGGTAATAGGTGCGCAGGATATCGAAAAAGGCTTCATCCCCCACCCTCTCACGCAGGGCGTGGAAATAAAGCGCCCCCTTGTCATAGACGACTTGCCAATACAATTCGGCCGGGTACTCCCGAGCCGATAGGCCAACGGGCAGATTGCGTCCCCGCCGGATGAGGTTTTGATAAACCTGCTCGAACTCTGCATACCGAATTCTCTCGGCCCGCTCCGCGCCGTATACCCGCTCGTAGTAGAGCATGGTGCTGTACTGGGTCAGCGCCTCGTCCAACCACGGCTCGTCCACCTGATCGCTGCCCACCAGGCCGAACCACCACTGATGGGCTACCTCGTGCGCCGTCAGCCACTCCACCCCGACCACACCAGGATAGAGACCGTCCTCCACGACGACCAGGCCGGGATACTCCATGCCCCCCAGGTAATTGGGCGTCTCGACCACGTCCAATTCGGCGTAGGGGTAAGGGCCAAAGAGATCAGCGAACGCGGACAATGCGTCGATCGCCACCTGGAGAGCTTTTTCTCCCCCCGCCTCGTGTCCCGCATAAAAGTAGCTGTTGACCACCACGCCTTCCACCATGCGGTTGCGCTGCTGGAAATCCTCCCCCAACACGAGGGTGAAATCCCGCATCGGCGCCGCCTCACACGTCCAGGTTGTCTCCGTCCCCTCCGATGACTGCTGGGTGCATCCGCCGGAAGCGATCAACTGCATGGAGGATGGAGCGGTGATCCGAACGTCATAGGCAGCGATATCGGAGTAGACGTCATCACCATGCACCGGCGCCTGATCGACGTTCCAACCCTCGTCGTCGTAGACGGGGATGAGCGGGTAGACGTTGGGCAACGCCATCACTCCCCGCTGGTAAGAAAACAACCCATGCCCCGTCCGGCCAGAGGTCGGCACGTCGACCTCAAAGGCCATAGTCACCGTGAGCGCCTCACCCACGGCCAAGGGTGACACCAGCGGCAGGCGCAAAGCAGTGCCCTCCAATTCGACCGTCGGGGTTAAAGCCCGTCCGGCCAGCATCACGTCGGCGACCGTCATCGCACCGCCGTAGGTGGGAGAATTCGGAAAGAGCCGCAGATACAGATCCGAAAGCGGCTCGCTTTCCTGGTTGGTGTAGCGAATCTCCTGGTGACCCGTCACCCGGGCGGCAGCCGGATCGACCGCCAGCACTATGTTGTACATGGAAATCGAGCCGCAGTTCCCCACGTCGGTGGCGAACGGCTCCCGCAGGCACATGCAGGGCAGCGGCACGAGGGTCGGGGTCGGCGCGGGCGTCGGTGATGGAACCAGCGACGCAGTCGCACCTCCGAGGGCGCTGGCCTGTGAGGAAGCGGAGGGCGTTTCCCCCACCGCCAATGCCGGAACCGACGCAGCCAGCGTGGGCGAAACAACCGGCGCGGGACAGCACGCCCCAATGCCGACGAAAAAGAGAAACACCCAACCCAGCAACAGACGCTTTTTCATCCCATAATCCCCCTCCCCCTTCGCACATACCCGCGCGCTCCCTCCCACGGGTGAGAAGGGGAAACTCATCCCTACCTACTATTCGACGCCGATCTTGTCAAAGACCTTACGCTTGATCTGATCGTCATACACCTGCCACTTTTGGTCCCGGTACGCGTCTTCCCTGCCGTCGGAGAGAGGACTAACCCGAAGGGGCCACGTTCAGGCAAATTACCCAAACCAGTTCCTCCTTGCTGAGCTTTCGACCTGGCACCACACCACTGAACGGATTCAAAGTCTGATACTAAACTCATCCCTCCTTTTCAGCTTTCAGCACGCTCCGTCGCATCTACTACCGCCTGGCGGATCTCGGCGATCCGGATTGGCTTTTCTAGGCATCGATAAACGTGCAATCGCTCGCCATCGGCCTGGAACCGATGGCGGCCGTGGGCTGTGATCCAGATCACCGCTGTGTCGGAATGCAATCCCTCAATCGCCTCCGTCAACTCCACACCATCCATACCCGGCATCACGATATCGGTGATGAGAACATCATAAGGCTTGACTTGTGCCTTCTCCAACACTTCCTCACCGCTCCGGACTGCCTCAACGCGATACCCGTCTCCCATCCGCCGTAAAGCTTGGCTCAAGACGAAAAGCACGCGCTCATCGTCGTCGACAATCAGAATGTACTGAAGCTCGCCCATTCTAGCCTCTCCAAGCTCTTCGAGATCCCTACTGAGAAAACACGGCACGGACTCTTTTTCTTCGATCTACAGGTTCTGCGGGCCGCAGGACCCTTTGCCCGCACCCAGTCAATCCGTCTGGTCCCATTCGTCCGGTGAGACCAGCCCCCACGCTTCGGGCATCTCCGGCAGTCGCGAAAAGGATTACACGTGAACATGCCAACATTTGTTCCATTCTCGTTTCCCATCTCTACCTCCTTGTCCTCAAATCCTAAACAGCTTACCCCTATGGTAACACAAAAAACAGCCCAAAACCGTTGGCGTTGGTTGGGACTGGAGTAGAGATTGGTGCAAGATAGTTGGAATTTGGTTGGCGCTACCTCTAAAACGTGGGACCCACCAGTTGTGGATTGGAGAGAAAAGAACGCCCTAGATCAGTCCCAGCCATCCTGCCACCGTCCCACCTGCTCCCACCATATTCAGCGCGATCGGCAGCAACAAAACGCCCATGCAGTTCATCCGGCGGGAGCCCCACAAGACGGGAATGAGTCCAATGCCTGTGGCGACGGCGCAGATAAGCAAGCCACCCCACCCGGTCATCCCGATCACGATGGCCAGGAGCACCGCCAACGTGCCTGCGCTGACCCACCTGTAGTGTACCTTGGCGATCAACTTGATCACCAAGCGCGCCATCAGCAGAAGAAGAAAAAAGGAAAGGACCCCAGAGAGCACGACAGCCGCCACCGCCAGATAATAGACCTGCGGCGTGTACGAAGACCACACGCTGCTCAACATCCACGCCATCCCACCTCGGGTTAGGTGCAGCCCCGGCACGAAAAAGAACAAAAAGCCGCCCACATAGTAAACCACCTTGGATGCCCCCTGCGAGATGATGAACAGCCGGTCGTCCCGCTGCGCTGTGGCGTGACCGGCGAGGAAGCCGCCAATGCCGCCGGTCACGACGGGAAAGAAGGCGGCAAAGAGCCCGCCCAGCGCGCCGGCAAACGTCCCGCGAAAAACCAACCACGGCGTTGCGTCCACCGACCTGGCGATGTGCTGTTCCGGCAAGTCGATCTTTGAAAGGATGTTCTGCAAAACCCACGGCACGGCAAAGAGTCCGATAAAGGCCGGAAGCAGGTTCTGATAGGCGACCGTCACCGGCACCAAGCTACGGTAGAGCAGCACAAAGCCCAAGGTGCCCGAAAGCAAAAAGGTGATCAGTCCCGCCGTCAGGCTCTTCCAGCCATCCCACCAGCGACGCAACCCGGCCGGGGCGCGGTCAGAGCCCTTGGGCCACTCGGAGATGAGCATGTAGGCGATTACCGTCCACAGGATCCAATGCAGGTGCGGCTGGAGGATGGCCCGCAGCGCCGGGAAGAGAGTCGAAGCGACCGGCGTCAGCAGCGCCAGCACCGCGATACCCCCTAGGCTCCCGACGCCGGTCAGCACCACCGCCTCGTACCCCCGTTGCTGGAGCAGGTACTTTTGCCCCGGCAGGACGACAAAGACGGTCGAATCGTCTGGCGCGGAGAAAAAGATGCTGGGGATGGTGTTCAGCATAGCGTAGCCGGTGATCAGCCCCAGAAAGAACATCGCTAAAAGCTCCGGCGGCACGAACTCGTCCAGCGCGCCCATCGCCAGCACGATGAACCCAGCCACGTTGTAGATGTGCAGCGCTGGCACGATCGATAGCAACGAGGCCACCGCCGCGCCGGCAACAGAGACCGCCAACATCAACGCCATATCACCTACGGTTATCATCATCTGCTTTTCCCAGTCAATCTGGCAAGTACCGCGAGATGCCGCCCCCGGTGCCAAACCACGCCGCACCATCCGGCCCTACGGCGACCGAACGCACGTAGTTGCTCGCCAGTCCATCCGCCTGGGTGAAGGACACCCAAGCCCCGCTGTCGAAGCGGGAGACGCCGCTACTGGTGGCAACCCACACCACCCCATCGGGAGCCACCACGATGCCGGTGATATAGTAATCCACAACCCCATCGTCGGTCGTGTAGGTCGTCCATGACCCACCATCAAAGTAGGAAACACCGGCATTTGAGGTGCCAATCCACACCGTACCATCTGGACCCGCAGCCATGCACTGAACCCTGCCACTCGCCAGGACGCCTCTCACGGGATAGCTCTTCCCCCGGACAAATCGGGAGACGACGCCGTCGTCGTCCGCGAGCCACACCACACCATCCGGCCCCACGGCGACGCGAATAGCAGAGATATCGTAAACCTTCCACGCCTCGCCATCATATTTGGTGAGACCATGCCGAGAGGCGAACCACACCACGCCGTCCGGCCCTATCGCGATAGAGCGGACGTCGTCGCTCGCCAGGCCATCATCCGTCGTGTAGATCGTCCACGCCTCCCCATCAAAGTACGAGACACCGGTCGGTTCCTCGTCAGGGTCGCCCGTGGCGGCCCACACCGTCCCACCGGGCGCCACAGCGATAGACACGACGGTGTTGTCCGCTAAGCCGTCACCTTTAGTATACGCGGTCCAGGATTTTCCATCGAAGCGGGAGATGCCACGCCCCAAGGACTCGGGGCTAGGTATCGGCTCGCCGCTGCCGGCCCACACCGTCCCATCGGGACCCACGGCGATGGCGGGAACGTTATTTGTGACCGGACCATCGGCGACGTAGGTCGTCCACGTGACACCATCGAAGCAAGAGAGGCCTCTGCCCGTGCCGGCGCAGATCGTGCCATCAGGAGCTGCAGCGAGCGCTATCACCTCATCATCCGCCAGACCATCGGCCACCGTGTACGTCTGCCACGCCTCCCCGCCTTGCCCTGAGCTTGCCGAAGGGTCAAAGCGGGAGAGACCGCTGGCGGTGCCAAACCACAGCGCTCCATCGGGCGCTACGACGATACTGTTGACCCAGTTATCGGCCAAGCCATCCTCCACAGTGTAGGTCGTCCACGCTCCGTCAGGAGCGCCTCCGTCAGGAGCGCCTTCGCCCCCGTGTCCCGAGTCGGCCGAAGGATCAAACCGAGAAACACCCCCCTCCCCAGGCTGCTCGTCCCAGGGGTAGTAATCCAGCGGACCGGTACCAAACCACACCGCACCGTCAGGGGCTATGGCGATGGCGTTGACCCGGTTGTTCGCCAGCCCATCCTCCACGGTGTAGGTCGTCCACGCTCTATCAGGAGCGTCAAGTCGAGAGACGCCGAAACAAGGGGGAGGCTCATGGCTGGCGGGACCCCACAGCGCACACGTGCCAAACCAGACTTCCTCGTCGGGAGAGACCGCGATAGCACGGACGTCGTTGCTCACCAAGCCGTCTTCTGTATCGTAGGCGATCCAGGTCGTGCCATCGAAACGAGCCACTCCCTCCCTCAGGGTACCAGCCCACACCGTACCATCAAGCGCCACGGCGACAGACGTAATCCAATTGCCGGGCAAGCCATCGGCCCAGGTATAGGCCCCCCATACATCGTCTGGAGCGCCCCCGGCGGAAGCTGCCTCCCTATCGAAATGCACGACGCCGCTCAACGTGCCAAACCACAAGGTGCCATCAGTCGCCGCGGCAACAGAGGTAACCGTGTGACCGGGCAGCCCATCCTCTGACGTGTACTTTTCGTACGTGCCGTCGGCCAGGTTCCAACGAACGACCCCGCCGCCAGTCGTCGCCCACAGGTACCCGTCGCCGTCAAAGGCCACGCCGCTCACGTTGTTAGAGTTGGTGTACGATATCCAATCGGCGCGCGATTTGGGAACCGGCGCGGGAGACGCGGCAGGAGTCAACGTGGGCGGAATTGGGGTAGGCATCAAAGTCAGTGTAGGCGTGGGAGGCACCGGCGTCGCAGTAGGCCTCGACGTAGCCGTTGACGCAGGTTTCGAAGGAGCTAGGGTAACGGTAGGCGTCAGCGTCGTCGTCGGCTGAGGCGTGGTTCCACACCCGAACCCCAAGACCAGCCCAACGACAACCACCGTCAAAATTCGCTTGCGCATCCCAGAACTCCACACGGTTATTCCAACACCACCACGTCGTACGGCAAGGCCGGCACGACCTCCAGATCGCCGCCGTATCTTTCCACCGTGCCGACGACGCGCACGCGTGTGCCCTCATGGCCCAGCGCGGTGTTGCCGGGGATGCGGGCGAGCACGTTCTCATAGATGAATACCAGCACCTGGCCGGTCTCGTCCCCGACAAAGACCTTGGCCCACGTATCTCTGCCCTCCACACGGATGACGCTGCCCTCGATCATCACCCGCTGGCCCTCGTCGTCGCCAGAGAGAGAGCCGCTATCACGTGCGGGAGCCCAGGGCGCAGCCCCCTCGACGGCCTCCACGTCGCCGCCGAATCCCGGCTGAATCTGCAACTCTCCGTCATACTCGCCGACCTCACCCGTAGCACGCACCCGCGCGCCCAGGTTAATCTTCGGCGCATCCCAGCAGTCGTCGTACACATCGTGCCACATCAGAAGGATGACCCGACCCGTGCCGTCATCCAGCGTGAACTTGAAGCCCGCCGAAAAGCTCTCCGTGCCGACCACCTCCCCCTCCACCGTCACCTCCTCGCCGATACGTCCGGCGGTAACGTCGCCGATGCGCGCCAGCACCACCTCGGGTGTAGGTGTAAGCGTTGGTTCGGGCGTATCGGTCGGCGTGGGCGTACGCGTCGGCTCAGGTGTATCCGTTGGGAACGGCGTAGGTGTCGCCGTTGGGACATCTGTCGGCGCAGTCGTCGCCAAGACAGCGGTCGGCAACGGCTTTGTCGTCGCCGTTGGCTGATCTGCACATCCGCACCCCGTCACCGTGACCAACGACAGAATCACAATACTCGCAGACCACACTTTTCGCACCATGCTCCTCCTAATCTCCACCGATTAACCTCACTCCACCCGCCCCAGGGACGATCTCCAACTCGCCCCGGTACTCCTCGATCTGCCCGGTCACCTCGATCTGCACGCCAGTCGCCAGCCGCTCGGCGCCAGGGGTCTCGTCGTAGACGTTCTGCCACAGAAGCAGGATGATGGTGCCGGTACCGTCATCCAACCGGAACCTGACCCCGCTCGAAAAAATCTCCCGCTCGCCCAGCGTCCCGCGCAGCGTCACCACGCGCCCCACATCGGCGGTCGTCAGCGCGCCGACGGTCGTCTCGGGCGGCGCAGGTGCGGCGGCAAGAACCTGCACATCCTCGGCCAGCTCGGGAACCACCTCCAACTCGTCCTCGTACTCAGAGATCCGTCCCTGCACCTGGAGCTCCGCTCCTATGCCCAGCGCCGCCGGATCGGGCAGCGCGTCGTAGACGTCCTGCCACAGAAGTAGGCTAACCGAGCCGCTGCCATCGTCCAGCGTGAACTTGACGCCAGCGGAGAAGGGGTTCACTTCGAGGACGCTGCCCCGCACGACAACCGGCTGGCCCACATCCTCGGAGGACAGGTCGCCGATATTTTTCTCGGCGACGACGCGCACGCTCTCGTCGAGCACGACGACATCGGCGACGGAAGCAAGGACGAGCTGCGGCGTGTCGCCGTACAGGGATACGGCTGCCACGACCTCTACCACCTGGCCAGGAGACACAGCCGGCAAAGCACCGCTGAGCGCGACCAGATCCTCGCTCAAGGCAATCGGTATCTCACCCGTCTCGTCGCGGACGGTGACCAGCGTCAATCCCTCGTAGGGCTCGTAGACGCTGCGCACCTCGCCGCGCACCCGCACGCGCAAGTAAAGGTCGGAGGGCTCGATGGCGCCGATGGCCAAGTCCACCGGATCGGCGCGCGTGATCCTGAGCTGTTCGGGTACGTTGACGGTCAGCGCGTAAAAGTCCTCCCGCACGCGCAGCGTCCCCGTCACCTCCACCACGTCGCCCAGTGCGGGCACACGGCCCTGCTCGATAAGCTGCCGCGTCTCGGCCCGGTAGGCCGACACGCGGATCTCGCCCGTGTCGTCCTCCAGCCAAAAGCTGAGGTAATCGCTCTCGGGATCGTATGCAGGCTCGCGCGTGCAACGCCCCTCCAGCCGCACGTAGGCCATGTTCATCGTTGCGCCGGCCTGCCCGATCTGGATCAGGTCCACCTCGGCCCGGGTGGCGGCAAACCAAAGGAGAACCAAGCCTGCAGTAGCCAGCAGAATGGCAGCGACCTTGACCAGGCGAACGGGCATCCGCCCGGCAAGATGAGCGCCGCAGTAGGGGCACGCTTCGTACGGGCCGGCGTACCGCCCGCAACTGGGACAGTGGCTCATGGGCACCTCCTTTATGAGTTGGAAGCAAGCAAACCAAGGTATAATTTACTTCAATTTCCCCGGTTTGTCCAATCATGATGCCGACGACTCACATGCGATCCCACCCATTACCCGTTGTACGACCTTGACCTCTGGCCCAGGGCCGGAAAAGCAATTTTGACTCTTTGTCAAAACCAGGCTATCATGGCCCTACGCTATCCCAGCCAAAAAGCCATCACACAGGAGAGCTGACATGAAGAACCGCACTTTGCTGCTCGTCCTAATAGGTTGGGCAATCATCATCACACTGGCTTGCCAATCAACTTCCGCCCCAACCATGGTCCCTACCGAGGTTCTCACAGACACACCAGAGCCCACGGAGACCCCGACGAACACACCCGAACCAACCAAAACGCCTCTGCCGACAGACACACCGTTACCCACTTCCACGTCCCGCCCCACGAACACGCCGGAACCGACCGAAACGCCGCTGCCAACCGACACGCCAGAACCAACATCACCACCCCAACCAACTGCCACCGCTGCCCCGCCGCCCGCCTCAGGCGTCGCGGCCATCTTCCTGGCCGACGCCAGACAGACCAAAGAAGATCTGTTGACCATCAAAATCTGGTTCGACAGGTTGGCTGGGGGAGAAAACGTTTCCTGTGCCACGGTATATGACCACACTATCCACCGCCCGGCAAGCACCGCGCCATCCTCCGTTCCCGACTTGGTGCCGACATGGAACGAGTATCAAGCCGCTATCGCCGATGGTCAGACGTGTTTCCAATGGATGATAGATTTCTGCGACCAAGGGGGCGGCGTGATTGACACGGGCACGTTCTGGGACCGGCGCGATCTCTCCTCCAGCGCATTGAGCCATGCAGAGCACGTCGTGCAGGAGTTGGAGGCAATCACAAAGTAGAAA